>CAZCDQ010000173.1:0-6725 GCA_964497605.1 uncultured bacterium
GAAGATGTGTTCAATTGACTTTTATTTTACATTTGAGAACTTTTGACTGTCGAGTGAGTTAAGGGATATCCAAAAAAGATATTGAGGTAGTACTGAAAGACAACAGGATAACGGTATCCGGCGAACGTATGCAGGACATAAAAAACGACAACGACGAACACCTCAGGATTGAACGTCACTACGGCAAATATGAACGGACGCACACTCTTCAAGATACAGTAAGTGCGGATAAAGTAGCTGCCGAATACAAAAACGGTATTCGGAATCTTAACTGCCGAAAACTGAAAAAGCGGTTCCGAAAGAAAAAGCGGTTGAAGTTAAATAGTTGTTGAACAGCTAAATTAAAGAAAGGGGGACTAATATCGTCCCCCTTTCTTTTGGAGAATGTACTATTTCAATAATTAGTTGCCACCTCTGCCGCCACCTCGTCCGCCACCTCTGCCGCCGCGCATGCTTTCCATCGCTTTCTGCTGGTCGGCGGTGAAAATATCCATCATCGCCTGGCCGCCGCCCATGCGGCCTCCCTGGGCACGAGGAATATCGGTCAGCTTTTTGAGCTGCGATTCGGTCAGAGGGCATCCTGCTTTTTCAAATAAAACAACCTGCATTAAATTGCGCGGACGATCCGGCATATTATTCCCTGCGGGCTGCGTTCCGAGCTTTGCTTTCAGCGCTTCGTTCTGTTCGTCGGTGTACAATTCAAACAAAGTTCTGAAAACCTGAAAACCCTGGCTAAAATCGATACTGTCATACTCTTTTTTCTGAGCATCGGTGAGTGGGCATTTTGCAGCGGTCAGAATGCTTGGTACTGTGACAGCATCATCCTGTGCAAGGACGGTTCCTGCGAACACCATTGCAGCTGCAGCAGTCAATACGATAATAATACGTGATACTTTCATGCATCCCTCCTTCAATGTGGGGTTATAAAATGTGATATAAACATGCCGTCAAAAACCCGCCGTTTTCGGTTTCTTCTTTATATATTAGATTAAACATAATGAAAATAGTTTAACAGATTGGAGGAATATTTAAAAGGATTTAAAAATTACGGTAGATTATTCTCATATTCGGTGACAATTTTCATTGCATCCATATCCGCGGGGATATCTAATACGGGAATAAATTCGTGGTCTTTGACCGACCGTGCGCCCGTCTCTGTTTTTTCAAGCGTTATCAGTCCGACAAACTGACCGCGGCTTCCCGGGGAGACGATAATGCCGTGACTATACGAATCCGGCGATACAAATTTTCGGTTGCCATATCCCTCGACAACAAGATCAATCTCGGGGAATTGCACTATCAATTCCCGGTTTTGATCGCTTGACAATTCCGATAGAACAATCGTGAAATCGCTTTGGGAGGAAATCTCAGATAGTACCGGACTTAGCGCATCTACGATCGGAAGAATATGGTAATCGCCGGTACGGGGATTGCCGAGCCGTGTCTGACTGACCGAGTCGCACACGCTGACTATGCCGGCCGTCACACCGCTGATCTCAGAGATTGTATACGGTTTGAATGCCTGAGTTGATTTGCCGGCAGGAGCAAAAACCGTCGAAATGAGCAGAAAATCCGCTTCCGCGACCATCTTCTCAGCGCTTTCTATTCCGTTGAACAGTTCGTTGATCCCGAGACCCGCCGCGTCGTATTTCATCGCATTCATCAGTCGCAAAACACAGGCGGCTTTCCCGTCATAATCGCCGAACAGACTGACCATATTACCGCTGTCGACAAGGAGGAACGGTTCAAACGATTCGCGGAGGTTCTCGATAAGTGTAACCCGTTCGGCAAGACCCCCGTACGGATCGGTCGGGCAATTGCAAGCGGTGAGTTTACCAGAGGTATTCGCCGTATACACAATGGAGAGTTCTTCGCCATGGAGCATTCCGTGATGAGAAATGAACGCGATTATTACCGTCGCACCAATAATTCCAAGCCGCCGTATCATTTGACAACTTCCTCCCGTACAAGGCATTGTGCGATAAATTTCCCGAGCAGCGTGCATCCGGCGGAGGTCATGTGGCAGGTATCCTCGAAGAAAACACTCCGCGAGCGTTTCTGCTTCCCGAATTCCCGCTCGGCGTCGAATACGGAAATCCCCATATCCGCAGCCGCTTTTTTAATCGCCGTATCATAGGCGCGGTATATTTTCAGAAACGCTCCGACATCGCCTTGCCCGATAAATTCTGGAAGGATGGCTTTACGCTGCATGGTCGGGGTGATCTTCGCCGGATCGTCTGGCAGCAGTTTCGGCAGGGTAATGATCGCGGTTTTGACACCGAATCGCTTTGTTCGTCCGATAATCCGTTTCAAATTGTATTCGAAATTGAACGGAACAAACTCGTCGGGTGTGTACGACAGCGGCATGCTCCGTTTCTGCGCGATACCAACTTTATTGCGGAGGAAACGAAGAATATGAAAGCGCGCCGTTTCCTGTGATTCAATATCCCAATTTGAGGCGAACGGATACCGGTTGTCGCGGTAACGGGTGATATCCTCGAAAAATAAATCGTTCCATCCCGCGAGAATAAGGATAACATCCGGTTTCAGCTTCATGATCCTGCCGATACGGAATATCATGTTATATGAGAACTGGCCGTTAATACCGGCATTGATAGTCTCGACCGGCAGCGCCGTATCCATATTGGCAAATTCTTTCTGAACGACCTGCGGATATGTCTTCTTTTCTCCCGGCTGACCGAATGTCACCGAATCTCCGAGACAAACGATCCGGAACGTTTTCTCACGTGCAAGCTCCGGTCCGCGGTATCCGTGACTGTTAATGTTGAATTCGTCCGAGGTATATCCGGGATTCAATTCCCACCCAGACAGCAGATCGAATCGCTCCCATGTTTTCTCGGCGGACCAGCGTTCACGTTCAAACCGTGCTTTCACATCATACCGGTGTTTGATTCGAAGCGCCGTTTCGAGCGCACCTGCCGCTGCGGCTGCGGCAAACATTCCTTCGAGTATCGCGTATTTTTTCATCAGGTACTTCTCCGTATAATAATTTCAGCAACATGCAGCTGCTTCACTGTTAAAAACAAATATAATGCATTACAGTTATACTCCGCAACAAACCGTTGAGAATACTCAAAAACAGCGGAACACTTTTCCGTTTGAATCAGAGGATTGGCGTTGTATAAAACCGGTTTGTGTTATATATTTTTATTATGAGAGAAATTCGTTTGACACTAGCGCAGATAAATACGACAGTCGGCGATCTTGAGGGCAATCTCGAACGTTGTACGGGCGCTGTTCGGGAGGCCGAGGCCTGTGGAAGCGATCTCATCGTATTCCCCGAGCTGGCGCTTACCGGATATCCTCCGGAGGATTTGCTGCTCAAGCCTGGATTTCTAAAGCAGTGCGGTGAAATCCTCGAACGGTTCGCTGATCAAGTCGATTCAGTCTGCACAGTCATCGGCTGTGTCGACAACATCGACGATGCAGTTTATAACGGCGCCGCGGTTATCGCCGGGAGACGGATTCAGTGTATGTATCATAAGATATTTCTGCCTAATTATGGCGTCTTCGACGAAAAACGGTATTTTACATCCGGATCGTCTGAGGTCTCGTTTCTCGCGGGCGATGTCAATATGGGACTGAATATCTGCGAGGATACTTGGATGAAGAACGGTCCATATTGCACGCTTGCGGAAAAGCACGGCGTTGATCTCATTCTGAACCTGTCCGCATCGCCGTTCCATGCAGGGAAACAGGCCGAGCGAAAAGAACTGCTTGAGCGGGTATCGCGATCGACCGGTGCGGCAATTGCCTATACGAATCTCATCGGCGGCCAGGATGAACTTGTTTTCGACGGCGGTTCGATGATTTTCGACCATACCGGGATATGCATTGCAAAGGCACATGAGTTCCGTGAGGAACTGCTGACTGTCGATCTGGCATTCGAGGGCAGCCGTCCCGCGGGGACGTTTTCCTGTGCGGAAATTCAAAAGACCAAAGCGGTGAAACCGCCCGTTGCGCAGACACGGCCGTCTGTGCTGTCGCCGGAGGAGGAAATTCTTGAGGCCTTGATTCTGGGAACACACGATTATATCAATAAGAACGGCTTTTCAAAGGCGGTTATCGGTATTTCAGGCGGTATCGATTCAGCGCTTGTTGCCGCGATTGCAGTGGAGGCGCTGGGCGCGGAGAACGTCATCGGTATAACCATGCCCTCCAACTATACCTCGAGTGAAACCCGGACAGACGCTGAGATTCTTGCCAATAATCTCGGCATCAAATTTAATGAACTTCCAATATCGGACCTGTTCGAAGGATTTATCGACACGCTGGCAGATTCATTCAGAGGTACCGAACCGAATGTGGCGGAGGAGAACATACAGGCCCGTATCCGCGGTACACTACTGATGGCGCTTTCCAACAAGTTTGGATGCATTGTGCTTACTTCCGGGAACAAAAGCGAGATGGCGACGGGATATGCGACCCTCTACGGCGATATGGCGGGCGGTTTTGCGGTGATAAAGGATGTGCCGAAAATGGTTGTCTATACACTGAGCAGGCTTATAAACGAGAAAGCGAACAGTGAAATTATCCCGCAAAGCATCATCGAGCGCCCCCCGACCGCAGAACTTCGCCCCGACCAGAAAGATTCAGACAGCCTTCCTCCTTATGAGGTGCTTGATGCTATCCTGAAAGCGTATATCGAGGAGGATATGGGGGTGGACGACATCGTGTCGCGCGGATTCGATGCAGTTACGGTGCGTCGTGTTGTCAGAATGTGCGACATGTCGGAATATAAACGCCGTCAGGCGCCCCCGGGTGTGAAAATTACTCCGCGTTCTTTCGGCCGCGACCGGCGTCTGCCGATTACGAACCGTTTCAGACCATAACTTTCAGCTTTTTCTCAGTATCCCCTGACCTTAACCATTTCGTTCCGGCGTCTGCGTTGATCGCCGCCGCCGATGATTGCACCGGTGGAGAGCACTCCGGGCGTGTTTCCGGTGCGGACCATGATATCCTCGGCAATCTGCACCATGACCGCCCAGAACATCTGATTGATAATCAATCCCGATGTTGGACAGACTTTTTTATCTATCCCAGGTATCGCGAAAAGTCCGTAGGTATCGCACATATATCCAAGATGAAAATCCGCTTCCCGCGGGACCGTCTTGCCATCCGGAATTCTGCCGCCGCGGGTTGCAGGACCGATGGATGCGATTTTCATGCCCGTCCTTCGATATGTTTCCAGCATTTCAAGATCAACCTCGTCGTCCGGGCTGTAAATCCCCATGATCATGAAATCGTTTGCGGCGCCGTTAAAATTTCTGTCTTCCGCAAAAGTGGTGTTGATAAGCGCGAGACCGCCGCGTTTTGCATTTGCCTCGGCACTGAGCGCCTCACGGTGACGGCTGTATACGTAAAGCTTCCCGCCAGAAAGAATGCAATCGACCGCAGCCTTTGCAATCGATTTAATTGTACCATATTCACCCTCGATGCTGCCGATTTGTTTCAGTGCTTCTGTAAAATAATCTTCGCCAAGTTGTTTCGACAGGCTTACCCGCGGTACATTGTCGCCGAGCGCGGGTTCATCGCCCTTGACATTAACCTCGATACCGTCGCGGGCAAGCAGCCGTGCTGCATCTGCGGCCATTGCCCAGAACGTGACCATGCCCAATGCGCCGGAGGTTGGGCCGAGTGGTGCGGTCTCTCCCGGCAACCATAGGAGTGCGCCATAGGTTGTAATGTGGAAATTTATCCAGATATCCGAATACGGCTTTATCCTGAGTGCGCGGTTTCGTTCGGTGAGCAGTTCGGTCTGGGATGTGTCGCCGCACCATGGTGTCTGTCCGCCAATGACGAATATCCCTTTTTCCCGAGGATCGTCCAGTGGTTTCCTGAGCACGTTGATCAACAGCAGATCACCCGGTTTCGGTTCTATCCCCGGATTACCCATGGTATATCCCATGGTGAATATATTTGTGCCGGCGGGTCGATCCGGGAACATGTCGCCGTCGAACGAGTGGCCGGTTTCCCACTGACTGAAACAGGTCCCGCCATTCCGGAATGTCCGCTCAATTGCGTGGGATGCTTCAAGCATATTGCCTGATTCAGTCTCGAGAATTTTTTTCATAAGCCCAGTAACCTGCGAGATATATTCGAAACAAAGCGGACGTTTTCGGGGCCGTGCAGAAACCGCCGCCGCTCCCAATCCCGGCATGACTGCGGGCAGTGCGGAAAGAAATTTCACGGCATCTCTTCTGATCATCTATCTATCTCCTTCGGAATTATCATCATTCATCGTTATTGGAATCGTCACTATCGTTTGAGTGGTTCGGAGCGTCCGTTTTGTCAGGTTCGGTATCGCTTTTGGTTTTTACACTATCACGGGGCTCGGGCGTTTGTTCCGCCAGTTTATTCTTTATGATTTCCCGGACATTTTTTTGTAGTTTTTTTGCATATTGCTCAGCCTCGTCGAGTTCCTGCAGCATGTCCCGGAATTCGCTGTCGGTGGGTTTTTTTAGGAATTTCGGGCAGCTTACGATTTTCGAGGAATCGCTCTGCTTGCATGACCGAGCGCATACATTACATAATTTATTGACCATACATCTCCAACCGCTGTATTGTTTAAACGGTGAATTTTTCCGAACGATGATAAAATAAATACAATATTTGCGCAATCTATGCAACACATTTATTAAAGAAAGAATCTGGCGACCCCCCAAAAACCCAGATGAGCCAAGATATAACAGATTGATAAATAA
>CAZCDQ010000174.1:0-6621 GCA_964497605.1 uncultured bacterium
ATTCTCTATATTATGCGGGTAAAATAGAATGTTGTTGCCAAAGAGGAGTGATGTTAACCCGACCAATGTCATGCGGCATCAAAACTATATTTTTTATGAAGGAGACACACGCCGCTGCTGAAAATTATTTCTGCCCGGCGCGTTTCACAGATTCCGGATCGCCTTGATACGTTTCAGCGCTGGAGGATGGGAATAGTGAAGGAAAACATAGAACGGGTGCGGGCGGAGATTGGAAAGATTGTGGACTGACAGCTTTTTCAGCGCCTGAATCATGGCATCCGGTTCCCCTGAGGTTTCCGCCGCATAACGGTCCGCCTGAAATTCGTTCCGGCGCGAGAGCATGCTCATAAGCACCGACAGCACAAGCTCGATGGGTGTTAACAGCAGCCCGAAAAAGATGAATCCCGCATATATCGACATCTGTTCCATGTAAAACGCCGCAAACAATCCCTCGTGATTCAGAAAGACTGACAGCAGGAAGAACAGCACGCCGGTATGCAGGATACCGATGACCATCCGCTGAAGCACATGTTTCTTTTTATAATGACCGATCTCGTGAGCGAGCACCGCGACAAGTTCCGGTACGGTATGATTATTCACCAGCGTATCGAAAAGGGCGATCCGCTTGTTTCTGCCGAATCCGGTGAAATAAGCGTTCGATTTGCTCGACCGCCGTGAACCGTCGATTATATATAGTCCGGCAATCGAATAGCCCACCGACTGCGCATAGTCCATGATCCGCGTTTTCAGTTCGCCGTCCTCGAGCGGATCGAACTTATTGAACAGCGGCAGAATCCACGCCGGCGCGATGAACTGGATGAAAAGCGTATAGAATGTCGCAGCAAGCCAGCAGTATGCCCACGCATACGGTCCGGCATATTGAAACAGGGCAAGCAAACCCGCAAGGAACGGCCCGCCGAGAATAACCGAAAGCGCAAGCCCTTTCAGAAAGTCGGCGATGAATGTTTTCGGTGTCGTTTTGTTAAATCCGAAACGCTCCTCTATAACAAAAGTGGAATAGATACTGAATGGCATTCCGACCGCTGTTTTGAGAAAAAGGAGGATTCCGATGTATGCCAATCCCGTTAATACGGGATGCAGTCCCCAGCCGCGGACAATGGTGTCGAGATACTGAAAACCTCCCGCAAACCAGAATATGAGAATGATCGCAAGGTCGAATGTTGCGGTTACAAGCCCGAATTTCGTCCGCGCACGGGTGTAATCCTGCGATTTCGCGTATTTGTCGGCATCGTCCAGACCGTCGAATTCCTCCGGCAGATCGCCGCTGAGCACAGCGAGATTCAGGCCATTCGACACGATATCGAGCAAATAATCCGCGAGGAGTGCGGCGAGGATGATGAGTGCGTAGATATTCAAAAGCTGAAACCTTTCTATTTATTGACTGTTTTTTACTTCCATTGCAAGATTTATACCGTGATAGTGGATATAAAAGATAAAAATAACAGACTCACCCCGCGCATAAACTATATAACATTACATACGATTATCGGGCGCTTCCCCTCTCTACTCGTAGAGAGGGGATCGAGGGGTGAGTCAAAAAATGAGTTTTGTCCTATTCCGAAATCTCCATCAGATTAAGGAACAGCTTTTTCGGCACAGACGCCTGCGGACGCCATGACTGCAGCGCCTCAATGAAATTCATTGTTGACAGGAATATCTGCCCCTCACCGAGCTGGATACGGCTGAGGCCGCTCAATATTTCTTTTGTGTTCTGTGCACCAAGCGCGACAATAAGCTCGGTGCCATAATTATGCAGCCTGATGCCCGCCACATCGCCCGTCGTATAGAAGAACTGGTGCTCCCAGCTCATGCTCTGCGAATGCGGCAAACCCGCGAGGTATTTGCTGTCGCCGGTGAAATACCGGCCCCCATTACCGCGACGAATGATACCTCCACCCTCATAGGTCGGCGGTTTTGAATGCGAGACCGCATTGAGCTGTTCACCCCAACGGTCGGCGTGTGCAAGTACAATTAGTTTCGTACCCTCAATAACCCGCTGCAGAATGTCTTCGTATACTGCCTCATCGTTATCGCCGAGATCATGAGCGCCGATAATGATACAATCCTGCTCGGGCATACCCTGCCTGTAAAACGAGACAGTCAGATCCCGTGCGGATTTCAGAAACGCCGCGACTGCGCCGTCGTTCTCAAGCACCGCAATCCGGCGCGGCATCCGTCCCCCGTTCATATTATCGGCAACAAATATATCGTCAAAACCGGTCGCTTTTACCACCCCGTTTTCATCGGTGATTGTCGCCTCAAGTTTATAATGGCCGGGCGAATTCACTGCGGGAAGGGACACCTCCTCTACAAGGAGCTGTCCAAACTCTTCGCCGCCGAGAATGTTCACCTTAAACTCATCGGTAAACACAGTCTCTCCGTCGGGATTTTTTAACGCCGCCTTGAGCGTATGTTTCCCATTGAGATCGAGTTCGTTAATGATCCAGAAATCAGCGATCGGGACAAAGCCGGAGGGCAGTACCTTGTCTCGGATTTTCACCGCCACATAGAGCGGCTGCGAATAATACTGCAGAATCGCGGGATCTCCTGTCGGGTTACGGTACATATCAACAATGTCCGTACGGGTCGAGGCCGAGGCCCATCCGTTGAGATTGTGGCCGTCCGCAACATTACTCATGCGCACATTCTCGAGATTTCTACCGTGGAAATAATGCATGTTGTGCCCCATGCTCATGGTCAGATCGTCCACTGTCGGGTACGCGCTCCGAAATCCGCTCTTATCGAGGAATGTATCATAATGCTCGAACCAGTCGAGATGCTCCATTTCGCGGAATCCGGTCGCGCCGCTTACCTCAAGTTCCTCCTTGATTTTCTCGAGCCGCACCATCGTTCCGAACGCACCCTCCTCGCCCCAGAAAATGATCTCGCTCTCATCGAGGCGGTTCAGGGAATCGGCGGGCACCGGCGCCCGCGGCGCATCG
Source organism: uncultured bacterium (assembly GCA_964497605.1). Classification (GTDB taxonomy): domain Bacteria; phylum Latescibacterota; class Latescibacteria; order Latescibacterales; family Latescibacteraceae; genus Latescibacter. The sequence continues at coordinate 2,964 of CAZCDQ010000174.1, forward strand.
ACGACACCGCGGACATAATACCGCGGATTGTTGTAGTTCAGGTCCGCATACCCGGCGTAAGCATACCAGTGATGCTGATCCCACCAACCGTGATAATAAAGCGTATCGTCGAACGGCAGCATATGCAGTTTGAATGGATCAGGTTTTATACGCACGTTGTAATCGATTGTTCTGTTTCGGTCGCTGTTGTAGGTCACAATACGCGATGGATCGAGTTCGTGCACCATTTTGATGTTCACCACATCGTCCGGCTCGGGTTCTTTCCGTGCCTCATTGATAAGGTTATAGATAATCATCGAGGGCAGCGACCGGTCGCGGATGACCATGCGGCGCAGTTTTTCACGGCGCAGTTCATACGCCTGCTGGTCCGGACCGTCGATATCGTCCTGCCTGTTTTCAAGCAGCATATACCCTCCCGGCTCCTCATAGGTAAACAGCCCCATCCGGTCAGCGTAATCGATCACCGGAGGCTGCCCTATCGCGCGGTGGAGCAGCATCATATTGTATCCGAGATCGATCAGCGCCTCCATATCGCGCTCGGCCATTTCGGGTGTGGCGAAAATGCCGTTTTTCGGCCAGAATCCGCGGGTCATCGCCGCGAATATAAATACCCGTTTACCGTTAAGATAGAACCGTTTATCACCGTTTTTCTCCCCCACAGTGAAAAACCTGAACCCGAACCGCTGGCTCGCCGAATCGCGTATAGCGCCGTCATCGCAATTCACCACTACAGACGCCTCATACAGATTGGCGGCCTTGAATGTACGATGTCCGGCAAGCTCCCAGAGTTTCGCGTCCGGGGCGTTCACATTCAGTGAAACTTCCGTGCCTTCCGGCGGCACTGTAAGTTTCATATCTTTCTGCCAAACGATTTTCGTGGGTTTCTTCCATTCGTGAATGACCACCGTCATCGTACCGTTATGCTCCGCGCCGGAGGAATTTCCTACAGTGACAAAGACCTCCGCCTTTTTTGGATTCGGTTTGTTCTGGACATAGATATCGTCCACATGCACCTCGTCGGTAGCTTTCACAATTACGTTTCCCGTAATGCCCCCGAAACCGTGCACCGCCGGAATCAGGTTTTTTCCCCAGCGCATGAGGATATTGTCGTTCCACGAGAAATTTCCGACCGGATCAGTGATACGGACATCGATACGATTCTCCCCGCCGACAATCGCCGCATCGGTAACATCGATCTCGAACTGGGTGTTCCCGATGACATCGTAGCCAACAAGTTTCCGATTCACAAATATTTCCGCTCGCAGATTGACCGATTCGAAACAGATCGAAATCTTTTTTCCGCGGAGTTCGGGCCCGATTGTAAACGTGGTGCTCCACCACGATACGCCGCGGTAATCGCCGCCTGTATCGGGAATAATTCCGCCGATATCGCCCCAGAAATGCTCCTCGACTGTGCCCGGCACCGTTACAACCTTGTCGCATTCGGAGTCGAGCATATCCCACCCGCAGGTGGGCGGATTCACCGGAATCGAGTTAATATCCACCGGCGGCAGATAGATATCGTCATCGGCCCATACAGCAGCATGATCGAGCCAGAGATTCCATCCCTCGCCGGAAATTTCTTCCTCCCACCGTCCCGCATCAGCGGCCGCAGACATCGCGCCGACTGAAATGCATAACAGCGCACACAGTAGCATAGTATGGATTTTAATCTGAGCGGTCATACAGTCATCCTTTTGTTAAAATGAGATTTTTCTGTATCGTTATTTTCACATTCATTTAGCTAACAACATAAATTATTTCGGACAATCCCAATCCCCAACATAACAGGTATCGCCATAATTGATTCAGAGACATATGTCAGAATATAAAACAAATGACAGATTTTGTAAAACGTATTCTTAAAATCCTTTCTATAACCTCCATCGGATTATGATATGAATAAAAAACCGTATCGGAACGGCACATATCATACCGAGAATCGCGTTGAAATGTTCGCAGAAAACTCTTGCACAATCAAACATAAATACGTCATATTGTTATTAGTCAAACATAACACTTTTTCCATGTATTCTAAACGAATATTCCGTTCAAATCTAACCGTTAGAAAGGGAGTGAAAGTACCATGAACAACAACTCACGCCGCACATTTATGAAAACTGCCGCAGCGTCGGCTGCGCTCGCGGGTTTTGGAACCGGACTCGATCAGGCAGTCGAGGCCCAAAACCGTATGTCGATGCCGTCAGACCTGCAAATTACCGATGTCACCTGTGCATTTTACCGCGGGCATGGACAGCATCTATTTATTAAAATTCATACCAATCAGGATATTATCGGGTACGGTGAGGCAATGGATGCCGTCCGCGGCACCTATCATCTTGTAAAAGAATTAGGGCAAATGTTGAGGGGCCGGAATCCGCTTAATGTCAATATGCTGTTCGATTTGCTCCGTCAACGGGGATTTTTCGGCGGAAGCCAGTCCGGTGTGTATGTCGCGGTTGCAACCGCATTCGATCATGCTTTATGGGATTTAGCCGCAAAGGCAATCGGTGTGCCGGTTTATCAGATGCTCGGCGGAAAATACCGAGATAAAATCCGCATCTACTGCGACACCGCTCACAGCACCGCGGCGCCGGAGGATATGGCTGCGGCTGCGGTCGATGTTAAAAATATGGGATTTAACGCTATTAAATTCGACCTTGACTGGGCGGGGGATCCGGGCAAGCTCGACGAATGGAATTGGACCGCCAACAACGCTGAAATCGACCGTATGGTTGCGCAGGTCGGCGCTACCCGCGAGGCGATCGGCCCCCATACCGATCTCTGTCTTGACCTTCACGGCCGTTATGATCTTCCGTCGTCGATTCAGATCGCCATCGAGATGGAACCGTTCCGTCTCATGTGGCTTGAGGAACCGGTTCACGCCGAAAACCTTGAGATGCTCCGTAAAATTAATGAATCTACATCGACTCCGATTGCGACCGGCGAAAACCAGTATCTTGCGCACGATTTCAAAAAAATACTCGATATCGAGGCGGCTGATGTCATCCAACCCGACCTTCAGAAATGCGGCGGTATCGGCGAGGGTCAGCGTATCGCAAACCTTGCGAACTTGTTTTACGTTCCGATGGGGAACCACTGCGTTTCCTCACCGCTCGGAGCTATGTCGGCAGCCCATTGCTGTGCGACGTTCCCGAATCACCTTTGTCAGGAATGGCATGGGATTGGATGGGCTGACCGTTGGAATACGCTCATTAAAGAAGATCCTATTATTCAGAATGGTTATATCACAATTCCGGACAAACCGGGCGTGGGTGTCACATTGAACGAAGACGCTGTGAAAGCAAACGCGGTTCCGGGCGTACCTTTCTTTGAATAATCTTAAAAAAAAGTGCTTATCGAGATAATTCCGCAAGTACTCGAAATAAGCCTGATATTGGGTGGTTATGATACGGCATATTGTTGTTTGCTGTTTAAAATCGATAGGCACTAAAATAAATAAACTTAAAAGCGTTCTTATATGCTTTCCGGCCCTGCATTCCGATAAAAGAACGGTGCGGGGCCGCCAGAGCGTGCGGCATGTATGCTGCATTGTTCTTCTTTTTTATGCCGCCCCGAATATTACACCCGGATATCACATACTTTTCCTGGCGACCCCCCAAAAACCCAGATGAGCCAAGATATAACAGATTGATAA
>CAZCDQ010000175.1:0-6580 GCA_964497605.1 uncultured bacterium
AAGATAACCCTTTCGGATAGGGTTTTCAATAGCAAAAATCGCTCAAGTTGGGTTTATGTTTATCTGGTTTCGAGAGTGGTTTATATAAGAAGGCTTAAAAAAAATGATTCATCTTTTTATTTTTCAAAAGATTATACTTGCGATAATGTGTCTTTAGATGTTATATATTCAGACACATATACAATTTCAATGCACCGGGGTTTTTATTGTTCCGTTGTTGCAATATTTTTATGTATCACATTTATCGAGTTTATTCTGCGGGATCGAATATGCGGATTATTCATTATATACGGTGTCTGAGAATTCGTCAGTGGACAAAAAACATTCTCATTTTTGCGGCGCTCATATTTTCAAATAACGCAAACAATCTCGAATACGTTTTGACCTGTCTGTATGCGTTTTTAATCTTTTCGTTTGGTGCCGGCGCGGTCTATATATTTAATGATATTCACGATATCAAAAGCGACCGTAAGCATCCCCTCAAACGATTCCGTCCCATTGCCGCCGGAGATCTCAGCATTAAGGCCGGGTGGCTCTATCTGACAGTGTTAAGCACCGGTTCACTCGCGGCTGCTTTTCTATTGCATGTGAATTTCGGATATGTCATGCTGACGTACTTTTTGCTGCAGGTCCTCTATACCGTATATCTGAAAAAAATGCTGATCGTCGATGTATTCGCAATCAGTTCCGGATTCCCTTTACGGGTTATTGCCGGGGCGGTTGTTATTGACGTTATCTTTTCAGAGTGGATTCTGGTCTGCACATTTCTGCTTGCGCTTTTTCTTGCACTCTCGAAACGCCGTAATGAACTCACGATCCTTCCCGATAATGCGGCCGCGCATAGAAATGTATTAAGCAAATACAGCACATATCTGCTCGATCAAATGATCGGTGTGGTTGCCTCAGCGACACTGGTTGCATACATCATCTTTACACTGTCCGAAACGACAATCGCAAAATTCGGAAACATGGTGCTGACAGTGCCGTTTGTACTGTACGGTATTTTTCGATATCTGTATCTTGTTCATATCAAAGGCAAAGGAGGACAGCCGGAGGAAATCCTGTTGACCGATTTCCCGCTTCAAATCGATATCGTCCTGTACGGTATCGTTGTATTCGGTATCATCTATATCTGATGAGCGAATCGGCCTGGAAACCTTCGGAATCAATAAACTATGACTTTATTCACTGAAAACGAACTTCTGCAATTCTATAACACTGCATGCAAGGCAGCCCGCGAAAGTGGAGTTATTCTGCGCAATCATTTCGGCAGAGAAAATGAAATATCCTATAAAGGCAGGATCGACATTGTTACCGATGTCGATCTCAAATCCGAAAAAGCGATCATCGAAATCATCGGTGCGCGATATCCCGATCACGATATCATAACCGAGGAAGACAGCCCTAACCTCATAGGCTCGAAATTCCGATGGATTATCGATCCCATAGACGGGACAGTAAATTATGCCCACAATTACCCGTTTGTGGCGGTGTCGATTGCGCTTGAGGTTGACGGTGTCATCGAGGCTGGCGTTGTATACAATCCCATCATGGAGGAGTTTTTCACCGCGAAGAAAGGGCAGGGGGCTTTCCTTAATAGCAACCCCATATCGGTTTCAGCGACCGGAAGACTTGAACAGAGCTTTCTCGCCACCGGTTTCCCCTATGATATCCGAGAGAATCCCGACAATAATCTCAATTATTTCAATCACCTCGCGATGTACGCGCAGGCATTACGACGAGACGGTTCAGCGGCGTTGAACATGTGCTATACGGCGATGGGACGCTTCGACGGTTACTGGGAACTTCGCTTGTCGCCCTGGGATATGGCGGCGGGATATCTGATTTCAGTCGAGGCCGGTGCAACGGTATCTGGTATGGACGGCCGGGAGTTTTCGGTTTACGAGCCCGATCTTTTGGTCACCAACGGCATCATACACAACGAACTTCTGAACGAAATCAAAACTGCCGCATCTGTACAGCAGTAAAAAAAAGCAGAGACCTGTTCCACGGTCCCTTTAGTGTTTCGAACGGCAGCCGAGATCAACGAGCAGTGGATGTTCGTTGTATCATCCCTATTCCACATACGTTTCTTCGAAACTGTCGACCGTATTTGGACGAGTGTAATTACTCATCGAATCGCGGATCATGGATTTAAGGTCGTCGATCTTCACCCGTGTTTGTTCCATGGAATCGCGGTCGCGGACGGTGACTGTTCTGTCCTCAAGCGTCTGCGAATCGACGGTCAGGCAGTAAGGCGTTCCGGCCTCGTCCATTCGGCGGTATCGTCGTCCGATAGTGCCGCCCTGATCGTAGAAAACCGCAAACTCAGTCTTGAGTTCCTGATAAATCTCGTTTGCAAGCTCTGGCATACCGTCCCGTTTCACTAATGGGAATACCGCCGCTTTGATCGGCGCGATGAGCGGGGATATCCTCATGACCACACGGGTTTCGTCCTCCCCCGGCTCTTCCTCGTATGCATCGGCGAGTACCTGTAGCATTGTGCGGTCGCATCCTGCTGAGGTTTCGATGATATAGGGTACGAACCGTTCGTTTGCCTCCTGATCGAAATAGCTCATATTTTTGCCGGAGAATTCCGCGTGCCGGGTCAGATCGAAATCGGTGCGGTTATGCACGCCCTCGAGTTCAGACCAGCCGAACGGGAACCGGTATTCGATATCGAACGCGCTTTTCGCATAATGGGCAAGCTCGTCGGGGCCGTGCTCATGCCAGCGGAGACGGTCGGCGCGGATACCGAGACGGTGATGAAATTTCCAGCGCTGTTCTTTCCAGTAATCCATCCAGTAATCGGCCGTGTCGGGTTTGACAAAGAACTGCATCTCCATCTGCTCGAATTCACGGGAGCGGAAAATGAAATTGCCGGGGGTGATCTCGTTTCTGAACGCCTTGCCGATCTGTGCGATACCGAACGGTATTTTCTGACGTGTCGAATTAACCACATTCAAAAAGTTCAAATAAATACCCTGCGCCGTTTCAGGGCGGAGATACACCACCGACGCGGAATCCTCGACCGGCCCGATATGAGTTTTGAACATAAGATTGAATTGACGGATATCGGTGAGTTCACCGCCGCATGCGGGGCAGATATTGCCCTCGAAATCGTCGGAGCGAAACCGCCGTTTACAGTCCCTGCAATCGACCATCGGATCGTTGAAACCCTCCACATGTCCCGATGCATCCCAGACGCGGGGGTGGGTAATGATCGAGGAGTCGAGCCCCTCGATATTGTCGTTCTCGCGGACCATCGATTGCCACCAGAGCTGTTTGATATTATTCTTCAGTTCAACGCCGAGCGGCCCGAAATCCCAGCAGGCCGACTGTCCGCCGTAAATTTCGGACGACAGGAACACGAATCCCCGTCTCCTGCACAGGCTCATGATTTTTTCCATTTTGACTGGAGTCTTGTTCTTTTTCTGCTTTGCCATGAATCCTCCGTAATGATTTTTATGTAAAATATTAGTAAATAATGATCAGTAATAACACGATACTTGATACACCGCTTTCACAAGGCTTGACATGCCTCCATCTTCCTCAAAAAAGCCAGCGATTTCGGCGGACGTGAATGCCCTGAGTGATAGGCGAGAAACTGCAGAACCATGTTCTCGATCTCTTTACCCTGCTTTTCGCCGATTTTGAGCTTCGGCAGATTTTCGGCTTTCCCGTCGGCGAGGTTTTTCATCGCCATGAGCGATCCTGGGCTGACCGTAAGGCCATACTGACCATGAGATTCCGTGCATCCGCACTGAAAACCGCCCTCGTTGAAATTGAAAAAAACCGTCGAATGGGCGGGCTTTTTCCCGCAATTAAGGCATTTATCAAGAATCGGACTGTATCCCGCCGCATCGAGCAGACGAAGTGTGAACCGCCATAGATGCTTTTTCGCATCATTGGGATGCGAATTACTGAGGCCGTCGAGCGTCTCCACCGCAAGTCCGAATGTCTCTGCGGTCGGATCCTCGAGCGCCGTATGCGATTGTGCGATCTCGACAATGCACGATCCGATCGTGAGCATATAGATGTCGGATTTGATCGCTGAATACGGTTCGATGATGTCGGCATTCGAAATAGTTTGCAGCTCGCGGTTGTCCCGAAAATGATACATGCATTGAATCAGCGTTATCGGTTCGAGCGCTGCGCCGAACACGCTTTTTGGTCGGCGTGCCCCTTTCGCGACAACCTTGACAAGCCCGTGCTGTTCGGTAATCAAGGTGACCAGCTTTGAGGAATTGGACATTTTCATCGTTTTTGAAACGAGCGCCCTGGTATTCCGGAGGTTCATCGATCCGTCCTGATTATGGGAAGATTGATATCGGGTGTAATCGTTCCCGCACTGATAATTAGTTTCATCGCATCCTCAACTCCCATATCGAGCGGCGTAATGTCTTCGTTCGGCACGAATATCAGCACTCCGGACGTCGGATTCGGTGTTGTCGGCACAAAGACCGTGCTGACATTCTTGCCGACAATTTTACAGAACGGCCCGTCGCATTTACGGGTCAGAAATCCGATCGAATACAGTCCTTTACGGGGATATTCGATAACAACCGGAAATTGAAAAAGGATGTTCCCGCCCTGAACTATGGAATCCGACAACTGACGTACGGCGACATAGACTCTGTTGATGAGCGGGAGGCGATTGACCAGATTTTCCCATATTTCAAAGAATTTTCTGCCCACATAAAGACGCGTCAGCATACCAATAATAATGATAAAAACAATAAGCGTTATCAGACCGAGACCGGGAGGTGTCGGCAGTTCAAGATTATCGAATATGAAGTTCTTGTAGAGTGAACCGAAAATACTGTCAAAAAAGCGGAATGCCTGGATGAAAATCCAGATCGAAACCATTGTCGGCGCAAGAACAAGTAGTCCCGTCGTAAAGTACGCTCTGAGTTTTATATGGATACTGGTCGGTTTTTTTTCGGTTTCGTCAGCCATCATTTATTCCCTTCCGCAGACGAGTCGGGAAGTGTTATTTCAAACACCTCTTCCCCCTCTTTGACCATGCCGTATTCATCACGGGCGATTTCTTCAATATATAACGAGTCGGTTTTCAGCCGTTCGATTTCATGTTCAAGCCGTAGTTTTTCCTCGTGGGCGCGTTCGAGTTTTCGCACCTCGGTGCGTTTGATACCCGAAAGCCGCCAAATTCTGTATACGCTTTTTCCAACACCGATTGATGCATAGATTAAAATACCCAGTATAACCGCGGCAAGGAGCATTCTTAACGGGTTTCTTCTCTGCTTTTTTATTATCAACGGTAATCCCCGGTTCGCTGTTTACAATTGAAATTGACAACATTTATTTCAGCGAACGGTATACGCTTCGGTTATTTCTTATAGACTTCGCCGGGATCGAACACTTTTTCCGCGATAACCGAATACGTGCCGTCCGCCGGGTCGATCTTTCTAAAAAAGCACGACCTGTAGCCCTTGTGACATGCCGCTTTCATCCCTTTCTGCTCGACTTTGAACAGAAGCACATCCTCGTCGCAGTCCACAAACACCTCCCGGGCCTCCTGGATGTTGCCGGAGGATTCGCCTTTCACCCAGAGTTTCTGCCGCGACCGGGACCAGTAGGTCATCACACGGGTTTCGAGCGTTTTCTCAAGACTTTCACGGTTCATCCATGCGAACATTAATATGTCGCCCGTTTCGGCATCCTGTGTGATCGTCGGGACAAGGCCGTTTTTGTCGAATTTAATCGAATCAATATTCAAATTATACTCCAATATTTTTATGTGACGGTTACTGCCGGATAGTGCCGTTACCGCGCACGATCCATTTATATGTCGTGAGGTCTCCGACACCCATTGGTCCGCGGGCATGCAGCTTGTCGGTCGAGATGCCGATCTCGGCGCCGAGCCCGTATTCGCCGCCATCCGAGAACCGAGTGGATGCATTCACCATGACCGAGGATGAATCGATGTTGGTGACAAAGTATTCCGTGGACGAGATATCGTTCGCAACAATCGCTTCGGTATGCCCTGAGGAATATGTGTTGATATGATCCACCGCATCCTCGAGAGAATCGACCACCCGCACTGCCAGAATCAGATCAAGATATTCAGTGTACCAGTCGTCCTCCGTCGCAGCTTTCATGCCGGGTACGATCGCGCATGCCCGTTCGTCTCCGCGAAGCTCAACTCCTTTGCCTGAGAGCGCCGACGCGGCACGGATAAGAAACTCGTCGGCAATATCCCTATGGACAACAAGCGTTTCGGCGGCATTGCACACGCCCGGGCGCTGCGTTTTCGCGTTAACAGCAATTGCGATCGCCATATCCAGAGCCGCCGTGGCATGTACATACACATGACAGTTCCCCTCAAAATGCTTGATCACCGGGATTTTCGCATTGTCGGCAACCGCATGTATAAGCCCCTTACCGCCACGTGGAATTACCAGGTCGACAATGCCTGCCGCCTCAATGATGTGTTTGACACCCTCGCGGTCGGTCATCTCGATAACCGAGATGGCGCCGTCCGGAATACCGTTCGCAACGCCCACATCGTTGAGAATGCCGGCTAGCATGATATTCGAATGCAGAGCTTCCTTGCCCC
>CAZCDQ010000176.1:0-6529 GCA_964497605.1 uncultured bacterium
ACTTCGCTCTCGCAAAACATTACAAGAGTCATCATCTCTCTAAAAAAAAGACATGGCGTCTATTGTCAAGCGTTTTAGTTGATTTTTTCATATTTATGTATAATCTTATTTTTGTTGGTAATCTCACCCTCATTTCACAGAAGTTCCCCATCTACCTCGGCGCGTTTTCGAAAAGTTTGTCGGTTATAGCACAACCGAATGAACGATAAATTCAATGGAAACGCAACAAATGTCTTATCGCAACACATCTGTCTTTAAGCCGGTTAATTGTTTTCGTACAAGAGCGATTGTCCGGCCGGTTAAAAGAAGAATGAATAAAATATCTTTCCGCGTCCTCATTTTTATATTAACATTTCACGTTTACTCTTTGTATATTCATATATGAGACGAATCATATAAACGAATAAATGATTTCGCAACCGGGATATTACCCACATGGCAAAAGAAAAGATACTTATCGTTGACGATGAGGAAGACCTGCGCGAACTTGTCAGATATAATCTGAGCAATTTTGGTTATTTAATCGATACGGCGGAAACCGGAGAAGATGCGCTCGAACGGATACGTAACAGTGCACCCGACCTCGTTCTGCTCGATCTGATGCTTCCCGGTATAGAGGGGCTCGACGTATGCAGGATCGCAAAAAACGATCCGAAGATGTCCCATATTCCAATTATTATCCTTACCGCAAAAGGTGAGGAGGCAGATATCGTTACCGGACTTGAACTCGGAGCCGACGACTATATATCGAAACCATTCAGCCCGCGAGTACTTGCCGCCCGAGTAAAATCGGTCCTCCGGCGGGGCAGCGTGGTCGAAAACGCGACGATATATTCGAAACATGGTATCACGTTGAACACATCGACATATGAAGTTCATGCAGGGGATTTGCCTGTGAAAATGACCGCCACAGAATTCAACCTTCTTTTAATGCTGATTAAACGGCCGGGGTGGGTATTTACCCGAAATCAGATTATCGACACAATAAAAGGCGACGATTATCCAGTGACCGACCGTTCAATCGACGTACAAATCGTCGGGCTGAGGAAAAAACTTGGTTCGCACGGTCATTATATCGAAACCGTGCGGAGCGTTGGATACAAGATGAAGGATTAATATATATGCCCGGACAAAGAAAACTTCTTTGGAACCTTTTCCGATCTCACCTTATTATAACTATCATCTCCATTTTTTCGGTTGCATTTTTTGCGGCACAATCACTCAGATATTTTCATATCATGCAGATCCACGATGATCTTCAGGTGCGTGCCCAGCTTTTCGAGAAACTGCTTACCGAAACACAATCGTTCGGCGATACAGATAAAATCGACCGGCTCTGCAAAGAAACCGGCTCACGGATCGTCACACGTATTACGGTCATCCAGCCCGACGGTGTCGTTACCGGAGATTCGGATGAAGACATAGACCGTATGGATAATCACGGCGACCGGCCAGAGATACAAACGGCAATGACCGGCAAGATCGGTACCTCTACACGATACAGTGATACGTTGCTGAAAGAGTTAATGTATGTCGCACTGCCCGTGCAGCGGGACGGAGAAGTTTTTTGCGTTGTAAGAGCATCCCGACCGGTCTCGTCGATCGTCTCCTCGTTGAGAGTAATGTACATTCAGATTGCCGGAGTTGTTATTGTTATATTTTTTATTGCTGTTTTTATCAGTTTCATTCTCTCGCGGCGTATGAATAAACCGATATCGGATATGATGGAGGGCGCGTTACGTTTTGCCGGCGGCGATCTCGAATATCGGGTTTCGGCCGGCGATATCGATGAATTTAATGCGCTCGCGGAAGGTATGAATACCATGGCATCCCAACTCAGCGAACGGATCGATACCATTTCCGAGCAGCGAAACGAGATTGAGGCGATTCTTTCGGGAATGGTCGAGGCAGTCATCGCAGTCGATACTGCCGGCCGGATTGTCGAATACAACCGTGCGGCCGAAAAAATGTTCGGTATCTATCCCGGCGACGCGAGAAATAAAAATATTTATGAGACAGTCAGAAATACATCGATTCAAAAAATTATCGAACAGATTTTGTCGGAGGAAATTCTCTTTGAGGACGAGATCGTTTTTCACTGTCCCGGGGAAACGATTTTAAACGTTCACGGTGCACCGCTTACCGATCCCGATCTCGGACGGACCGGTGCGGTACTGGTATTTAATGACATTACCCATCTGAAAAAACTGCAAAATGTCCGCCGCGATTTTGTCGCAAATGTCTCTCACGAACTAAAAACTCCGATCGCCACGGTCATCGGATTTTTGGAAACACTGAAAGATGGCGCAATAGACGATGCCGAAAACAGGCAGCGTTTCATCGATATCGCAATGAAACATTCCAGACGTCTGAACAGTATCGTCGAGGATCTGCTGAGTTTGTCGAGACTCGAGCAGCTTACCGATAAAGATACGATTGAATTCGAAATGGTTGATGTCTGTTCGATATTATCTGCTGCCGTCGCATTGTTCGAAAAACAAGCCCTCAACAAAGATATTGATATCAAACAGGAATGCGAACAGGCAAACCTCCTGTGCAGCTCCTCTCTTCTTATCCAGGCTGTCGGAAATCTTATCGATAATGCAATAAAATACAGCCCCGAAAAAAGCTTAGTGAATGTTTCCTCGCAGAGTACTGACAATGCAGTCATTATCAAGGTTTCCGATTCCGGCGCTGGAATTCCCGAGGAGCATCTCGAGCGGATTTTCGAGCGGTTCTACCGAATCGATAAAGGACGAAGCCGTGATCTCGGCGGTACCGGCCTCGGTCTTTCAATTGTCAAACATATCGTTATCGCACACGGCGGTACGGTTTCGGTCGAGAGCTTTCCCGGTTCGGGTAGCATGTTTACAATCACATTACCGCATTCGCAAAAATAATTCGACCGTATTCTTTCTGACACAATATTTCTATTGAATTCTTAGGTTATCAGTCCGCCAGCCGAAGCGTGCGAAAGCATTGAGTATGCAAAAGATGGTAAAGGCGGCGGGAATCGAACTCTCGTTAATATGAAAATAAACAATAATTTATACTAATTATATACAATATTCAATTATCCTGTATTTTATTTGATTGTAAGAGAATCTTTTGTATTTCTTAGAACTTAAGCCGATAATTGAACAAAGAACGAAAGCGGGTTAGAGCATTGAAAACACTTGAGATTGTAATACAATTATAGTATTTTGTAACACGATTATTCTAGTATGACACCATATTGGAGGTTTCTTTTAAGTGAATACTGACATACGTTCTTCTCAATTCTGGCTTGACCAATGGCGTACAAGTATCGCGGGTAACACCCGGCTGATCAACGTTAGTTATAAAAATTCTGCTTTCTGGGATTCGATGTCGGAGCGCTATGACGAAAGATTTGGTGACAATGAACGCCGTACTCTCAATATACTTGTGGATACTTTCGAAAGGGAAGGGCTCTTTGCGCCAGGTATGGACATTCTCGACATCGGCTGCGGCACCGGTCGTCTTGCAATCGCACTTGCGGAACGAGGTGGAAGAGTGACCGCTCTCGATAACTCTCCTAAAATGCTCGCCCGTCTTACCGAAAATTTACCAACAGCTCTTACCGATCAGGTCGAAATGGTAGAGGCTGCATGGGAAACAATCGATTTGGATGCACGTGGATGGCGGGGTCGATTCGATCTTGTCACCGCAAGCATGACTCCTGCAATCACCGGACCGGATGCTTTTCTCAAAATGCTGTCGGCGGGATACAAGGGCTGGTACTATAAGGCATGGGCAACACGTGATACAGGTGACGTTCGCGCCGGAGTTTGGGAACAGCTCAAAAACGGTCCAGTTCGTGACAGGTGCGCGCCTGTGTTCTATGTCTTCAATTATCTCGTGGCTGCAGGATTTTACCCGCATGTGTACTTCGATGAAATTTCCCATGAGCGCGAATCTTCGATAGAGCAAGCCATTGAGTCAAACCATACATACTTTTCGACCATTGAGAAAATATCCGGGGAGGAACTCGACCGCATCATCAGCGAGGTTGTGCATGATCTGGCGCATGACGACAAGATCACTGAAATGATACATGGAATTGCTGGCACGATTATGTGGAAAAAACGAGATGTGATGTAAGTCAGAACGCGGGCATTTGATACATTCCAACCGATAATGCGATGATCGCGAAACATGCGGCAAGAACGAGCCAGTCGATGAAATCGATTCGCTTTCGTGCTCCAACAGGAATATCCATTCCACCTCATAGCTCGAGACTGATTGCCATTTGCGCTGAGTAGCGCATGGTAGCCAACACTACCGGCAAAGCGAGCGGAAGCCAATTCGACGGGTATCACCAACGTGTCGATTTTTCCCTCTGAAGTGTCAATCTGTCCTCGGAACATGTAGGAAAAGCGAACGACGGAATCTACAAGAACGATCCCTTCTGCTTCGAAATGATCCTGCTGCGACGCCGTTGGATCATCTTTTTCATCATCGAAGATGCAGCCTCCCGCAATAACGGCGAGAACAAACGCTCCAATAAGAAGCAATCGTTTCATGGAATACTCCTGTAAAGGACGCAACGCTCCGCCTGGACATGGGTATGCCCAAAATGAAACAATACGCGATGATTATGTAGGAGGATAATTCAGGAGTATGCCGGGGGCGGAGCGCGGCGGTTGAGTCCGCGTACAGGGTTACAGAAGATGCGGCTCTCTGTTTCAGGGGTTTTGGAAGGTTGCCTTCCCAGAAAAACAAGCAAGCAGAAAAGCAACACATATATCGCCACGAACGTGCTTTCCCACTGGTGCACTGGGCAGTCGTGGTGAACGTGCGCATCCTCGTGGTTGTGGAACTGGTTGATGCCTATGGGGATGGCCGCTAAAAGCAGTATAATGCAAAGTGCTGTGTTATGTCGTATTGAATTACACTTCATGGGGCTCAACAGTCAATGATTAGTACCGGAATATCAATATACAACAATATACAACAAGACGCACTCGGAGTAATGCAAATCATTTGCATTACTCCGAGTGCGAACAAACAGCGATGCATGCCGGAATAGCCTCAATGCGTAAATGAACGAAACTGTTCTCTCGATAGAGTGAATCATTGTGGATGGTTCATCAACCCAGTTTACTTATAACCAATCCCGCGACAACTATCCCGATAACGCCAAAAGGAACGGCAGCAGCTGTTGGACCCAGTGTAATATCTGCAGATTGAAGAGGGTAATCCACAACATTGAAAACCGCTGGAAGCCATGTAATGAGGATGAGTAAAGTGAATGAGTCTTTTTTTAGGAGACTACAGAGAAGAAAACACCACACCATCCAGATGATACCGTGCCTGGAAAACATCTCGAATGTAATTCCCATTTTTTGTAGTGTTCAACACAATAATGTTTGTAAAGGAACTCGTTTCTTATGAATTCTGAAACGGTGATCCATAAATGAGTCGGGAGCGTTGTATTTGCTAAGCAACAGTTCCATGGTATAATAGAACGCCTATTCTGTTCTGATAGTTCATACCACCGCCAGAAGCTCGTTTATTGATAATCATCAAAAAACAATTGACTTTCTCTATTTCACGAAATCAAGTTCTGCATATGGGTTTACGCCAGCCAAGGATAAACGCTGCGCCTGCGCCTCGGTGATTGTTACGGTTTTAAGAACTTGCACGAACAACTCAGGCTTTTCATAATATGGGATGAGTCCAGTTATTGTCCGTATTGTGGCCTGAATGTCATTATAATCAGAGCTGTGTGCATACTTTCGTGCCTTATCCCAGTCAAAAGAAAGGATATGAGCGGTAATGGAGTCATGTTCTCCTGATGAAATAAGGGCAATTCCGGCAACGGATGAATCTTTCAATTCATTTTTTTGTCCATCTGAAAGCTGTTTAACATAAAAAGAATGTTTGCCGGGCGTTAAATCCATTAGAATCTGAATGGCATCATCTTTACACCAGGGAGGGCATGAAATATAGGTACACTCCGTTTCTTCCTTTATGAGTTGCTTATTAATATAACCAGATATAAAATATCCTGACGTGACGCCGGGACAAAGATGATTATGAAATTCGGCGCATTTCATGAAATCATATGGAGCGCCTGCTGCCCAGTGGTGGGCGAATGTAGCAATAGTAAAGGTATCAGCACCGAATGAGTCTTGAATCATTTCCCACGCCTGTTTATTCCCGAGGCGTTTAAAGCTGATATCTACCGGGCCTTCTATGTGGGTTGTACCCCCATCATGTTTGATCATGACAGCGCGGTAATCTTCTTTGTCAAAAAGGACTATCATAAGGGGATACGTAGTTTTACGATGGAAGAAGTATAAATTTGAATTACCGATAGAACAGCCCGTCAAGGATTCGATAGTTCCCACATATTTTTCTGTTGTCTCATTATTGGAAATGACATATCCGGCGTCGGTCAGTGCGCATATATTTTTACTTCCTCTGTTCACATCCAGTCTGCTCATTGCATCCTCGACAGCAGAAACAACGGATGCATTATCCGCATGACTATCGACCGGAAATA
>CAZCDQ010000177.1:0-6513 GCA_964497605.1 uncultured bacterium
CCCTAAAAGGGGAGATGTCACGAAGTGACAGAGGGGTTATTTTTTAACTTTGATTCCCCGGACTTCAGTCCGGGGTAGTTCATTGAAAGGTTACATATATTTGACGTGCCCTGAGTAAATATTATTTCAATTTTTGAAGCGTTTTCGGGGAGCGAAAAAAAATATAAGGCTTATCGGAACGGCGGTTTTTTTATAATGGGGCGAGTTCCGCAATCCGGTTCATGAGGAAATCGTACATATCGAGCGGTATGTTTTCGGGGATGCCGCCGGTATCCATGAACATCCACCTGCCCGCTTTTTTTGCCCGTTCGAACAGGGAGGTCAGGTAGTCGTTCTGTGTGTCGCGGTCCCAACCGAAGAAATGTTTGTGGAGTCCGCCGACCGGCACGGTATGTGTATCGGGATGGGAGTTCATGAATTCGACAATCTCCATCGACTCGTTTATATCGAACGGATCAAGCATATCGACACCGGTTGCGAGCACAAGAGGTAGAATTTTATTAATATTGCCATGGCTGTGAAGATGGACGTACGCGTCATGCTCATGGGCGAGATCGCAGAGTTTCCTGTGCCAGGGGAATATCCATGCCTCATACAACTCGGGGCTGATCAGGAGGTTGTCTGCCGAACCGAGATCGTCGCACAACACGATGCACTCAGCGCCGCGCGAAAGTATTTCCTCCGCAGCGGCGATGTTCCATTCACCGATGGTATCGATCAATCGTTTTGTTCCCTCCGGCTCGAGCAGGCATGACATGAGAAATTCCTGGTATTCGAGGCAGAAGTAGTGCGGTACGCTGAAAAAGCCGTTAAGGTTTCCGCCGGTCAAAAATCCTGCGTCTTTGAAAAATGCGGCATCGTCGGCGAAACCTTTGTACCGGGACAGATCTCGCGGATCGGGCAGTGTCAGGCTGTCGAGGTCTGTAATCGTTTTCATGGGATAATCGTAATCCATATAAAAATGCGGATTCTTCTTTACCACGCGTTTGCAGCCGGTTTCGCATTCCAGTGTGCGCTCGTTTTCCTTTAGATCGAGAAGCCGGAAATGAAACTCGCCGGGACCGCCGTGCCCATGCGGCATATTCGCACCCCAGCCGATTGTGACGATTGGGCGCTGGACAGCAATATTATAGGTTACCGTTTTCCGTCGTTCTTCATCGGATATTCTGTCCCAAGGGTAATCAGCGCGTTCGGGATTATGCGAAAGATTGTCGGGAAAGTCATAAGTCGGATTCAGTCTTCGCGCAGCGTCCTCATTCTCGAATCCCATGATCCAGATCGGAACTGAATCGTATGGATCGCCCTCAAGCAGCGCTTGTATGTTTTCTCTGTATGTCATAAAAATCCCGAATGGTATTATATACGGTTGCCGAACGGTTTAAATATACTGAATAACGGCTCCCGATAATAATGTTTTTTATACAGTTTAGATATGGTTTTAAAGGAAATCGGGAAAAAGAGGTTGGTTCGAAGGCCATTATTAGGTATTTTTATTTGTTACCCTTTTTGTATAATATATTACGGAAGTGCAGATGGCTGATAATATCTCGTTTATTGTTCTGACATGGAATTCTGAAGAAACAATCCGCGACTGTATTGACAGCATTGCCCGTCAATGCGGCGCCGAGGAGATTGAATATAAAATAATCATTGTTGATAATGGCTCCTCGGACGGTACAGTCGGAATCATCGAATCATACGAAAATACTCCGGTAAAACTTATCAAACTCGGGGAAAACAAAGGGACTACGTTCACACGAAATCTGGCGATTCGACAGTCAACCGGCAATTTCATCTGTATTATCGACTCGGACGCCGCATTTATCGACGGGCGGCTGCGCGGTATACTCTCACTGCTTCATACAGATGCCTCGATCGGGATCATCGCCCCGCAACTTATCGAGTCATCAGGGGACATTCAGGTGTCGGTCCGGAAATTTCCCTCGGTGGTTGGTAAAATCTCCCGGATTCCAAAAATATTGCTTAAAATGGAATTGAAAGAACAAGACGGATATACAGAATTCCCGTTTTGCGATAATACCGAGGTCGACTGTGCAATTTCGGCATGCTGGTTCATGCGGCGCGATCTCAGCGATGAAATTGGCCTTCTGGATGAGCGGATATTTTATTCTCCGGAGGATGTCGATTACTGTATCAGAACCAGAAAGCGCGGGAAAAAGATTCTTTATTATCCCGATGTCAAAGTGCTGCATAAGACTCAGCGGATAACACACAAGAACGTTTTCAGCAGGATTGCGTTCAGCCATCTCTACGGGTTGATATACTATTTTTTCAAACATAAATATTTCCGGTCGCCCAAAATTAAATGATATCCATAGCCTAAAAATGTATCCCGAAATGTATAAGTTATTTTTAAATATTTAAGAATAGATTGTGTTTTCAGCCTTTTTTTTACATATTATTAATCTGTAAAAAAACCGCAAACTGGCTTTCCGCAAATGCTCCGATCTGTGCCGAAGTGGTGGAATTGGTAGACGCAGCGGACTCAAAATCCGCCGGCCGCGAGGCTGTGGGGGTTCAAGTCCCCCCTTCGGCACCATAAAAATGTTTTTTATCGAAATTGCCCAGCTTGTTTTGAATACGAAGTATTAATGACATTTAAAACTATTGAAAAGTATATTGTTATAATTATAATTATTTTTCATAGTAAATCAGTTCTTGGATATTATTATTCTATTAATACTAAGAATTGGGAGGTTTGATAAAACTTTAAATCCACATGCTGAGCATGTGGTAATGTCCTGTATGCTTTGCCTGAAGATGCTTTGGAAATCACGGTGGTAAATTCATTAATTTGGCGAAAAGCCATCATCTTTGGTAGTGGATAGTCAAATTCAAGAGATTTTTTTAATCGAAAGAATTCCCCGGACTTCAGTCCGGGGTAGTTCATTTAGAAAATTTCATAATTCATCATTGCATGAAATTCTCTATTCCATCCTTTTTTAGGAGATGTAATTTCAAAATCATTATGGTAATCACTTCTATTGAGCTTCATCAAGGCTGAGAGATTTAGTTTATTATATATCTCATAAGAATACGTAAAAGCTATTTCATTGAAGTATCTTGCATAATCATAATTATTTTTAGTTTCAACAGGAATTTCATTTGAAGTATCAAGAATTGAAACAGAATATTTTCGTCTGTCCGCGGTAAGCCAGTATGATACTGAAAGTTCTGTTTTCACCATACTATAAGTAATTTTTGCCAAGGATTTTACATTTATTCCTGAGCCATTATTTCCCCAACCTTTTAGTAAATCCATCGTTTCAGTAAATCCTAATCTATCATTAATTACTTTTCCATAATATATTCTTCCGCCGAATAACTTTAAATTGTCCTGTTTTGAGTTCTCTTTTGAAAGTTCATGTCCAATACCTATCCGCCATTCAATACCAGATTCCAACTTATCAGAACTTTCATCAAGAATTTTTGTGAGTTCTAATACAGTCGGAACATCAAATCTTTCAATATTTATAATCCCTGATTCTATAAGCATATTATTGAACTCAATAATTCTTTGTGAAGATTCTTTCTTCTGGCGAAGTAGTTCCTTTGCTTTCGTATAAATTTTATCTGGTAACTTCTGTTGTAATAGTCCTTGTTTTAAAAGTAGGTTCTGCACTTTTTCAACGCGAATATCATTGGAAATATCTAAAACTCGACCACCTCCGCCACCTGAAATAATAAATGAATAGATTCCATTACCCTCAAAAATATCTTCCTTTTTTGTTTGAGGACCAGGTTTTACTCCATAATGATTTGCTTCAAATACCCCAAATACAAAATATGGCAAATTTCCTAAATAATATTTCCCTCCAGCTTTTGAATCGAATTTTGTTACTTGTGTTTTGTTTCCCTTGTTGTTATAACGAGCAATCTCAAAATTGACAATCTGCCAATTGCCCGACTTAATATTTTCAATATTTCTGTTGAAAGCGAGTTTATTATTAAAATTTGATATTCCTTTGCCAGCTGCTACATTTTTCAAATAATCATAATTCCCATAATAATCAAACTCAAAGGTTTTTGATTCTTTAATCTGTTTGTCAATGTATGAAATATCAATCTGAGCAAAAATATTTCTGTTTGTTTGTAATAAAAATATCAAAAAAAACATTAAAAAATGACTTAGATGTTTAATCACCGATATTTCTCCTTTTGAGGATAATGTGTAATTATTATATAGCCCCGATATTTTCTAATAAAAACTTTGGGATATCATTGTTTGTGAATTATCAACTATTTGTGGACACGTTTGAGATGTTATAATTTATGTTATTCTTCTATAAAATCCATAAAAAAACTGTCACCTGCAATGAGGCAGGTGACAGTTTTTTTAAAGTACGTGTTTATGCAGTATTAATTCGAAGCTGAGAAGAAATCCATCTTCTGCTGGGCGATACTGCCCTCCTGTGTCAACGCGAACACAACCATGTTCACACCCATTTTGAGCTGCGGCTCATTGTTACTGGAGTCTTCCCATTTACGGGCATATCCCTTGTCCGAATAAATCCCAACAAGTCTGTCGTCGATCCAGATACCCTCAAGATACAGCACCTGTTTGGACATGGTAACTTTCATGTAGCCAAACTGAAGATTGACGATTCCGCCTGCGTTAACCATCGACTGTCCGACTTCATCGCCCTGTGGAGGGCCATTAAAGTCCTCGAAACAATGATACAGCGCATGCGAATTCGGGATCGGCAGGAATTTTGCATCGCTGCCGAGCGCGTCTCTGTACATCTGTCTGAGCGACGCTTCTGCGGCGCCGAATTCCTGTGTCGGATTTCCGTTGTCGAGCACTGCAAATCCGCCACTCCGAAGATACTCTCCGAAATTTTGTGCTTCGATCTCGGTTAACTCGAATTGTTGGTCAGCGGATAAGAACACGAACGGCGTATCGAAAAGACGGCGAGAATCGACGAATAAATGCTTGTCGACTTTCGATTTGATGTTTGTATACCGGTTTACCGCGTCGGAAAGATGGATGACCGCACGTTTATTTGCCGGTTCAAGCCGTGCGCCCCATAATGTTGCAATATAAATGAATCCGGTTAAACTTTTTTTGTCTTGCGGATCCTGAATGATCATCGCCTTGTACTGACCGGTATCCAGATCGTCGAGCGAAATCATTTCCTCTTTCATCGAAATCTGTTTTTCCGGTTCACGTTCAACTGAAAGTTCGATATTGACAACCTCGGGAATAAATACCTGTCCGCCGGTATCGATATCCATCTCGGTATCGAAATCGTACGAAGCAACGTTTCCCATCATGGATGTCTGGATGGATTTCGTTCTGATCTCAGCAGTCGGCTTACGCTGTACAATCTCTTTTTTCTCGTATTCGCGCTGCTGGATACGTTTTTTCTTGAACTCGAATGGTTTTGTCATACGCGGACGGCGAATAACGAACTCCATTGTGGGCGGTTTGACCACTCTTACTTCGGTCTTTTTGAACATGAAATACGAACCGAGCGCCGCATGGAACGAAACGGCGACCAAAAGACCGAGAAACAAAAGTTTCTGCGTTTCTTTCTCAAGTTTCTCCATATCGATAACATCGGAGGCGCCCTGAAACCGTTTTGATTTGAATTGTTCTGCCATAGGAAACTCCATTTTAGAATTATTGTTTACTATTTCTTAACGAATGAAACAGGTGAATCTATATGAAATAATTATTCAAATGCGACCCATAATCTGGTAAACAATGAAGAAGTTTTATAGTTTTCAAATGAACGGTATTCCTCAACAAATTTGAAATCCTCGATCTGGAATCCAAATGCGCCCCAAATCTGGAATCCGAAATAATCGGTTCTGTTTTCTATCTGCAACGTTATATTTTTTTGGAGAAGATCGTTTTGGCTTTGAATAACATCGGTATATTTGTATTCAAGGCCGGGGAATCCCTGAAACCCGAGCGTGACATTCGTTTGTGCCGAAATTCTGTATCTCAGGAATAACACGGGAATCTGCTCGATGTAATGATTTCTCGGGTTAAGCGATTCACGGTAGCCTTTCTTGTAGAGACGGTATTTCAAGCCCGGAGAAATACTGAAACTCCCGAGCTGCTTGGTGTAGACAACTTTGCTCGAAAGCGCAAGGATATTGATAATATCTTCAGGCTGATAAATGCCGTCATATGCCGTCCCCTCGATGCGGAAATTACGCTCAAAACGAACATGTGTATCAGCCGTAACGGCGTCAAGCGGCCGAACTCTTGATTCAAAGAAGAATTTATTTACGCTTGAATTTCTGTATTCAACCTCATCGTAATATATTTCATTGTGATAACGCGACGCCTGGCCGTATTCGGCGATTAGTTTTTTCTCTCTGTCCGGATGGACAATATAGGCATCCTGAATATTGTCCTGTATTCGATGGTACTGGTATTCGGCATACAGGCGGCCGACAGACGTGACGTTGTAATTATACTTCGCTTTTAAATAACTATCGTCAGATCTATTATCAAGACCGATGCCGCGCTGCTTCATC
>CAZCDQ010000178.1:0-6506 GCA_964497605.1 uncultured bacterium
AAATGAATATTGACTATACCGTTGTCGAACGCTCCCAGATGGACAGAATTTTCGAGCAGTTTGAAATTCAGAATACCGGATGCACCGATCTGTCCTGCGCGGTCGAATTCGGGAAAATGCTCAGTGTCGAACGCATTGTCATCGGCTCAATCGGTCTCATCGGACAGACCTATTCCATCTCAACCCGCATTGTTGATGTGGAGACCGCCGGAACGATCGCTGTCGCTGATTATTCCTACCGGGGCGACATCGACGAGCTCCTGAAAACAGGTGTGCCGACCATTGTTGATGAACTCATATATGGACAGAAGAGGAAATCACGCAAATTACTCATTATTGCCGGCGGTATTATTATTGCCGGAATAGCAACGTATTTCCTGCTGCCTGATAATGGTGATGAGGAAGGTACGATTTCGATTCGCGTTCCCGTGCCGGAAGATTGAGGCTAAGTCATGAAGAAAGCTGTTATACTGTGCATAATCCTGTTTCTGGTGTCCTGTGAGCAGGAGCCGACAAAACCGAATGATACCGGCGCTGTCCTCGTTGTGATCGATAGTGCCGCCGCAACCAACGCGGTGACTGACTCATTAGACACTGCCGCCAAAATTGCCGCGCCCGCAATCAATCAGCTTGAAGTCCGAATCCTCACAAGCGATAATACGCTGATTACCTCAAAGACGCTTTATCCTGTATCAGGCTATTTCGAGGGAACGATTACATTAAAAGTGCAGGACAATTTGAAAGTTCTCTGTGTCGGTAAACGGGACGGCATTGTCAAACGGATCGGTGTGGACGATGATGTCGATATCAAAGCCGGCGCGACAGTGACCGCAACAATTCCATCAGCGCAATGGAATTCCTCTTTTGTGCCTGTAATAAATGACATAACACCCAATCCAAGCGTTGACGGCAGTTATAACGTTTCATGGAGTTCAATATCCGATGCCGCAAGCTATACGTTGCAGGAAGCGGATAATGAAGGATTAGCCGGTATTGGGGAGGTCTATTCCGGATCCGAACACATGCGCGGTTTCTCGGGGATGGTTTCCGGTACATATTATTATCGCGTCAATGCAACGAATGTTTACGGCATTACAAGCGGATGGAGCGATGTTAAATCGGTTGTTGTTGATTTGTCTCCCACAACATATACCATTTCCGGCACAATAACCGGCGCGGACGGCGTGACTGTCACCCTGAGCGGCGATACATCGGACAGCCAGACGGTCGATGACGGCGGGAGCTATTTGTTTACGGTCAATAGTGGAGGCAGCTATTTAGTTACGCCATTAAAAACGCTGTTTGCGTTTACGCCGCCAAGCAAACTTTTTACGAATATCGAATCCAATCAAACGCAGGACTTCTCTGCTTCTTCAATATCAGTCCTCCAGTATACACTGGCTATAACGGTGAATCCGAGTAGTGGAGGTTCAACAAATCCAACAGTTAATTCACATATTTATGATAAAGATGAGATTGTCTCAATAACTGCCACCCCTTCTACTGGTTATAGGTTCGTTAGGTGGTCGGGTGAAGTGGCGGATTCTACATCAGCATCAACAACGGTTACCATGACAAAAGATATAACAGTAACTGCGAATTTCGATAATACACCGCCGAATGACGGAGTTGAAATGGTTTCTATACCGTCGGGTGCATTTTTAGCATTTGAAATGAGTAAATATGAAATAACACAGGGTCAATATATGACATTGATAGGAACTAATCCATCTTTCTTCCAAACAGGTGATGAATATCCGGTTGAACAAGTTTCATGGTACGATGCAGTTAAATTCTGCAATGCCTTAAGTGTTAAAGATGGATTTGCCAAATGCTATGATGAAAATACTTGGGAATGCAATACTAGCAAAAATGGATACAGACTTCCCACAGAAGCTGAGTGGGAATATGCATGTCGAGCTGGAACAGAGACCTTATTTTATACAGGAAATTCATTAAGCAGCGATGGACGGTTGTCCAGTGACCTTGACATAGCCGGTTGGTATCATGGGAATGCAGATGAAACTCATCCTGTAGGTGAAAAGGTACCTAATTCATGGGGGCTATATGACATGCATGGAAATATATTTGAATGGTGCAACGACTGGAATGGTGACAAAAAAGTGACACGCGGCGGAGATTGGGCATTAAAAGCCGTTTATCACCAGTCCTCTTATCGCATGGCGGCAAATCCTGACGAGATAAATTATCGTGGCGGTTTCCGAATCGTCCGACGAGATAATATCACTCCTACCACCTACACAATTACCGGCATAATAACAGGCACTGATAGTGTAACTGTAACATTGAGCGGTGATGTCTCTGATAGTCAGACAGTCAATGATAATACCTTCTACTCATTTAGTGTTGATGAAGGTGGTGACTATACAGTAACACCGACTAAGACAGGATATACATTCTCACCACTTAATATGATTTTCAACAATGTAACATCGAATCGAACACAGGATTTTTCAGCCTCTAAGATTATCATTCCTGTTGATTTAACTTTTGTTACCATTCCGAGTGGAACTTTTCAAATGGGTGACATTGAAGGTGTAGGCGATAGTGATGAACTACCTGTCCACACTGTAACAATATCATCATTCGAGATGAGTGTTTACGAAATAACAAATTCACAGTATGTTGACTATTTAAATGATGCAATATTTTCTGGAGATATTGAATATATTGAAGGCAAGGTATATGGAAAGACCGGCAGTTTTTCCGGTGAAAGATATATCGATATCGATTACGCGTTTGATCCTAGCAATAAAAGTGGTATAAAATATTTAGATACTACATTCTCATTGGTCGATGGTAATGAAAACTTACCAGTTGTGATGATTAGTTGGTATGGAGCAAAAGCATTTGCTTTGTACTATGGCTATGATTTGCCAACAGAGTCTGAATGGGAATATTCTTGTAGAGGCGGTCAACAATATAAATACGGTACATTAGATGGATTAACATGGGCACAACCAGCCGGTTATTTGTTGAATACATCTGGTGTATTTGGAAGAACAGAAGTTGGAACCTTTCCAGCAAATCCCTTTGGACTTTATGATGTGAGTGGAAATGTATATGAATGGTGTAACGATTGGTTTACCGTATACTCAAACGGTAGTTTAACTGATCCTACGGGTGCAAGCACAGGTACACTTCGCATCAGTAGGGGGGGGAGTTATTACGATAGTATTAATGACAGTAGAGCTGCCAATCGATACAAGGTTAAACCTTCAACTGTAATTTATAAAATAGGTTTCCGTGTTGTCCGCCGTCCGGGTGGTGTGACATATTGACGTATATTTAATATCGCTCAAATAAAAAAATCCCCCTCACACATTTCAAGGAGGATTTTTCTCTATGCCAAATTTATCTTTTCTATCACCTGTTTCTTGCCTCAGCCGCCGTTTTCACTACGACCGCATTGCTTTCGAGCAGGTCCGGTTTGATATGAAGGACGAGCCCCGGCTCGTCCGCGGCGCTGACAAAGCCGTCCTCCGGCAGCGGGTAGTTCTCGATGTATTACGGGAAATGGAACGAGTAATGGTTGTACGTACTTTCCATGTTCCAGAGGTTGGGTGGTGTGACGTATTAAGAGGATGCATGCGATTAAAGTCACGCAGATAAGGAAGATGGTTTTGGTGAAATAGATTAAACATCAATATGGAGGAGAAGTACTTATGGAATATGAAAACCGAAGAATAGTAAATGATAGGCGTATAAAGCAGGTTAAAATTTTTGATGATAGAAGAAAAACTGATGACCGCCGAACCACTATCGACCGCCGTTCAGGTGAAGATAGGCGTACATTTATGTATGACCGTCGTTCATTTGAGGATAGACGAGAGAGAAACGAGTTATATAAATGTGTTAATCGCCGTTCTGGTATAGACCGCCGTGAATTACTCAGTGAACGACGCGCACCGTTTGACCGCCGCGACATGAGTTTTTTTGAATCATCTTTGGATATTTTGAACTTTTAGGGAATGACCTTTCACCCGAAAACGTATTTTTATAAGAAACGATTCGGGTATGTGATTATGATTATTCATGTATTGTGATGGTGGGAGCATGGCTTGCCTCTGCCCGCTTATTATATGGTTTCAGGTAACCGTAAGGCGTTACCCCCCTCGCAGAAGAATAGCTCAATTTAGGAAATTAGATGTTTCGGTAGGGGTTTGATGAATCAAACCCCTACCTACGGTTGAGTTGGCAAAAAGGGTTACATTTTTTATCCATGAGTGAATCAAGATTTCGCCACTCTTCCTACTGTCAATTTCTCGCCTCTGCCGCAACTTTCACCTCGACCGCATTGCTTTCGAGCAGTCCCGGTTTGATATGGAGGCCGAGCCCCGGCTCGTCGGCGGCGCTGACAAATCCGTTCTCCGGCAGCGGATAGTTCTCGATATATTTCGGGAACTGGAACGTGTAGTGGTTGTAGGTGCTTTCCATGTTCCAGAGGTTGGTGAGCGCCATAGAGACATGGATGGACGCCAGCCAGAGAATCGGGCCTCCGTGCGTGTGCGGCACGGTGGGGATATAATAGGTGTCGGCGAAATCGGAAATCTTTTTCGCCTCGGTGATACCGCCGCACCAGGTGACGTCCCACATGGCGATATCGCAGCCTTTCGCCTCCATGAGCTCGCGGTACTGGAACCGTGTGGCGAGCCGTTCGCTGACTAAGATGGGGATGTTGCTTTCACGGGTCAGCATGGCGTATGATTCCATGTTATCCTGCATGAGCATGTCCTCAAGCCACATGATTTTGTAGGGTTCGCATGCTTGCGCGATCCTGATCGCGCATGGAAGGTTCCAGTAGCTGTGAAACTCGATGGCGATCTCCATGGACTCGCCGAGCGTGTTGCGGATGCGTTTTATCCAGTCGAGCCCCTCCTCGATGTCGTCGTTGGAGATGTAGGAGCCGTCGTTTCTGCGTCCGATGGGATCGAACGGCCAAATCTTTATGCATTTGATGCCGTTGTCGTAGAGGAACTGCACGATCTTCTCGATGTCGTTCTCGTTTGTCCAGCCGTCCCTGATTTCGCCGCGCGAGGTCTGATAGATGCGGATACTGTCGCGGGCTTTCCCGCCGATGAGCTGATACACCGGAAGCCCCGCCGCCTGCCCGACAATGTCGTAGAGGGCGATATTAACCGCCGAGATGATGCGCATTTCCGCGCCGCCGTTGACATTGAATGCCGCGCGTTTGAACATGGTCTCCCAGAGACGTTCGATATCGCGGGCGTCACGGCCGACAAGCGAGTTTGCGAGATCGTCGAGTGCGCCGACCTGCGAGTTGGTGAGCGGATATGTTTCGCCGGTGCCCACAATGCCGCGGTCGGTGTGAATGCGCACCCATGTCCAATGCGCTTCGTTGAAACGGACGGACTCGACCTTGGTGATTCTGATCGGGCCGACACTTTCGACCGCCGATACCGCGCTCGGTGCGAATGCCCCGAATCCTGTTGCCGCGGCGCCCAATCCTGTTGTTTTCATAAAGTCTCGTCTGGTGTACGTGTTGTCAAACATGTTTTCTCCCATTTTGTGATTAATGTATTTTGGAAAAACAAACTATTTACTAAACCGCCCTCTGTTCGCCCGGATATTCGGGAATTTCGCGTTTCAATACCCAGTGAGCTGACCGCCAGAGAATATCCTGATACTCGGGCATCAGATACGCCCATTTCAGGTGTCCCGGCAGGAGACCGACAATACGGCCGTTTCCGCGCTCAAGGCACCAGCCGCCGATCCGTTCGCGTTTATCGTCAATCGCCGTTGTCTCGAACAGCGTGACCGTGGAGGGCGATTTGATAATGACTCCAAACTGTTCGTCAAGGTTGATATAGAACGGTTTGATGCTTTTTGTAATCGGGTGGTTCTGATTGAGGTCGCGTACCCAGAGCGGCTGAATCTGTTCGTGCGGCTGATAAATAATATCCATCATATTCTTGATATCGTCATTTTGGCATGCGACAGTACAATGCAATGATAAAAATCCCATTCCGCGGTTTGTGACATTGTCGATAATCGCCGCGACATTTTCGGGTGTCCAGAACATATCGCCCTGCACCCACGTGTCAATCAGCGGATCGTCGCTGAAACCCACCGAATCGCGGCCGCCGTACCGAGCCACAATCAGCAGGTCGGCGTCGGAAATAAGCTCTGGTGTGAAATACCTGCTCGCTTTAACAAATATAATCCGCCAGTCCTTATGGGCGCCGAAAATACGGCGGATTCTGGTTTCCGCGGTCATGGGATTGTGATGATAATCGCCCATGACACAGACGACTTTCGTTTCGCCCGGCTGTTTCGGTTTCAGTGCGGCATGCGCGGCGCCCGGCACTGCGGCTGCGGTCAGTGTCGCCGCACCGCTTTGCAGAAACCTCCGGCGTTTGAATGTATCGTTCAAACTCATGAATCTATCTCCTTGTCGTTAAATCTCATAATTACAGTAAGTTAACAATCCGTCCGCATGACATCTATCAGTACGATTTTGCCCG
>CAZCDQ010000179.1:0-6380 GCA_964497605.1 uncultured bacterium
CCCTAACCCCCTCTCCCGCCAGCGGGCGAGGGGGAGCTGCAATACTATCAATCAGTTCTCTCCTTCCAAGGAGAGGGAATGAAAGTGTGAGGTCGTTTTGTGTTTCTTTGGTTTCCCGGATATTAAGCTTATTTAACTGGATAACCTGCATAATTTATAATCCTTGATAGTCAATAATGTTTTCAGGAATGACCGGCTCGTCGTTCTCGAAATCCCAAAGCGCAAGGACTTTCATGTCAAGCACGGCATTTTTATAATTGATAAGCGCTCTGATTTCGTTCAGATTTGCCGAGGTGAGCTGATCCTGAACAAGCGATAGATCCAGACTGGTAAGGTCGCCGTTTTTGTACCGCTCGAGATTGATATTATACGTAAGCTGTGCGGCCTCTACTTGCTGACGGGCGATTTCGATCTGTCTCTCGAGATTCTGAAGCTCTCTGTGCGAGCTTCGTATCGCAACAATGATAGCTATTCGCTGGTTCTCGAGCGATATCTCGGAACGCTCGACACCCGCCTCTGCCGATCTCATCCGTGCGGCTTTTTCACCCCAGTCGAACAGGGGAATATCGAATGTGAGATTGAACATACCGGTGTTTTGAGGTTTATCGAGTACTCCGGCAAAACTCTCATCGTTTCCGGCCATGCCGTACGAAACTGTGATATCGCCCGCGAATTCGTTCATCGCCGCGGTGCGGGTTACGTTATTGAGCTGCTGCTGAATGTTCATTTCGGCCTGACGGAGTTCCATTCGTGTTTTGAGCCCGTTATTCAGTGCCAGATTCAAATCGACATCAACCGGGGTGTAGGTGACATCAGTATCGACGTCGATACTGTCGTAGATGGATATTCCGAGCTGCTGTTTGAACGAATCGAACGTGTTTTCAAGCGATTGCTGACTGTTCAGCAAATCGGACTGACTTCCTGCGAGGTTTAACTCAGCCTGATACATTTCTTCGGCGGGTAGAAGACCGGCTTCCACCTTGTTTTTCTGAATCGTATAGCTTTCCTGGCTGTTCTCGTAATCTTTTTGTGCGATTTCAAGACTCTGCTTTGCAAGATATAAATTGTAAAAACCTCTTGTTATATTCTGTTCCAGCGATAGCTTCTGAAGCGCGTACTCATAGCCGGTATTCTCGATATCCAGCTCAAGCTCTTCCAGTTCGAGCTTTGTCCGGTTGAAGGTGAAGATCGGCTGGGTGTACGCTATTCTAAAGTTGTTATCAAATGTTTTTGTACGTGTGTCTCTACTCTCATTGAAATAATCCTGCCATTGCAGTGTGTTGTTCAGAGTGAGCGTACCGTCCGTCCGGGCAAACTGCTGTCTGACACTAAATGTTGCGGACGAACTCGAGGTCTCGTTCGAGTACCATTGCGAGAATATATTGTCAAACGTCTGTCTCGAGTTGTAGGCAAACGGATTCAGGCTCAGGCTGAAATTCGGTTTCAACTGGGCCACTCGGGCGTTGTAATTTTCGGTACTTGTTACAAGCCGCAATTCAACATTTTTTATCATTGGGCTGTTGGACATGCCGTACTCGATGGCACTTTCAAGTGTGAACACCTGAACCTGTGCCGGTGCAATCTGCGCCGTAAAGAGCAATCCGGCAAGAACTGCCGGCGCAAGGCGCAGTGTGGGAGTAGTGAGAGTTTTTTGTTTCATTCTTCGCTTCCTCTGTAATTTAGTATGACAATAATATCAGTTTCTGAGCCTTAGACAGATAAACAAATACGATGGTTTAATATTAAATTATTCTCGTTAAAAAAACCGGCATAATCGTACGCAGGTATGTTCGTTTATCCTGTTTTCTATCTATGCAGCGTCCATCTGACCGCATCGGCATAGACAATTCGGCCTTTCGATTCGTTACTCAGTTCGACTTTCGCCTGTCCCTCCGAGATATAATATGTCCCCAGATATGTCCATTCATCCTCGGTTTCGTTCAGGTTCAGTGTCGTTTCTGCGGCGCCGTCGTCATGGTGAATCACAAAATTGAGATCGTCGATTATATTCATGTTCTGACCGCCGAATCTGCCGCCGCCTCTCCCTCTTGCAAAACGTCTGAACTGATTGAATTCGGGCGTGTAATAATAAAGGTCGTATCTGCCGCTGGTTTCAATATCCGCCGTCCATGTTACTTTCTGGTCGCCCGAGCCTGCCTGCGTGTAATACGCGGAATGTTTGAACAACCCATAAAAATCGTTTTGCACTGTCGCAGTCCAACTGCCCGGGGCATTGAAGAAGTTGAATGTGCTGTATTCCTCCGCAGCAGATGCGGCCCGTGCCTGCACCATTCTCATGAGCAGGCTCTCGGATTCCTGCGAAAACACCTCGAATCCGGGGTCCTCGTTGTCGACAATGACAACACCGGGCTGTGTAAGCGCGGGCGGCTCGGCGAGCGCTCTGTCGCCCTCGAATACAACCGCATCCTCGAAAAGTTCCGGTTGGGGAAGTTCTTTGTCGAATGTTGCCGGTAGATTCTGTGAAATAAATGTATTAAAACGGATCGTTCGCGGCGCATTGTCGATTATGATGCCGACCTCTTTCGCCTGATTGGGGCCGATGTTATAGTAGAATTCAATCGGTTCTGCTGCTGCACCGAACATCATGAATCCACCTCCACCTCCGCCGCCGCCGCGCCCGCCGCCGCCGAACCCGCCTCTGCCGCCGGCAAGTGTATTGAAACCGGCCGAGAAGATTCCCCCGACCGGTTCCGGATTATAAACGTTAAACGAGATATAATACATCGTTGCCTCGTCTTCGAGTATTTCGATACAGTTGATATCGGTGAAATAAAACACCGGCAACCGCCGTTCATTGATCCATCGGTCGAAATGGGCCTCAAGATCGAATCCGAGCCGCTCATTAAGGGCATCGAGGAAATCCTGCGCACTCATTCTTTTAAATCTGCTCTCGGCGAGAATGTCATACAGAAACGTTTCGAATTCCTCATCGCCGACCTGAGCTTTTATAAGCGCGAACAGATAATCTGATTTGTTGTTTATGACATCGTAGACAATATCCTTTTTATCCGGATCGGCGATAATCTCGGTCAGTGTATTATTTGAAAGCGCAATATTCGCCGCCTCGACATTGGACAGCCCCTGGAATGCGCCGAAGAAGTTTGTGTTGCCGATACCGGCTTTGAGATAATTCTCAAGCGCGATATTAAATACCGGCCACTCGGGGGAATAAAAATAATTGGTGAAACTGAAAAAGTTCGGGAATATGTCGTAACTCGGCACCGTAGAAGGCAATATTGATGTAAATAACGTCCTTCTGTCGAAACCTGCGCTGATGTTGGTTCTCATGTTCCGCGATATTCTGCGTAACATGGAATCGCCCTCGATCGTCGCGCTTAAAAATCGTCTGAGCATATTTTCCTGCATATCCTCGGGCGACATATCGCCGCCGCGTAATCCGCCGCCTCCGCGTCCACCCCGATTCATGTTATAGACGCTTTGCTTGAAATCGGCCTCCATGAAAAGAAGCCCCATTTCGGGCATAAGAATCTGCTCGGGCTGGACAGTTTCGTGGTTCAGCGTCCACAGCCTGTCGTAGCTGAAAAATTGTATCGGAACCTCGACGAATGAAAATCGTTTGTACGGGTATTCGAGATTTGCATTACGTTCGTAATCCTGTTTGTATTCGGTAATGATTTCGGGTAGCGTTTCTTTAATATCGCCGAAATACTCGGAAAAGAAATCGTGACCCTCCAGGATGAAAATGTTATACTCCATATCCTCGGTTGTCAGCGACATCCGCTCGTAATTTCCGATAGCAAGCGAAATCTGCGGCATGGGCGCTTCCGGTTCAAACGTAAATTCGCCGCGGTCGGGATTCGAAGTTTGTTCTCCCTGCGAGAGCGCGGTCATCCCGTTCTTAGTCCGAACCGTGAGCTCGAATTGAACAAGATCCCGTCCCTGGGTTTTCGGATATGCCGAACCGAACGGAACGCCGGTCGTCGGATACCAGAGGTTTTCCTGGGTGAGAAGCACATATTCCGGAGTGATGAATCCGTACCGTTTATCGATGTTATAGATGAAAATGCGGTATTTCTCCTGCCTGAGTTCCTCGGATATGTCGATATAATTTGCTTCTTCTTCGAGAGCGCCGCCGTAGGTGATCGACAATTTGTCCGACGCGCCGGGTGCAAGCGCCATGCCGGGATCGGCGACTATGATATGACGATCGCGTTCGAACGGAACATCGGTACCGTCACGAGAAATATTACGGACCTCGAAACCGGGATTGAGTGAGAATACATAGGATTCCACCGGTTCGTCGATATCGTTTGTGACCGATAATTCCACAATGGCCTCAACGGTGTCTCCCCGATGCTCAAGATTGATATGAAGGTTTGTCAGTATAAGTTTCGGTTCCTCGACATATTTTTTGTTGAGCGCTCTGAGTTCGGTGCGAAGTTCGATTCCGTCGTTAATCCTGCTCACATACAGATAGCTGAGATAGCCACCGCCGATAATCAGCACGGACGAAAGGACTAAGCATACTTTGTTCATAAATCTCGATTGCGGAAGACGGGTTATGAACAGCACAGTAAGAAGAATGAATCCGAGACCGAGTGAGAAATAGATACCGCGGTGAATCAGGATAGTGGCCGGTTCGCCAAACCCGACAAAATCCGAATACATCATCGGAATACCGAATGTCATATAATCGAACAGATAGTGGAATTTATCGCCGAGAATGAACAGAGTCGTAGCGATGTATCCCAGAAGGATTATAAATGTAATCGCCTGGCTTTTCAGCACGACCATGCAGAGAAACGACAGTCCGAAAATATAGGTCAGAGTCGGAATACTTATGAAAAGCGGATAATACAGGTAGGTTGCCGCAACGACCGGCGCATCCGCAAAAAAGAAATTGATGACGAACGCAAGGGTGAGCACTAACATGTTCAGCGAGAAAAAGAGCAGAAAAACGCCGAGCGTTTTTCCGAAAACATAATCGGCATTGGTCATCGACCGGATATAGATAACATCGGTTGTGTCGAGTTTTTTGTCGAATTTGAAGAAATCAGACGCCATAAAAATGCCGATGATCGCCTGCACGACATTCAAAAGCAGCAAGTTAAGATACGGTATCGACGACGGGATACCTCTGAGCGACCAAAGAGGCATACTCTGCGATACGAAGAAAAACACATTCAGCAGAACAAGGATCAATATCGCGAGCACTGAAAATATTCTGAAAAACCAGCTTCGCGCAAGCGTTTTGATTTCGAAAACAGCAACCGTCCAGATTTTAAATAACGAAAGCATGTCAGTATCACCCTTTAAAAAAAGCAATTATTATTACATTATATACGCAGCCGGAACAACCGGATGTTAATCTTTGAAATTTAAACTCTCAGCGGGAGTTTCAAGGAAGTGCACATAGGCGTGTTCAAGATTCGGCTCGATCGATTTCGGATTATCGAATGCATCCATCGCCGTGCATTTGTCGCATACTACCTGAACTTCCCAGCCGTTTACCGACGGAATCGTTGAGATGACGGGATATGCCGATTTTATTTTTTCCAGTTCGAGATCGTCCACAACAACTTCCCACACATGTCCCCGCGCATCGTCTACCAGCATATCGGGAGAGCCGTTAAACACCACATCCCCATTGCTCAGAAGCGCCATTTTCTGGCAGGTGCTCGATATGTCGCCGACAATATGTGTGGAGAGGATAATAATGATGTCCTCCTGACTCATTCTGGCGAGCAAATTCCTGAACCGCAGACGCTCCTCAGGATCGAGTCCCGTGGTCGGTTCGTCCACCACCACCAGTTTCGGGTGGCCGATCAGCGCCTGCGCGATGCCGAGGCGGCGTTTCATTCCGCCGGAGAGTCTGTTTGCCTGACGGTCGCGTGCCTCGTAGAGACCGACGTTTTCAAGCATTTGTTCGACAGCGTTTTTTCGTTCGCGCAGAATCGAAATACCGGCAAGTCGGGCGGCATAATCCAGAAACTCGGATGTTTTCAGTTTCGAGAACATATTGAATTCCTGCGGCAAATACCCAAGCATTGCTCTAATCTCACTGCGGTTTTTTCTCAGATCCCTGCCGTCTACAGTGATTGTTCCGCCTGACTGCTCCATGAGTGTGACAAGAATTCGCATGAGTGTCGTTTTCCCGGCGCCGTTCGGCCCGAGAAGACCAAACATGCCGTTATCTATCTCAAGATTCACATTCTCAAGCGCAACTTTGCCGTTCGGATATATTTTGGTCAAATTTTCAATTTTTATATGCATCATTTACCTCTGATTTGATTAAAAAGGTTCTTTTCTTTTGTCGGTAGTTTGACGGATTTTCGAGAATTATAGTTTAATCAAAAGAATTCCTCGGACTTAAGTCCGGGGTTATATTGTGAGGATGA
>CAZCDQ010000180.1:0-6282 GCA_964497605.1 uncultured bacterium
AGATGGTGATTTTCTACTTGTCCACTTTTCAAGTAAAAAACTATCTGCTGTAGCTATGGCTGATGGTGTAATAATTGGATCAAATATCAAACCACTTAATCCTTGGATACCTAATCTTATAATCTTAATAGGGACACTATTAATCCATGATTTCTCTTTTAATTTACGATGATATTCTGTAATAATATCGTGATGTTGTTCAAATGAACCACTTTCTAACCATTCTCTAAAAACATGAGTGGCTATAAGCTCTCTTATTTTCATGATTTTATTAATATCAATATGACCTTTAGCAAATAAATCACCCAAATTGGGGACTCCTTCAAATTCTAATAGTTTTGTATGCTGATATAGCAAAGGTTTGGCAAATCCAAATCTTTGCCCTTTTGCCCAAAACAATTGGTATGACTCAATATCACCACTTATATCAGAAACTTCCATTTCTGTCGCGATTGAAAATATAAAATTGATAAAAGCAAGCTTTAAAATGGTTTCTATTTCAGTTGCATTCGACTCTGTTGATAGGACATGTGGATCATGAACTTTAACTGCATTTTTCTTAATGCCTTCAAGATTATCTAGCGAAGTTCCAACTTCATTTCTCAATTTAAATTTTAAAAAATGGTAAAAGTATAGGTGAATTTAAAATATCAGTATATGTTTCATGTTTTAATTTGTCATGATATTTTGAGGCATCTAAACAAATAGTTTTTTCAATAATAAGCTTTACAATTTGTGCGATTTTAGACGGATTTGATGGTGGTAATGAATTATTAAGAACAAAATTCAGTGCTTGATCTATAGGGAGAAAACACATAGAACCCAAATGTAAGTGTTTTTTAGAATCAGTTGAAATAAATTTAAAAAAACCTAAGCCAACACCATTTCCAGTATAGGATAACCAGTCATCGTGCCTAGCAAACAAAATAATATTTTCTCGCACTAACATTTGAAAACAATTATCTCCAAGCCATAATCTTAAGACTGGGATTGCCATTAAGTTGCTTGTCGGTTTTATTAACTGATCATATAGAATTAATTGATTTATAAACTCACTTTTATGAATGGAAGAGTTTAGTAGAGAATCAGATAGTTTCCTTGCATTGTTGCTATACATTGGAAACATACCCATGTTTGTGCAAAGTAAATTACGCATATTTCGCCATATGGGGGAAAGCAAATCTTTTAACTTGAAGATCAAATATAATTATACCATCGTCTCCGCTCGCCAAACCACCCGCCCAAAAACCTCCAGGTTCACAACCTTATCAGATTCCAATAATATATTCTCATATTTCGGATTGTCAATCTGAATTTTTATCTTTCTGTGAATCAGCCGTTCCACCCTTTTAACATACAAATTTTCTCCGAGCCTGAACACATAAAAACCGTTTGATCTTTCACATAATGCATCGACGCGCCAGCCTGTAATAATAAACTGGTATATGTACAGTCAACTCGATCCCCGGAACTACAATCCCGAAATGGAGCCGGATATCGATCTGTATATGGCGAGCTGGACCGATTCGCAGCCGGTGCCCGAGAACGGCGGTCTTATCATCCGTGATATCCTTACACCCCTCGAGGGCGACCCGCTGAAACCTACCCGAAAAGGCGCGGTACTTACCGATCTGAAACGCTACTGCCATGCTGAAATTCAGGCAATGACCTCCACCCGCGCGTATTTGCTTAAAGACGAACAGCGGATCATCTATGTTTTACGGCGGCAGCGGAATTCTGACATCGGAAGGCAAAGAGACCGCACTCCATAAAGGCATCGGCTTGCTTATCCCGCCGGGTATCGAATACACCATGACCAATAAAGGCATAGAGCCACTCACCATGTATATGGTTGTCGAGCCGATTCCGGATGAGTTCACACCGAATACCGAGATTCTTGTCCGTGACGAGAGCACGCTCAACCTCATTCCCACGCCGGGACACTGGGCACATAACGACAAACCGCTGTTTGCGAAAGATAACGGGCTCGCGATTCTTGTCGGCATCAGTTTCATCTGGATCGACCCCATGACCATGTCGCAGCCGCATAGTCACGAGGAAACCACAGAAGAGGTCTGGACCGCGCTTGAAAGCGATATCACCATTCTTCTCGGCAAAAAACTGCGTAAAATGCACTCCGGCATGGCGTTCAAAGTCCCGCCGAACGGTATGACACCGCATTCTACGATCAATAACACCAACACGGTGTTCAAGCTGATATGGATGATGAAACTTGCGGATGAATAAGGGGATCATTGAACTGACAGGTATCATGAATTCGCTCACAAAATCAACCAACAAAGGGCGGTTCATTTTCAACAACGGTTTTAGGTAACCTATTTCCTCGCGATGGACCACCCCGAGGACTAGTGTCACCTGTTAGCCCACAAGGGTTCTGGCCGGGTTAAATGCTATACTCATCTCGATCAGTCGCTCACAGTCATCCGGATCGACATGATCGATATCCAGAAAGTTAAGCCTGAGTTGTTTTGAAACGTAAATGCTATAGACAGAATTTGTAGAATATTTTTTTTGTTTTCATTCTTGTTAATTCTGTCTATTGTATTTCTACCATGCCGTAGGAGAAATGCTTGCACCTGTCCTTTTATTACAAGGTTTCAAATACGCTTCTCACATAAAAAAACCGGTGAATCTATCGATCTCACCGGTTTTTTAGTGCGTTCAGTAACCAGTACTATTTCTTTTCGCTTTCTGCGATAAGCTTTTTAATCTCTTTAATATCGTCTTTCGATACATCCTGCGCTTTGAGAAGCGACGCAACCATGCCCGGAACCGAGCCGCCGAACACGCGGTCGACCAGATCGTTGATGATGCTTGCGTTCGCTTTTTCACGCTGCACGATCGGGCTGTAGATATGTCCTCGACCCAAACGTCTCCGCGTAATGTGCCCCTTTTCCATAAGGATCGAAAGCATCTTCCGAATGGAACCGTCAGCCAGATCCCGTCCTCTGTCGTGAAGGATATCCTGAATCTGAATCGTTGTCAAATCGCCGTGCTCCCACATGAGCTGCATAAGCTCAAGCTCAACTTCGGTGAATGTTCTCGAACGTCTTCCTGCCATAAAAACCTCCTTTAAAATATTACATTAAAAAAACACAATACCCTGGCTAAACTATTCTCGTACAATATAATAAAAAATAATATTCTGTCAAGGAAAATGCAAGAAAAATATCACCTATTTTATAGGGTTTTAATGTGCATTGAGCGTATTGTCATTACCGAAACACTCTCATTATACCCTCAATATTGCTGATTTTTACGGTAATGCACTAACGTGCTTTTGTTTACGAAAACTATCTCTAATAGACGTTCCGAATTATCTTTATTCGTTTCCATATACATCGCAATCGATTTTCGATTCGCTTGACATTCGGTCTTGCCGGAAATTATAATACGTAACCGGACATCAATGGACTATCGACAAAAACATACCTTTTGAAAGGAACGGCCGCCCATGAAAAATCTTATTTCGTACCTCCTCGCAGGCATTTTGCTGTGTACGCTGACAGCGCAGTCCGCCGACATGCCGAATCACACCTCGCGGGTGTATCCCGGCTATGACGGCAAACTCGTCTACATCCCCGACAATCAGGGAAACAACATCCCCGATTTCTCACATGCCGGCTACAGAGGCGGTGGAGCGCCGATCCCGTATGTGGCGGCGAAAGAAACGCTCTGGGCGGTGGAGGGTGATGCCGCGCCCATGATTCAGGCGGCGATTGATAGAGTCTCAGCGCTTCCCCCTGACAATCACGGTTTCCGCGGCGCGATACTGCTCATGCATGGCTACTACGAGCTTCACTTGCCGCTGAACATCGAGGCCTCGGGTGTGGTGCTGCGCGGCAGCGGCATGGAACACACAGGCACGATCCTCATCGGGGTCGGCGCGTTGGATGTGAATTATTCTCAGAAAGCCTCGGCAAACCTTATCAATGTGGGTGGCTTCTCGGCCTGGGAGGCTGACGAAACGTCCGCTGTGGATATTGTGGACGGGTATGTGCCGGTCGGCGCGCGTAGTCTTCGTGTGTCATCGTCGAAAGGATTCAAGGTCGGCGATACGGTGCTGGTCCGCCGCCACGGAAACCAGGCTTGGATTCGCGAGATCGGGCAGGACCTCGAGAACGAGCAGTGGCGATGGGAGCCGTTTACCATCGAAAACGACCGGGTGATCACCGCAATTGACGGCGACATTATCGAGATAGACGCACCTGTCATGACCGCCATCGAGGCCCGCTGGGGCGGCGGTGACATAGTGAAATACAACGATCCGGGACGGATTTTCAATGTGGGCATTGAGAACCTTCGCGGCGTGTCGGATTACGACCACATGGTCCGCACGACAGATTACGGCAACATCGACCGTCATCCCTACATCGGCGAGGAATACTACTCGGACGAAAAGCACTACTGGACTTTCATCAAGGTCGACAACGCGAAAAATGTCTGGATACGGAATGTGATCGCGCTTCATTTTGCAGGAAGTCACATCTCGGTCCGCACCGGGGCTAAATGGGTGACCATCCGGGACTGCGAATCATGGGAACCGGTCTCGATGCGTCACGGTGGCAGGCGGTTCACCTACCAGCTCTCCGGGCAGCTCACGTTGGTTCAGCGCTGTATCTCCGACAAGGGCCGTCACTCATTCGTACTCGGTGGATATCAGGCAATCGGCAATGTGTTTCTCGACTGCACCGCGACTATCCCCTACAACTCAAGCGAGCCCCATTCCCGCTGGGTGAACGGCACTCTTTACGATAATGTGAACGCGCCGCTGACAGCACGGTGGTGGAAAGAAATATCCATCGGCTGGGCGGGCGCGAATACGGTGTTCTGGAATTGCGAGGGCCCGTTCCTCATTCAGAAACCGCCAACCGCACAGAATTTTTCGTTCGGGCATATCGGCATCCATGCCACGGTTTACAACACCCGCTATCAGGACCTCACCAAGGAGGACGGCTACATCGAATCCTGGGACCGTCATGTCGATCCCCGCAGCCTCTATCTCACTCAGCTCAAAGAACGTCTCGGCGTGGACGCCGTGCGCGCGATTGCGGAGCCGGATCAGATCAGATGATTTTTTTTCATTCCATACTTCGTCGTCAAACACGGCGGAGCATGTGTTTTCTTCCTGTTCGCAGAGCGTGATAAACGTTTCACAATGTACTTGACAGATTTGGATTGCGGACAGGATATATACTATTCATAGATATATAAATGAGTGATTCGATATTATGCAGATTGAAAGTTGCGTGAGGAATTGCTCTATGAAAATAGTTATAACTGCGGGCATAATAATATCAATCAGGCAAATGAAAGAGAATCCCACGTTATTAATACATATTGGCTGGCCTTCAGCGTCGGTATTGTAAAAATGTCATTACGTATTATGGCCAACTGGCAGGTTGATTCTTGGATCATTAATTTACGTTCGTATTCGATACCGGAGTAAGCGGGGAAGATTGTGATGGTGAAATAGGAGAGGATAGAAATATGCATAACAATGGCCTGAAAATAGCAGGTTTGTTTGCATCGCAATATTTTCTTTTTCCTGCGGCAAGGATAATCCAACCGGCAGTCCTGAACCGGGGATGTACAGTATTACGGGATATATTGACGGGCAGAATGGAGTCGGTGAAAGATGTCTCTTACACCGCTTCCCAGTCCCTCTCACACAAAACCACGCGACAGATCTGATGTCTGTACATCCAGGGAAACATCCAGTTCCTGAAGCCGTTTCTGAAGTTCGGTGCGTGTGTCTTCCACACGGCGGTCGTCCCCGCTGCGGCGGTCGCAGTCGACCGGAATATTTTGCTGACGGCGCTCTTCTCCTGTTCGGCGGTTTTCGTTGTCACGAAGGAATTCGATGATCTCCATCTGAAGGACATCGTCGCGGATAATCGTGCGAAGTTCGTCCGGCTCGAGTTTCAGTTTGTGGCGACGTTTCAAATCTTTTTTTATCGCACACAACACCTCGTCTCCGAGGATGATTGCGCCGATGAGCGAGGGAAGCGATTTTTCTCCGCGATTCATTATCTATCTCCTGTTTAATCTTGAATTCCCCGACGCTTGCGTCGTGGGATGAGTATAATTCAATTCATTATCTTATATTGCCGAGCACAGGCGATACAACGTGATACCCCGACCCTTGGGTCGAAGAGAGTTCATTTAATCCGAACTTTGGGTCAGGGAACTTCTTTATTGTTTTAAAGTGGCTATCGAGTTAACTCCGCAAGTACACGATATAAGCCTGATTTTGGGTTA
>CAZCDQ010000181.1:0-6264 GCA_964497605.1 uncultured bacterium
AAAATAATAATGAAAATGTTGACTTTTAAAAAAAGAATCGCTCAATTTAGGTTATTGTTAATAATGAACCGGATTTCGGGGGCAAAGTCGTTCTACTTCTTGAATCCTAAATTGAGCGATATGTTATAATTAAAACATATATAATATTGTTATTATTGATATTATCCGAATAAGAATATGAACCAAATGGTTTATGCCTTTTCCGTAGTGGCATGGCTTGCCTCTGCCTGTTTCTTATACGTTCTTGGGCAACCGCAAGGGTTGCCCCTACACAAGAATCGCTCAATTTAGGTGAATGTAAAAATTACACACATCTTTCAGACGAGAGCCGATGTTTAATGTCCGTGCGGGTGTTCGATTCGAAAAAACCTAATCAACGTGAATTGTATCCGGTCGTGAAATCCACCGTCGAGTCGATGACCGCATCACTCATCCCTGAGAGTTTTTCCCGCGCGAGACTGACCAGAATTGAATCTGTATCCGATTTTATTAATTCCGCGTAGACTTTTGCAGCCGAAACGTTTTCCCCGATGCGCATGGCAAGTTCGCCGAATTTGTTGAGCGCGTCGGTCTTCTGGGATGTTGAATTCCCGTTATTGCTGAATATGATGGAATAAAGCTGCAACGCATGTTCTTGTTCGATTTCTTCGTATATGCCCGCTACATTCATAAGAATATCGATTTTTTCGGTGTCTTCGGCATACGGTACCGCTTTTTCCATTGTAAGCGCCGCATCTTTCAGGCGGCCTTCGTGACGATAGACCTCAGAAAGGGAGAGATAGACGTCTTTCAGATACAGCGTGTCGGGATATTCGTTCAATATACGTTCGTATGTCAACCCCGATTCCAGCCAGCGGTCCATTTTATTGAATATCCGTCCGATGCCCATGAGCGACCTTACCGACATATCGTCAGAGGTTTGAATGGTATAGGAACTGTCGTACCATGAAATTGCGGTGTCGAACAGTTCACGATTTTCATAGATCGAGCCGATTTTCAGCAGGTACATCTGCGATTTGAGTGAATTCGCCGCCTCCGACGAACGGTTCATAAGAAATGCCACCGCCTGGTCGAACATGCCGTTCTCTGTATACGTGTCGGCGGAGAGCAGTACCGCGGAATCAGCATATGCGGTGAACTGCGGTTCGGTTATCAGCATGTTGTATTTTTCAATAGCGGTCATGGGCCGGTTTGCCGTTTTGTAAAATTGTGCCAACTCGAACAGCATTGCCGGCGTCAGCGGATTTTCAGGATATTTTCTGACAAAGTTCTCGTAAATATCGATTTCCGAAAAATATTCTCCGGTTCTGTATGCGATTCGTTCAAGATTCAGGAGCGCATCGTTATAGTGTTCGTAAATGGGATCGGTATTGGCTACGAAATTCGCAAACGCATTTCGCGATTGCGTATAGAAACCGGTATTGTAATAATGCAGCCCGAGTTTATAGTATATATCGATTATTTCAGGAAACGAAGGGTACTCAATTGTGAGCCGCCGGAAAACACGGATCGCAAGTTCGGGCTGCTGAGTTATTTCATAACAGTTGCCGAGATAGAAAAGCGTTTCAGCTGCATTTTCGCCGTTCGGTTTTTTTGCGAGATACTGTTCGAACCGCTCGATTGCACCGCCGATAAAATCGAGTTTGTAGAGACACAATCCCTCTTTCATTATCGCCTCGATCGCGACATCAAGCCTGCCGGAAACATGCAGGGGAATT
This sequence comes from uncultured bacterium, assembly GCA_964497605.1. Classification (GTDB taxonomy): domain Bacteria; phylum Latescibacterota; class Latescibacteria; order Latescibacterales; family Latescibacteraceae; genus Latescibacter. The sequence continues at coordinate 1,719 of CAZCDQ010000181.1, forward strand.
TCCTGAGAGGTATCTTCGCTCTGCGAGGTTATAGCGTTGAAAATATTAAACGCCCGCTGGAATTCTCCGAGCGCGACAAGCGCGTTTCCCTGCGTGTACCGAATCTCGCTTGTGAACGGAGAATCTGAGTGAAGTTCCAAAAAAGTTTCAGCGGTTTCAATACATCGGTCGAAATTACCTGTCTTAAACAGCATCCTGCAGTATTCATAGTCGACTGCCCGGGCGAAATCGCTTTCCGAGGATTCCTCGTAAGCCCGTGTCAGATAATCGATCGATTCGCCAGACCGGCCGAGCTGGGCCATCGCTTGTGAATAATAAAAATAAGCTCTTACACGTTCGTCTGCCGACCCGATCTCATTCATGAAATCGTAGAGCACGACCACCGCGCTGTCAGGTTTTCCCGTCTCGATAAGCGCAGAAACTCTGTCAAGTTCTGCCCCATATTCCGCCGCGGTGGATAGCGCGGTAAATCCGGCAATATGAACAAGTATGGCAATGAAAGTGTGTTTTATATTCATAATATCAGTATCCGAAACTGAACAAGTATTTGTGTGCCGATGCAGCGTTTCGTAATGGTATGTATCCTTTATATTATACATAATTTTGAGAATAAATGTATCACTTTTTCTTTTCAGAGGATATTTTTATTTCAAAGATAAGCCGTATGTAAAAAAAATATGATGTGTAGATGAGTATTTTTTTTATATTAAACAAATATTATGACAAAAACGATGACCGGGAGGCGGCCATGAAAAAAACGTTCCGACATTTATACTATGGAATCCTTTTAGTGTGTACGGCAGCGTCAGGATGCGGAGAATCGACCCTTGACACAAACGATGGCGATACTGAGTCGAATATAGTTGTGTTGCAGACTGATGACGGTCTCGCGGACAACACTGTCACCGATATTGCGGTCGATTATGTTTTCAACGGCATTTGGATCGGCACACTTAATGGCATATCATTCTATTCGAAAACCGATTCGACAATATATACCTATGGTGCGGAATACACCGGCATTCCCGATATGCAGATAACCTCGCTTCTTGTTGACAATTCCGGTACCGTCTGGGCGGGAACCGAGAAAGGCGCTGCATATATGACTCCTGCCGACTCACTTTGGAACAACATTTCGGAACTGCTCGGATGGTATGTGGCAGATATTGCCGCCGCGAACGATTATTCGATCTTTTTTGCGACAAGAAATGGGCTCAAAGTGAAATCCGTTCAGGATGAATGGACGGCCATCTATGACGAAGAGGCGCCTTCAATTGACATTACCTCGGTCACGATAGGGAATACCGGGCTGGTCTGGGCCGGAACAATGAACGGTATCAGCGTGCTCAATCGGGGTACCGGAGACTGGACACAGTACGGTGATTCGGTTCTGCCGAACGTGAATATTAATGTTGTGTATCAGGATGCTTCCGGTTTTATGTGGTGCGGTAGCGCCTCGAATGCCTCAAGATACGACGGTACAAACTGGACCCATTACGGCGAGGCGGACGGCCTTGCCGCATTCGGAATTAACGATTTCGCCGAAGACAATTATGGTATACTTTGGGCCGCCACCGATACCGGTGTGTACTTTAAGAGCGGAAGCAGATGGTATCCGTTCACATTGCCTGACAAGGTCGCCGGTGCGATTGTCAATACCATCGAGGTGGATCGTATGACCGGTAATTTGTGGATCGGAACCTCAACCGGCATCGTTCAGGTGCTTAATATCATCGAATAAACATTTTATCTTTTCTTTGTTCTCCGCATTTATGTATATTAGCAATCTGAAAAAAATTCCATTAAAAATATGCGGTGTTAGCGTGGACGCTTTATGCGCCGTTGTATGAGATAATAATCTTTCATAACTTATACGAGGTACCATGGCACGGATAATTGCCATTGCGAATCAAAAAGGCGGAGTGGGGAAAACAACAACATCTGTCAATCTGGCCGCAAGTCTTGCCGCGCTGGAACGCAGAACGCTTCTTGTGGATATGGACCCGCAGGGAAACTCAACCACCGGTCTCGGGATCGACGCCGACTCGATGGAAAATACCGTATATGAGGTCCTTATCGAGAAAAATACGGTTCGGGACGCTGTGCTTGACACGGAAATAAAATACCTCCGGATGATACCGTCCAACACACGTCTTTTCGGCGCCCAAATCGAGCTTGTCAGCACAATTGCGCGTGAACATAAACTGAAAAAGGCGATTGAGACGATCGAGCACGATTACGATTATATACTGATCGATTGTCCGCCCTCGCTGGGAATTCTCACATTAAATGCGCTTGCCGCCGCAAAATCGGTGCTGATACCGATCCAGTGCGAGTATTACGCCCTCGAAGGTGTGGGGCAGCTTCTGAATTCGATAAGGCTCGTTCAAAAGAATATCAATTCGGACCTTTCCATCGAGGGAATACTCCTGACCATGTTCGACAGCCGTTTAAATCTCTCGAAACAGGTGCTTGAGGAAGTTCGCTCGTATTTCGACGACCGTGTATACAAGACGGTTATTTCGCGGAATGTTAAGCTGAGCGAGGCGCCTTCGTTCGGAAAACCCATTATCCTCTACGATATTCTCTCATCCGGTGCAAAAGCCTATTTACAGCTTGCGAAAGAGGTGGACAACAATGCCTAGAAAAGCCCTTGGAAAAGGCCTCGATGCCCTGTTCAGTACCGGCGGCAGCATAGAAGACAATGCTGCAGACGAATCCCGGCAAGAACTAAGCGGACCGTCGCGGAGAATTATCACAGTTCCGCTGAAAGACATTATCCCCAACCGCGATCAGCCCCGTGAGCATTTCTCCGAGGAAGCGATGGAGGAAATGAAAAAGTCGATTGCCGAAAACGGCATTATCGAGCCGCCCACGGTCAGGCGGAGCGGCGACTTTTTTGAGCTTGTTGCCGGAGAGCGGCGTTTCAGAGCGGCCAAGGAACTGAAATTTGATACCATTGAAGTTATCCTCATGAATGTTGAGTCCGAGGATAAGATGATGGTGTTGTCGCTTATCGAAAATATTCAGCGTGAGAATCTAAACGCCATCGAGGAGGCGAGAGCCTATCAGAATATCATGGACCGCATGAATCTGACTCAGGAGGAATTATCAACGATCGTGGGTAAAAACAGAAGTACGGTCGCTAATACCCTCCGGCTCCTCAATCTTTCCGGCCGTGTTCAGTCGATGATCAGCGGTGGAACGCTTGCCCCCGGAAGCGCGCGGGCCCTTGTCACGGTCGAGGACGGGGATATCCAGTTCAGGCTTGCACAGAAAATCGCCCGCGACGGTCTCTCCTCGCGGAAAGCAGAATCGCTGGTAAAACATGAACTTGCCGCAAGAAAAACGGCGCCGCAACCGAAACCGGCATTCCCGCCAATCATTGAAGATTTTCGCACGGACGTTCAACGCGTTGTCGGTACCGAGGTGAAAATTAAGGGAAGCGCCTCCAAAGGGAAGATCGAGATCGATTACTATTCCGAGGACGATCTTGTCCGTATACTCGAGGCCATTAAAGGCAATTCCCCATAGCGTTGTCCGCAGACCATATTTCCCCCCTTCGACTAAGGAAATGACGCATGCAAAAATCATTGTTTGCCCGTATATTGATGCTTGCGGTTATCATATGTACGGTTACTGCCGTAACGCTAACGGCACAGGAATCGCCGTTCGACGGTAATCCATTTTTTGCGCGTAACGATCCCTCGAAATACTGGGCAAATAAGAATCCCCACGGCGGCGCCGGTGTCGGCCGCGCTATGGAATTGACGCCGCGGCGCGAATTCAAATCCGGATTCATATTTCTTCACCGCGGGATATGGAATCCTGGAACAAGTCTCGGCGAGCATGTGCACCGCAACGCCGAGGAAATGTACATTGCGCTCACCGGATACGGACATTTCACGGTGAACGGCCGGACCGCGGCAATCCCCTCCATCGGCATGGCATTGTGTCCGATGGGCAGTTCCCACGGCATCTCTAATGCGGGCACGGAGCCGATTCAGTTTCTAAACTGGGCGGTTGCTTCACCTACGGGCAAAGCGTATTCTGTAGATTTCAGCGAGGCGGGCGACCTTGCCGGCGCCGAAATCGAGTCGCCGCCGCCGTTCAAATGGGCGGTGTTGAGTACCGATCTCCTTCATCCGGTCGAGCGGTTTCAGGGCGGCCGTGGAACCATATATGTCCGGGATGTATGGACACCCGATGATTTCCGCACCAACTGGCATCATCTCAGCCATTACCGAATCCCGCCCGGCTCATCAATCGGCTTTCACCGCAACGATGTCATGGAGGAGGTCTACTATATCCTTTCCGGCAGCGGGTGCGGGACGCTCAACGATGCGACCTACGACATCATTGCCGGGGACGCGGTCACCTGCACACTTCACAACGCCATAGGGATTTACAACAATTCGGACGCCGACATGGAAATTATCGCCGTAGGTGTGACCATGGAGAAAGGCGTTGACAAATAGGACAGACTATTATTTAACTCGACAGTCAAAAGTTCTCAAATGTAAAATAAAAGTCAATTGAACACATC
>CAZCDQ010000182.1:0-6198 GCA_964497605.1 uncultured bacterium
GGCTTCGCCGGTTTCCCCCCTATTAGGGGGGACTTATTGATAAGCCGGTATAAAAGTCTCCCCTAAAAGGGGAGATGTCACGAAGTGACAGAGGGGTTATTTTTTAACTTTGATTACTGTATTATCCTTTTATTTCATCCATGAGCGCTTCGGCCCGTTTCCCATATTCATCCCTCGGATGTACTTCGATCACCTCTTCGAGAGTATCGACCGCGTCGTCCATCTCGCCGAGATTCGCCTGACACTGTGCGATTAATAGTTTTGCTTCCGCAATCCATTCAGGATAATTCTTATATAATATGGTAATACGGATAAGTTCATTTTGTGCGGTCTCATAATCGCCGGCAACGAAATACCGCTTCCCGATAATATACTGCGCCCGCGCGGCATTGTTGTCCACAACATTGTTAATAACAACCTCAGCGAGTTCGACCGCTTCATTGTAACGCGCTTCCGCAATTGCGTTTTCCGCAAGCTCCAGCCGTGCTTTCTGTGCCATGATATGCTCGGGATTTCGTTCGATAATATCTCTGAACGTGCTCATCGCTCTTTCGGTATCGCCGGATTTCAAAAGCGCAACGCCTTTTTTGTATGATGCTTCAAGGCCGATATGATTGTCGCCGCGTTTCTCCTCCACAAGCTGATAGTATTCGACCGCCTCGTCATATCGCTCTGCATTCGTACGCATATCGCCGATTTTCAACGAGGCGTTAATGCCGAGATCGTGATCCGGATAGTTCTCACGAAGTTCCTCGTATGCCGCCTCCGCGCCGGCGGGATCGTTATTTTGAATCGAAATTCTGCCGATCTGATCGAGCGCAAACGGAACATTCTCGCTTTCGGGGAGTGTCCGAATAAGTGTTTGATATGCCGCGATGGATTCGTCAAGCCGGTTCAGTGTAAACAGAAGATCGCCTTTGTCGAGCAGAAGATCGTCCGCAAGCGGCCCGCGCGGATTTTCTGCGAGATAATCGTCGACAAGCCTGATCGCATCTTCGACCTGTCCTTTGGAAAGGTATGCATCCATAATGCCCGACACCGCGACGGTAACTTTGTCCGATTCCGGGAATTCGTCGATTACACGGCGATAGATGCTGTTGGCGATATCGTACTGACCCATGTTGTAATAGCAGGTGCCTATCTGATACAACGCATCATCGGCGAATTCTGAGGATTCGTCGATGGTTCGGAACACAGCGATGGCATCGGTAAAACGGTCCTGTTTGAACAGGCTCATCCCTTTCATATTAATTGCATCGTCGAGCAATTCCGATTTGGCAAACTGTGTTATGACCCGGTCGTAAGCCGAAGCTGCGCCAACATAGTCCTCGAGACGGTAATATGCCTGGCCGATCTGATAATTGACACGGTCGGCGAACGGCGCTGTCCCATGCCGGTTGAGCATATTTCGGTATGCGGTGATCGCCTGAGTAAACCGCCCGCTTGCGAAATGACAGTCGCCGATACGGTATGCGGCGTCCGGCGCGAGTTCCGAATCGGGATAACGTTCGACTAACCGCGAAAACACCTCGACTGCATTGTTATAATCGGCAGTCTTGAACGACGCCCAGCCGACACCGTAGAGTACCTGCTCGGTTTTCGGGTTTTCGGGATAATCGCTCAGCATGGTGAGATAGGACGCTTTGGAACCGGCAAAATCACCGAGAAGATATTTCGCTTCGGCAAGGATCATAAGCCCGTCCGGCGCCAGCTCATGTTTCGGAAACGATTTGAGGAACGCTTCGGCCGTTTTCACCGCGGCGTCGAGACGGTCCATTCTGAATTCGCAGTACGCTTTCTGGAAAAATGCGACGGGATACGATTTGGCGTTCCGGTATGATTCGGTCACCTCTGTAAAGGCGATAAGCCCCGATTCGTAGTCGTCGTTTTCGAGCACGCTCTGACCGAACATGGTAAGCGCATCAGGCTTATGTTCGCTTTGAGGATACGCTGTGATTAGTTTCTGAAATTGATCCGCCGCCGCGTTGAAATTCTCCTCATTGTAAGATATCATACCCATCTCATAGAGCGCATTGTCGGCATAATCACTTTGGGGAAATTTCTCGGCAATCAGCTGAAATGTTTCCGAGGCCCCGGACATGTCATGCGCGAGTTTTTTTGTGAGCGCGAGACGGTAATATGCCGAATCGAGATTGTCGGCCTCGGGATAGGTTGTAATCACGTTCTGGAAAGATTCCGCGGCACGATCATAGCGTTCCTCCTGATAATACGTCCAGCCGACCGCTTCCATCGCATCGGGGGCGATAGGTTCGTCCGGAAATTCATCATAGACAAGCTGATAGTTTTTGCGGGCGATAGAATAATTCTTGAGCTGAAAATTTGCCTCGCCGAGGAGGTAGTAGCCTTTGATAACCATTTGGCGGTCGTCGACGACATGGATGACGTCGGTCATCATAGTGACGGCGTTCTGATAATCGCCGATCATGAAATACGATTCGCCCATTTTGAACCGGCATATATCTTTCAGCGAGCTTTCGGGATACAGTTTAAAAACCTGGCCAAACGCTTCAACCGCGCCCTCGTTGTCGCCTATCTTTTGATAGGTGGTGCCGAGGCTGTACCATGCCCAGTCTGCGACCTCGCTTTTCGGATATTTAACCGCGACATCTTTGTAGTGTTCCGCGGCCAGCTTAAAGTTGTTCATATTATAATAGGCGTCGCCGATGTTGAACAGCGATTCGGGAACATGAACGCTCTCGGGATATTTATCGGTTATCTGACCGAACAAATCCACGGCCTCCTGATACTGTTCAATCTGAAACAGCGCCCGGGCCTCAAGGAAAAGCACTTTATCGATAATCTGCGTCGAAGGATTCTCTTTTCTGATCCGGGAGGTCATGTCAATCGTGTCCTGGAAATTCTTGAGATAGAAATTCGATCCGGCCATTAGAAAGCGGGCGAGCACAATATTCGGGGAGGAGGGATAATTCCTGACGAACCGCTCGAGTTCATTCAGCGCCATTTCATATCGGCCCTCGGCATACAAGCCCGCGGCGACTTTATAATCCCTGTTCTCCGGCGTATTCGCCACCTGTGCCGGTGACTTGCCGGCCGAAAGTGCCAAAATGCCTGCGACAATAACCGAGATAAACGCATTTTTCGATAGTATTTTCATTTCATAAACATCCCGCTGATAATATTATGTTTTCGCCCAACATAAAAGATGCCGGCACGTATGTCAACACGAACTTTATCTCACCGCCGAATCAATTTCGCCATTTACCGGCATCGAATCGCCCATTTTTTTATAGAACTCGTCAAACCTCTCCGGGTTACACTGTATCAATACGGGCGCCGAGCATGCGCATCTTCTTGAAAAAACCGGGGAATGTAACATCAGCCGATTCCGCCGTATCGATGGTAATTTTACCGTCCACCGCGAAACCCGCGACCGTCATAGCCATCACAATCCGGTGATCACCGTGCCCGCTCACCGAGCCGCCCGTGAGCCCCGTGCCGCGAATAGTGAGTCCGTCAGGCATCTCGGTGATATCCGCGCCGAGTTTTGAAAGTTCTTTCGCCATCACCGCAATCCGGTCCGTCTCCTTGATACGTGCCTGTTCCACATTATGAAGCGCCGTTGTCCCCTTTGCGAAACATGCCGTTACTGCAAGGATTGGAAGCGCATCGGGAATTTCGTTCATGTCGATATCGATCCCGCGCAGTGTGCTGCCAGTAACCATGATCTCGTCCTCGTCGACATCGATTACGGCGCCCATTTCTTTCAGGATTTCGATGACTTTTTTGTCGCCTTGTGCATCATTCGGATCGAGTCCCCGAAGCGTGACTTTCCCGCCTGCAATCGCGCCCGCGCACAGCGGAAACGCCGCAGATGAAAAATCGCCGGGGATCGTACGAGTGAACGGCCGGTACGACTGGTTGCCCTGAATTGCGACATGCGTTATCGCGTCGTCTATATCGACCTCTATCCCCTGGGATTCAAGCCAGTCAAGCGTCATACGGACATAGGGGCGCTCATTGAGCGATGTGATCTCAATATCCGCGTCTCCCGCAGCAAGCGGGCAGGAGAGAAGCAGGCTCGACACGTACTGTGAGGAAATCCCGGCGACCTGTGTTTTTCCGCCGTTCATTTTCCCTTTGACTGCAATCGGCGCCATTCCGTTCCCGCGGGTTGAAAAAATCTCTGCGCCGAGACCGCTCAGGGCTTTTGTCAGCGGTTCCGCCGTCCGTTTCCGTATCTGACTGTCTCCGGTGACGATTGTCCAGCCGTTCGCCAGCGCCGCCGTCCCCATAATCATATAAAAAGTGGTACCGGAATTGCCGACATCGATGACATTGTCGGGAACACAGGGTTCGTTTCCCACGCCGTCGATGGTCCAGTAGTCCGCATGGTTATCGACCTGTGCGCCGAACGCCCGCACCGCCTTCACGGCGGATCTGGTATCGAGGGAATCAAGCGGTTTGTTAATAATCGATTCGCCATTCGCAAGGGCGCCGATAAGCACGGCGCGAATAGTATGGGATTTGGAAGCGGGTATCGTAATTGTGCCGTAGAGCTTGGACTTGTAAGACGTGACTTTCAATAAAATGCCGGTCCTTTCGATTGATGCTGTTTTCAATACAATATCTGGTTATCAAGTTAAATATACTTGTTATCCGGGAAGCCTAAAGAAATACAAAAACGACCTCATCCTTTGATTCCCTCTCCTTGAAAGGAGAGGGGCAGATTGATAGTGTTGCAGCTCTCCCTCGCCCGCTGGCGGAAAAGGGGGCAAGAGGGATGAGGGTGAAACGATAGCGGTTACTGACTTAACTGGGTAACCAATACAATATAATAAAAAATACGGCGCGATATGGCAACTGATTTATAGACGTTTCAGGAGTGGGAAAGGCTGTATTTTTATATATTTTTCTACAGAGTATCATCGGCACAGGCGGCAGACACATTCAAGACGCCGATACACATCGGAACCGCCGCCCTCATTGTTTATTCGCCGATGATTTTCACCAGCAGCCGTTTACGGCGTTTTCCGTCAAATTCACCGTAGAAAATCTGCTCCCATGGGCCAAAATCGAGATCGCCGTCCGTAACCGCAACAACGACCTCGCGCCCCATGATTGTACGTTTGAGATGGGCGTCGGCGTTGTCCTCGAAACCGTTATGGCGGTATTGCGAGTACGGTTTTTCCGGTGCGAGTTTTTCAAGCCAGACCTCGAAATCGTGATGAAGTCCCGATTCGTCGTCATTGATGAACACGCTTGCGGTGATATGCATGGCATTTACTAACGCGAGACCCTCTTTGATGCCGCTCTCGCGGAGACATTCCCTGACTTTTGGTGTGATGTTGATGAGTTCGCGGCGTTTTCTCACCTCGAACCAGAGTTCCTTTCGGTAGCTTTTCATAGCATCTCCAGTATCAAAGTTAAAATGTTGAGTCGATTGTGAAAATATGAAAAATGCCGTATCCGGAATAACATTGAATATATCATCTCCGAATCTCACTCGGCGGTTAATACCTCGATTGCCTCGCTGAATTCCGGAATTTCAAACCAGTTAAGATACATTTCCAGAAGATCAATGTGAAGGGTATGATACGGTTCTTTCGGATCAGCTTTATGCATGCAGTATTTTGAACTGTTGACACCCTCGATATTATCCATCTGATAATTATCGGCAATACTTCTTATCCCCGCCAAAAAAAGTGTCAGCGCAAAAGTATCGCCGGTAATCGCGTAATAATCCCACAATCCCCACAAACTGTACAGCATCCCGTTCAGGACATGACAATAATCAGGATTTGGATATTCCTCGTGCCAATAATATCCGTTCTCATCGACCATAATACACCATAATGAGCCGTTATTTCTATACAGTGTTTGGAAGAATTCTATACAGTGTTTGGAAGATTTTTCCGCATGGACATTAAACGGCACGATGAGGAAAAAAACCGCGGCAGCAAGCATCCGTTTCATGGCTGTGCCTCTTTCGGAGATAGAAATCAATCCGCATTCTGCCAGATAATATATGATATTTTCGTTCTCAGATGAATATATTATTGCGAAAAAACTGATGTTTGGTTATTCTGTAACAGTCTCAAATCATTATTCACCGCTCCAAAAAAGAAACGGAAATCCAATACAATGACACGAAAGACGATAACATTGAGTTTTGCATTACTGGTCATCATATCCGCATTCGGTCTGGCCCAGATTACG
>CAZCDQ010000183.1:0-6115 GCA_964497605.1 uncultured bacterium
TGACCGGTCGTCCGCTGAGGTTTATAACGGCACATCGGTCGATATCCAATATCCCGCACGACTTGTCCATGGAGCGATGTATGTACCCGCTCATACATTCCTGCCACTGTTCTCAAACCTTATTACCGGCACACTGTCATGGGATGAAAGGGGGAAACGGATTGTTGCCTCCGGAAGTCTATACAATATCGGAACGATATCCCTTGAAGACCGTGAAGGTGGAACACTCATCGACATAACGCTCAATGAACCATTGGATGTTGCCGAAGAATTGATTGAAATCCCGGCACCTTCCCACGAAACCGGTGATAACGCGGCTGAGATACCAATCGAAAAATGGCTTCACATCTCTTTTCCGGACGGTTCATGCAATCCCGACAGCATCTTTTCAAAGATTTCAGGTGAAAAAAGGGGGATTATCGAGGAAATAAGGCTTTCCTTAATCGACACCGGTACACGGTTTTCTTTCAAGGTTTCAGACAATATGGAAAGCTACCGCATCGCAAGATCGTCCGATCCGGACAAAGTGCAAATTTCGTTCCGTCACAAACGGATTATCGAACCTCCAGCGCCTCAAGTTCAAACCGATCCGCTTCCTGATATCGAACTCAGTAAGGATCTCTGGACCATCGACACTGTTGTCATTGATCCCGGCCACGGCGGCAAAGATCCCGGCGCAGTAAGTCCCGACGGCACCTATGAAAAAGACATCGTACTTAACATCGCGAAAGAGCTGAAAAAGATTGTCGATACGCGCAAAGAATTCAGGGCGGTGCTCACTCGCGACCGCGACGTGTTTATTCCGCTCCGTCAGCGCGCGGCAATCGCCGACAGTGCAAACGGCAAACTCTTTTTGAGCATTCATGTCAATGCAAACCTCAGCAACCGGGTTTCCGGTATCGAGGCGTATTTCCTGTCGGAGGCAAGGACCGAGGACGCTCAACGCGTTGCTGACCGCGAAAACGCATCCATTCTTTTCGAAGATAATCCCGAATATTATTCCGAAGAAACGGATGTATTCCTTAAGATATTCAGCGATATGCAGTCAAACGTCTTTCTCAAAGAAAGTCAGTACATGTGCCAGCTATTAATTGATAAAACCGCGACCGTAACGAAACAGCAGAGTCGCGGGGTCAAACAGGGCATATATTATGTTTTACTCGGCACACAGGCGGTTATGCCGAGCGTTCTCTTTGAGATCGGGTATATGTCAAATTCAAACGAAAGAAAGCTGTTAAAACGTGCTAGCAGCCAGAAAAGGATCGCACAGTCAATTTATGATGCCATTGTTGAATTCAAAAAACAGGCCGAACGCGATCTGATGTCACGGGGGGAATAAGGGATGAAGAAAAAATGCAGAATATGCGGCGGAAACGATATATTCTACGATAGAACGAATATGCGCGGTTCATACGGCGAATTGAAAGTGTGCCCACATATCGAGGAAGCTTGCACCTGCGGCAATCTCCCTCCCTATCAGATATTTGACAAAAACGGCGAACAGTCTTGGTGTCCCTGCCGCGGTGCACGTTTGAAACTTGTTGAAACTAAACGGGCATTCAGGGAATCACAGATTCCCAAAAAATACATTTGGAAATTCACCGAGGATTTCGAGGTCGTATCCGACAAAGCGAAAATGCTGATCGGGATAGTCAACACGCTTAAAGACCTGCCCCCCGGTCAGCCTGTTCAGGGTTATTATATCTGGGGTCCCGCCGGGAGCGGTAAAACGTTGTTTGCCAGTATAATTCTTCAGGAACTGATACTGAAATTCGGACAGGCTGGAAAATTTATCGATCTTTCGCGCCAGTTTTTTCAGCGGCTTAGGGATTCGTACAGCGTGACAGATTCGAGCTACGGCGAAACCGGCCGAATTCTCGATGAACTAATTGACATTCCGTTTCTGGTTATTGATGATTTCGGCGTTCAGCGTAATACACAGTGGGAAATGGAAATGCTTTATAATCTTATCGATTCACGCTACACAGCAGAACGACCGACATTTCTGACCTCAAATATCAGCATCGACAAATTCAAATCGACCATGCAGGTCAAATCGGACGATAAAAATAAAAATAGCGACGATAAAACCATACATATCCCATATGATCGCATCTATTCACGTATCAAGGAAATGTGTAAGGGTATCTATTTCGATCTGCCGGATTATCGCGACACACCGAAATACGAAATTAATTTCTAACAACGGGATGATAATTTTGAAAAATACAAGTTGCCTATTGCGGGATTTAAAACTAACCCGTCATTATCTTCTCAATCCCGAGGGATCCTGCCTTGTGGAGATGGGCAATACGCATGTCATTACCTCCGCATCGGTCGAATCCATCGTACCGCAGTGGATGAAAGGCAAAGGAAAGGGCTGGATTACCGCCGAATATGGTATGCTTCCACGCTCTACGCACACCCGCACGAGAAGGCCCTCCTCCTCTCAGCAGACAAGCGGCCGGTCAATCGAAATTCAACGTCTTATCGGACGTTCGCTCAGAGCGGTAACCGACCTTGAAATGCTCGGAGAGCGGACGATATATATCGACTGCGATGTGGTGAATGCCGACGGCGGCACTCGTGTGGCTTCGATCATTGGTGCCGCTATCGCGCTGTACGATGCCGGGATGTGGCTTGTTGAACAGGGGCATACCAGCAGTCAAATCATGAAAGAGCTTGTCGGCGCGGTGAGTGTGGGTGTCGTGGACGGTAAAATCACGGTTGATCTCTGCTACGAGGAGGATTTTACCGCTGAGGTAGACATGAACATCATTATGACCGAATCCGGTAAATTTGTCGAAATTCAGGGCACAGCTGAGGAAAAAACGTTCAGCCGCGATGTGCTCGGCGAGATGCTCGATAATGCTGAAACCGCAATTAAAACTATCATCCAATATCAAAGACAAACGCTCGGTATATGAATAAGCTTGTAATCGCAACCAGAAATCCGGGCAAAGTCGCCGAAATTTCAGCATTGCTCGATTCAGTTGACATAGAACTGCTCTCCCTCTCTGAATTTTCCAATATGCCGGATATTGTGGAAGACGGCGCCACTTTCATCGAAAACGCTATGAAAAAAGCACGAGAAACTTTTCTTTATACCGGCTGCACTGCACTTGCTGACGACAGCGGTATCGTTGTCGATGCACTTGATGGTCAGCCCGGCGTTCACTCCGCCCGTTTTGCAGATACGAACAACGCACGCATCGCGAAAATGCTCTGCATGCTGGCCGATGTTCCCGATGGTCTGCGAACAGCACGATTTATCTGCGCACTGGCGGTTGTTATGCCGGACGGCGAAGAATGGACGACGGAAGATTCCTGCGAGGGGATAATTACACGTCAACCCTCCGGCTGCGGAGGCTTCGGTTATGATCCTATATTCCTCTACCCGCCTCTCAACAAAACTTTTGCCCAAATCCCCTGTGAAGAAAAGAACAGAATCAGTCACCGCGGGAAAGCCTTTCAGAGGTTTAAAAACGCAGTGATGACCGGAGAAATCTCTTTGTTAAAAAAGTGACGAACGGAATGATTATCAGCGGCGGTAATCATAGGATATTTCGGCAGGCTGTCCCACCTGTATAGTTGTTCCGCTAATATATGACGAACGTTCGCTGGCTATAAACGTTATCAACCATGCAAGTTCCTCAAGGTTCCCCACACGACCGATGGGAAGCGCCGACTCAATCTCCTGCCTGACCGATTTTTCCGATCTGCCGGTTTTTTTTGCGTTTTGTTTCACATTCGCCCTGAAACTTTCGGTATCGAACATACATGCGAGTATAGTGTTGACCAGAACACCCTGTGACGAATATTCCAACGATAAAGTCCTCGACAAATCGACAATCGAAGTAATAAATGATCGGGCGTACACATTTCCGGGAAAATGGTCTCCGCTCTCCGAAGATACGATATTGATAATCCGGCCACATCGTTTCGAGATCATGTGCGGAAGGACGGTCTGAGCCATACGAATCGAAGTTCTCAGTGACAAATTGAATGATTTCTCAAGCTCTCGTTCTTCGCACTCGGCTAATCTGCCGGGAGAAGATATGCCTGTATTGTTAATAAGGATGTCGATACCGCCGAACTTCTGCAGCGCCTCGTTGACAAGTTTAACTGGTGAGTCCGGATGAGACACATCTGCAGCTATCGGGATGACTTCGGTGCCGTACGTCTCAGATATTGAACGCGCCGCGGCGAATATGCTGTCGTAGTTCCGGGAGCATATAACAAGTTTAACACCCTCCGAGGAAAGCAGTTCAGCACAGCTTCGCCCCAGTCCGCCTGACGCTCCCAGCACAATGGCAGTTTTCTGTTGTAATCCTAAATCCATAGACTCCGACTCGCGATATTTTAGCGCCTTTTATGCTTCCGACGTTCTCCTGCACGCCTGTCGGGTTTCGAAAGCAGCCGTATCGGCCGTCCCTCTATAATCGCCCGTTGTGTATCGCGCTTCGTCCAGATCGGTGGACCCGAGCGTCGCTGACGTTTTCGACGGTCTTTTCCGGAACGCCTACCTTCGCACCGACGGTCTTTTTTTCCGGGAACGAATTCATGTGAAGAACTGAAACATAGAACCGCATTCGTTAAGAGATCGACTGCTTCGTCGATATTAAGTTTAGAGGTATTGATGACAAGATGATAATATTTATCGTCGCTCCAGTCAACATGAAAGTAATGCTCGATATAATGTGAGCGCGTGTTGTCGGACTTTTTTATAATGTCTTTTGCGGCATGTTCGGATACGTTGTAGCGATCTTTAATACGACTGATACGATATTCTTTTTTGGCAACGATCCTAATATGAAATGCATGGTCAACATCCTGTAAAATAAACTGCCCCGCACGTCCAACAATAACTACTTTTCGCCCCTTTGCAAGTCCTTTCAAAATGGTAATGACGTTTTCGATGAACGATTCTGAATCTATCTTGTGCTCCTCTTCGGCAAGGATTTTACCGATTTTCGGAGTAATCAGATTTTTCAGCCATTCGACAACCCGCGACTGATATTTCTCGTCATAATCCCTGACTTTGTCGACACTGACACCGGAACGTTTAGCAACTTCCCGAATGAGTTCAGTATCGACTAGGCCGTATCCAAGCCTCTTTGCCACTTTTGCCGCAACTTCGTCACCGCATGATCCTAAAAGCCGTGAAACAGTAACAACAGCCATATTACTGCCCCCTTTCATATAAGTATCCGGAAAACAGTATATCTTATTTATAATACACAATTCACTATATTACAATACATTTTTTCAGATTTTATTCGATTGACACCGCTATACACCATTTTGTATTATTAAACACGGCTACGTTTCATACTTATTAAAAAAAGGAAATTACGATGAAAAAGAAATCCCTCGATTTTTTAAAAGCCCTGCTGACAAGTCCGAGCCCCTCAGGTTACGAACAACCGGTCCAAAAGGTTTGGCGTAAGTATGTCGGTGAATTTGCCAAAATCAAAACAGATACCCACGGAAACACTATCGGAATCCTGAACGACGACAACCCCACCCGTATTCTCTTCGCGGGCCACTGCGACGAAATCGGATTTATGATTCGTTATATTGACGATAAAGGCTTTCTCTATTTCGGCGCGATCGGCGGTTTCGATGAAAGCATCATCGCCGGTCGCCGGGTAACAATACATACCGCGAACGGTCCGGTTCCGGGCGTAATCGGCAAAACACCCATCCATCTTATGAAACCGGACGACCGAAAGAAAGCCTCCGAAATCAAAGAACTTTGGATCGATATCGGTGCGAAAGACAAAAAAGATGCCCAGTCGCTTGTTTTCATCGGCGACCCGGTCACCTATATGTACGATTTCATGGAATTGAGAAAAGATATCGCGGTAGCGCGCGGCTTTGACGACCGCGTGGGTTCTTTCATCGTGGCAGAGGTTCTGAAAATGCTTGCCGACTCAAAAAAACTAACCGCCGCAGTGTATTCGGTCTCGACCGTACAGGAGGAGATCGGCCTTCGCGGTGCAAGAACAAGCGCGTACGGTGTCGATCCTCTTGTGGGTATAGCAACCGATGTGACATTCGCAACCGACCAGCCCTGTGGAGCCCGACAGCGTGCCGAGCAATCCCTTCTCGC
>CAZCDQ010000184.1:0-6061 GCA_964497605.1 uncultured bacterium
AGCGCAGAGGACGCAGAGAAAAACTACTTTTTTATGGAGAAAATGAAATGAAACTGGGATACATTATTCTTTATGTCGAGAATGTCGCGGGCGCGGTCAAATTCTATGAAAAAGCGTTCGGACTTACAGTCAAATTCATGCATGAGGCGGGATCGTACGCCGAAATGGACAGCGCAGAAACCAAGCTGGCATTCGCGTCGTATGAAATCGCCGAGGAGGCCTCCGGTATCGAACTCCCGCGCGGCGTGCAGAACGGATTTGAGCTTGCATTCACCACCGGCACTGTCCATGCGGATTTCGACAAAGCGGTCGCCGCTGGGGCCGAACCGCTGAAACAACCCGCTGAGATGCCCTGGGGACAGACCGTGTCATACGTCCGCGACCCGTATGGCACACTGGTGGAAATCTGCACGCCGATGGAGTGATGACAGGCAAATGTCTGAACCGCAGATTGACGCAGATTACTTGATTTAACAGCGAGTAACCTCACCCCTCCCCTCTACCGCACGCGGGACTTGACAAGTTAATATCAACATCTGCGCCTCTCCTCTCAAGAAGAGGGGATTAAGTGCTGAGGTAGCTTTTTCATTTCGTCTGTCCGCGGTCAACCTTTGCGCCTGCTTCTTATCTTTGTGCCTTATTCACCTCTGACAACCGCGGCGCCGAGCGGCTCAAGCTCGAACGCCGGAAATCCCGAAATTTCGACCGTGCATGGCGACCGTTTGCTCGTGTTTGCCACAATCAGCCAGGAAACGCCGGCTGGCCCGGTGCGGACACTGTAATGCAGATGGTCGTATCCGTCACTGTGGTAGGCGCGATCCCAGCCGTGCTCAGTCTCCGGCAGTTTGAACACGTGGCTCATGCCGTCGAGTTCAGCGGCAAGGGCTGCCATGATTCGCATGTAATCCGACGGAGCGTCGTACGCAAAAAACAGCGCCCCGGTTGCGCCGTGGATAATTGCGGTGTATACCTGACAGGCCGCCAGTATGCCGTACTCCTCATAGCTCATGTCCGACGGTTTTGAATACGCGGCGCCGTCATAGAAAAGCCACACCGGTTTCGATTCTCCGCATGCCGTCCGAATGGCGTCGACCGTCTCACCTGCCGCCTCGGGAAAATCGCGGAATTCGGTATAGGAGTTCCATCCGATGATATCGCATGCCGAACCGTACACTGCGGCAGTCTGACGAACATTTTCGAAGAATGCGTACGCCATTTCCGCGTTCGGTTTACGTTCCCAGCGGTTTCTGCGGAATATACCGGATATATACTCGAACTGCGGTGCGCCGTCATAGGCGAAATTGTAGGTGTCCATCAGCGACGGATTGCATTCGCCCCGCGCGGGATTTTTGCCGGTTCTGAACACACGGCCGAAATTCCGCTCATAAAAATACCTGTTTGCGCCGATACTTCCGCCGAGCCCGATGAATGTCAATCCCTCCGGCGAGCGTTCGTGAACCGCATCGTGATACAATTGCATAACCTCCGGCGGCCAGAACCAGCCGCGCCGTCCTGTATCGGGCTCGTCCATAATGAAATGAATGAGATCGACACCGTCGAACTGCTTCTCGATGTACGGTATCACCGTGCCGGCCATATACCGCCCCACCGCGCCGGCGTTTTCGCGGATACTGTTCATACGGTCGAATCCAATGACCGCGCCCTCCTTTGACGGATTACTATCGGCAAGCGGTGTTTCGCCGGTATAGCCGTTCGCGCTCATCATCCAGTTCAGTGTGGACAGCCCGGACATAAACAGCGGCTCGCGGGCGCTCATGTACGTTTTGCGGTACCCCGCCTGGACAATGACAGTGTTGAACGGTGAGGTAACAGCGGCGTATACGGAATCGTTTTCCGCCGGTTCGGCATCGCCCTCGCGTGCGAACACGTATCCCGGAATACCCCAGAGTCCGACCGCAAAGAATTTGTTTCCGTCATTGTCAAGCGCCCAGCCGGCTTTTTCGGAGTCTGATTCGCCGAGAGACCATGCGGCTGCGGTAAGACTGAAACCTATTGCAAAGAGTATTGTAAATAATAGTACTCGATTCGTCGTTCGCATAATAATTCAGTCCTGTTTCCAACTTCATTTCGAAAAATCAAGAAGAGAGGCTGATTGATAGTATTGCAGCTCCTCCTCGCCCGCTGGCGGATGAGGGGGGTGAGGGTGGAACAGATGTATGATGACTTAACTTGATAACCGGACTACCTTATTCTCTACGTTGAAAACTTCTTTTGCTTCTGCTCCTATCTCGCCGCCCAGACCATACCGCGCTGGACAAGTTCACGGGCCTCGGGTACATCGAAATCCTTGGCCACATGGCCGAGCGAGCAGTAAAATACGTTCCCCTCGCCGTACTTTTTCTTCCACACCACCGGCATCACAACACCGTCGATCCACGGCGCATATCTGCCGTCGAACGTGGTAGTCACCAGCACCTCGTTTGCCGGATCAACATGCATGTAATACTGCTCGGAGTTCATGTCGAAATCATTGAGGCCGCGAGTGATAGGATCGGTGCGGTTGATAATGTTGACCCGGTAATCGATGACACCGCCGGGATGGGCGACCCACTGACCGCCAACCATGAACTGATACTCCGTGTTCTGTCTGAACGAGTCCCCGGCGCCGCCGTGCCATCCCGCGAATCCCACGCCGCCTTTCACCGCGTTCAAAAGTCCGCGTTCCTGTTCTCCGGTGATTTCGCTCATGGTGACCGCCTGCACGATGAGGTTCAGCGAATTCAGCTTCGCCGCATCGAGATATGAGTCCAGCGTGTCCGAAATTTCAACGTCGAATCCATCTTTCTCGAGGATCGGCGCAAAAATATCGACACACTGTTTCGGCTCGTGACCGGCCCAGCCGCCCCAGACCACCAGCGCCTTTTTCTTCGCCTGCGCGAACACGTTCCCCGCTGCGGCAGCCGCGCCTACTCCCGCCGCTGCAGACCGTTTCATGAATCCGCGCCGTCCGGCTTGTTCGTGGTTCATGGCATTCTCCTATGGTTATATGGTTTCACGATGGTTTCCACTTTATAAGATAATACTTCATTGAGGGTCGAAAGCACAAGCGGTTTATTTGAGAGGAGCAATTGACGATTTGCTTTTCGCTAAACCTTCCCCCTTGCCGTTTGCTCTGTCACCTTCAACTCTTCTTCCGTAATACTTTACAGCACAGTAGACGGTCTTTGATATAAAAGTTACTATGTAACATTGTAACAATTATTTATTTTCCTTTGTACTACATCTCAATGTCTTTCTCTCGCATGCCGGAATGATATTCGTTTCGGTGCGTTATACTACTTCGCCGATATGTCTTTTAGGTAGTAGGCTCTACCTATATCATACCGTAACGTGGAATTCCTGTCCGAACGCCCTGTCGAAAATACCCGTTTGATTTGACCGGCCGAACGGTTATCTTACTGCCATGTTGGTAACTGTCATCTCTACGAAACAGGTATCCCCCGCATGAATCGATCTTTTTTCCAACACGACCGCGCGGCGCTCGCGGTTATACTCTTTCTGTTCGCGGTGTATGCCGGTATATTCATCTATCAGACAAGCGTCGTTGTTGACGGCACCCGATATTTCACCCTGTTCGACGACGGTATGATTTCCATGCGGTATGCGCGGAATCTCGCGGAGGGAAACGGCCTTGTCATGAATCCGGGCGAACGTGTCGAGGGTATCACCAATCCCCTCTGGGCATGCTACATGGCGGCTGTTCATTTCCTCCCGGTTCCGCAGGAAAAGGTTTCGCTGGTCATTCAGATAACCGGCGCCCTGCTGCTCATGCTCAACCTTCTGTTTGTCATGAAAATCGCCGGTATCGTCTCGAACGGTTCACCGGCGGTGAAATATGCGTCTGTGTTTTTGACCGCTTTTTATCTACCTCTCATCAACTGGAGCCTTCAGGGCATGGAGGTCAGTGCCATAACGCTCCTCTTAAGCGTCGTTGTGTGGCTGACATTCCAATCGTTCGAGCGCGAACGGTTCTGTCCGGTGGTGTACGTGCTTCTCGGGATCGGCACACTTATCCGGATCGATATGGCGGTGCCGCTCGGCGGGATTATGCTCTTTTGTGCTATGGCACAGCCAGCGTTCCGTAAAAAGCATCTGCTTTGGGGCATGCTCGCAATCATCGTGTTCCTCGGCGGCCAGACTGTGCTCCGCGCGGCCTATTACGGCGAACTGCTGCCGAACACCTACTATCTGAAAATGACCGGCTATCCGATCCTGCTCCGGCTGACACGGGGATTATACGTGTTTTGGATGTTTATATGGCGCATGACGCCGCTGCTGTTCATCGTCCCGTTCGCCGTTGCATTTGTCCGCAGCCGATATACAGGCATCCTCGGATGGCTTATTGCGCTTCAAATGCTGTACAGCGTGTATGTAGGCGGGGACGCCTGGGACGATTGGGGCGGAAGCAACCGGTACATTGCCATTGTCATGCCGCAGTTTCTTATTCTGCTTGTGATCGGGCTTTACCGGATTGCCGACACATGCGCCACGTATGTCAACGCCGGAAAAACCGCCGGGGTCAGGACGGCGGTATTCACTGCATTAGCTGTTACCGGTTTCGCGCTTCTCAACAACAACGAGGGTTCACTCAGCCTGAGAGGATTCGTTTTCCTCGAACGGCCGCTGCATACACAGAACAACAGGGAGATGGTCGAACGCGCGGCGCTTGCGAAAAAGCTGACAAAACCGGAGGCGCATATCGCGGTGACCTGGGCCGGCATTATCCCCTATTTCTCGGAGCGCTACACGGTCGACATCCTCGGAAAGACCGACAAAACAATCGCACGCCTGCCCATGCGGACCGTGCCCGAGGGTGAAAATCCCTATACATACTTTCTGCCGGGGCATCTTAAATACGACTACGATTACTCACTCGGCACGCTGAAACCGGACATCATCCTTCAGGTCTGGGAAAACATTGGCGAGGCGGACGATATCATCGCCCGAGACTATGTCCGCGCCGAGTTCGGCGGTTTCTGGGTATATGCCCGCACGGATTCCCCGCATGTCAGATGGGATTACCGGGGGCAGTGAGCGGTATCCCTCATGTATTCCTATTTATTAGATGCTTCTAATGTTTTTTTCAAGCTTATAGAGAAAAACCTCTTTTTAATTCTTGGCATTATTGCATTTTTGTTTATATTAAAACAAAACAACATACCTGTCTTCAAGGAGGTTTAATATGTCAAAATTAATTGAAAACTTAATGAACGAGTATAATGCAAAAAGTTTTATAGAAGAAAATTTTCAATACAAGTTAGATGCACTTAAAGAACTTAGAGAAGAGTTAATAAATTTAATGATTAGATGTTTCAATACAAAAAGTGAACAAGAAAGGGATATTAAAGATTTTGTCATATTGGGAGTTTTATTAAAATATGCAATAACAATGTTAGATAGTTCAATAATTCTTCTTTCTGAGGGAGCTACAGTTGCTTCCTTTTTACCTGCACGAACTCTTTTTGAAATTACAATATATATTGACTGGATATTAAAAGAGGACTCTTTGAATAGAGCAAAATGTTATTTTGTTGGTGACCAAAGGGCTCATATTTCTAAATTAAAAAGAATGATAAAGGGTACAAAAGAAAATCTAAGTTTTGCAAAATTTTTAAATGAAGTAGATATGATAATAGATCCTGTACAACAAGCTCTTTCAGAAAAAGAAATTCAAAAAATTGAAAAACTATTGTCTTCTGAAGAATATAAAGATATAAACGACAAATTTGAGGAATTAAAAGGAAAAAGTAAAAATGAAACAGAACCTTATTGGTATAAGCTAACTGGCTGTAACTCTATTAAGAAAATGGCAAAAAAGTTAGCATTGTCAGATGATTATGAGTTTTTTTATTCTGATTTGTCAAGCATAGTACATCCAACAGACACATATTACCAAATAACAGTTGTTAATAATCAAATTCATTTAGAAAATATCAGAAATCCGCTTCATATTGTTGAAGCGACTACTTATTCAATAGGGTATTCTTTGCATATTTTAAGAAAAATACTTGGAGAATATCGTCCTGTAGAAATTAATAAT
>CAZCDQ010000185.1:0-5970 GCA_964497605.1 uncultured bacterium
GCGAGCGGTTCGGGAATTCGGGACACAATTTTTTCAGCTGGTTGACAGAACGTCTCGAGCAAAACAAGACCGTGAGGATTACGGACGATCAGTTCACAACACCGTCCTATTTTGCGGAATGTGCCCGTGTACTCTGGTCGCTGATAGAAACGGATACCGGCGGTATCGTTCATTACGGAACAAGCGACCGGCTCTCGCGGTATGCCATGGCACTCGAAATCTGCGAGGTTATGGGGTTTTCCGCAACGCAGGTACAGCCGGTGAAAACCGCCGATTTCGGATTCAATGCGGCGCGGCCGCTCGAAAGCGGATTCGACACCGGTAAAGTAAGCGAGATTCTCGGATTCCGGCCAGTAACATTCAAAGAGGCGCTGTTAAAAATCATCGAACGTTCTAAAAATCAAATATAACATACCGGCACTTAATGGGAGACGGCCATGAAAGGTCTTATCATTATTCCCACATACAACGAAAAAGAAAATATCGAAGCTATCTCGAAAGCGGTGCTGGAGCTTCCGTACGATTTCAATGTGCTGATTGTGGATGACAATTCCCCCGACGGTACCGGTGAGATTGCCAACCGGCTTGCTGAGACCAACAAAAAGATTTTCGTGCTCAGCAATCCTGAAAAAAAAGGCATTGGACCCGCCTATATTGGCGGATTTAAATGGGGTATCAAGCGGGGTTACGACATTCTGTTCGAGATGGATGCCGATTTTTCACACCGTCCGCACTATCTGCACGATTTCATGGCGGCGATCGAAGACACCGACCTGGTTCTCGGTTCGCGTTATATCTCGGGGGTCAATGTGGTAAACTGGCCGCTGGGCAGGCTGCTTCTCTCCTATTTTGCCAATGTATATACACGAATCGTGACCGGGATTCCGGTCCATGATGCAACCGGCGGATTTAAATGTTTCCGTCGAGAGGTTCTCGAGGCCATCGATCTCACAAAAATCCACAGCAGCGGGTATACATTCCAGATCGAGATGACAATGCGGGCTCATGCAAAAGGATTCCGCATCAGGGAGGTACCCATTATCTTTTACGACCGTACGAAAGGAACATCGAAAATGTCCTTCCAGATCGCCCGGGAGGCGGTTTATATGGTGTGGAAACTGCGGCTGCTGAAACTTCTTGGAAAACTGTAATGGAACTGTCGGTTGTCATCGTCAGCTACAACGTGTCTTCTTTTCTCGACCAGGCGCTCATGACGCTGAAAGATGCGGCGCATGGAATCGACCACGAGGTATTCGTTGTCGACAACGCCTCATCGGACGACAGTGTATCAATGGTCAAGAATAAGCATCCCCGAGTGAAACTGATCGAAAATACAAAGAATGTCGGATTTGCCCGGGCGAACAATCAGGCGCTGCGTATCGCGTCCGGCCGGTTTCTACTCCTCTTAAATCCGGATACTGTACTCAGAAGGGATACGTTGAAAACAATGCTGTCATTTTTCAAAAATCATCCCGAGGCGGGGATTTCCGGGTGTAAGGTGCTTAATCCGGACGGTACCCTACAGCTTGCATGCCGGCGCGGTTTTCCTACCCCGGGGGTCGCTTTTTTCAAAATGGTCGGTCTTTCAAACATATTTCCGAAATCGAAAACATTCGGCGCATATAATCTGACCTATCTCGATCCGGATGCGCTTGCCGAGGTGGACGCCGTATCGGGGTCGTTCATGATGATACGAAGAAAGGCGCTTGAGCAGGCTGGCCTAATGGATGAGGATTTCTTCATGTACGGCGAGGACCTCGATATTTGCTACCGGGTGAAACAGGCGGGATGGAAAGTCTATTATGTGCCCCATACTGATATCATTCATTTCAAAGGCGAAAGCACCAAATCGCTGCCGTCTATAAGGAATATCAGGAACTTTTATCACGCCATGATCGTCTTTGTCGATAAGCATCATGCCGGGCGGCGGCTAATACCAGCATGGATGATGAGCGCCGGTATTTATCTTATGATGTCGATGGTTTATGTAATTCATATGATAATCAAAGCCCGTCAGCCCCTACTCGATCTGTTTTTGCTGAATACATCGCTTGTGCTCGGTATTACGCTTCGGTTCGGGATATCATTGACCTCGGCGCCAAATTATACACGGCTTGAATGGATCATTATCTTTGTCATCTATTCAACGCTGTATATGTCGACATTTTATTTCATCGGCATGTATCATCGGTATAAGAATAATCCCGAACGAGCTCTTTTGGGAATATTTATCGGTTTTCTTTTTAACGTATTTATTGTAAAT
Organism: uncultured bacterium; assembly: GCA_964497605.1. Lineage (GTDB taxonomy): Bacteria > Latescibacterota > Latescibacteria > Latescibacterales > Latescibacteraceae > Latescibacter. Next base: position 2,264 of record CAZCDQ010000185.1, read on the forward strand.
TTTATAAAGGACTACAATTTTTCACGGATCGCGTCGGCATACTGCTGGGGATTTAATTCCCTGTTTATTTCCGGCTGGCGGTTTATTGGAGAAATACTCGAATCCAGACGGTCCGAACATACTGGGCGCAAGACTGTTATCATCGGGAGCATCGAAGATGCAGTGATAATCCGTAATATTCTGAATATATCTGATTCGAACGCCTATGACATTGTCGGTTGTGTTGAAATCTCTCAAGATGCAATCCGCGGAACGGTATCGGACGGCATGCATGTGATCGGTCTTGTCAACGAACTTGAGGAAATTATCAAAGAGTATGCTGTAAACGCTGTCATTCTTGCAGGATCTGGTATCCCTTTCTCAAAGATTCTGAGTAACGGAAAAGGGCTGGGCAATTCCCGGCCTGAATTTCTTTTCGTTCCCGAACCGAAATCATCGGGCGGCAGCGATGGATCTGAAACATTTACTTTAATTGATATACAGTCCGGCGGACTTTCAGGAAATATAAGGAGGAGATAACGATGAAACAAACCATACTGAAATGCTTATTTTTACTACTCTTAACAGCATGCATGCTGAACACAGGGATTTTGCCGGTATACACCCAGGATAATAATCTTGATTCTTTAGACAAGATGACGATCCTCAACCATATTGCGGAAATCACCCGCGATGGATATTATGAACGGATAAATATGAATACCCTGTACGACGGCGCTATTCAGGGAATGATTGAAAAGCTCGATCCTCATTCAAGCTATATGCCGCCGACGACTGCGGACAATTTTATGGAACGGATCAACGGCAATTTTGAGGGAATCGGTATTACATTCGCCATTATTAACGACAAGATTACAGTGATCGAGACGATTTCCGGAGGCCCATCCGAATTGGCTGGGCTGAAATCACGCGATACAATTGTTGAGATCGAGGGTGAAAGCGCGATTGGCATCACCATCGACGAGGTAAAAAACAAGCTCCGCGGCCCTTCGAGGTCGAATGTCGATGTCACGGTCGAACGTCCCGGAAACGACCGTCAATTGGCATTCACCATCACCCGCGCCAGCGTGGAAATGAACAGCGTATCGCATTCGTATATGCTCAACGACACGGTCGGATATATCAAACTCGAGCGGTTTACCCGCCTGTCGCATATCGATGTTAAAAATGCGCTCGAAAGGCTGAGCGAAGAAAACATGCAGCGGCTTGTATTTGATCTTCGGGGCAATTCAGGCGGATCGCTTGACGCAGCTATCGGAGTCGCGGATTTGTTTATCAATAAAGGCGTTATCGTATCAATCAAAGGACGGAGTGGACGTGAACACACAAGAAGCGCTGACAATAATACCCCGTTCACAGAGATACCGATTGTCGTGCTTATCAATCACGCCTCGGCATCGGCATCTGAAATTGTCGCCGGTGCGCTACAGGATCACGACCGCGCGCTGATAGTCGGGCAGACATCATTCGGCAAAGGGCTTGTCATGGATATTTATCCGCTTCGTCAGGATTCCAAAGACCTCGGGCAGCTTGTGTTAACCATCGCGCAATATATCACTCCGAGCGGGCGACTCATTCAGCGTCCGTTCACCGGATCACGCGAAGAGTATATCGAGGAGGGGTTCGACGATTTCGACCCGAACGCGCTCGATGCGGACAAACAGAACAGACCTGTGTATAAAACCGATATCGGCCGCGATGTATACGGCGGCGGCGGTATCACACCTGACAAGATAATTGTCACCGACAATCGGCTGAACAGAATCGAAGCGTCGATCCGCCAGACAAATCTTATATTCGAGTTCACGGATGACTATCTGACACGGTACGACAACATTCCTGAGGATTTCAACTCGTTTCAAATGAATTATTCGATAGACGAAAACGAACTCGAACGGTTCAGACAATTCGCTGCGGAAAAGGGGCTTGAATTTGAAACTGTATCTGAATTCAGGGAGGAATTATCCGAACTGATGCTGAAATACGACATTCCCGAAGATAATATCACCAGCATCGAGAATACGCTCGCCGAAAATGATATCGACATTGACGAGACATTGTTCGATAAAAGCAAAGGATTTATCGAGCGTGAAATAAAAATGGAAATCGCCCGGATGATATGGGGTTCCAACGAACGATATAAAATATGGCATAAAGACGACACCGAACTTATCAGTGCGCTCTCTTACTTCATTGAGGCAGAGGAACTGCTGAGTGACCGTCTCGCGCTGGGGGAGCTGTGACATATGGCCTCAATCGCTGAATCTCCGATCATTTTCACCAATGAGGATATGCAGATCGTGGGCATGATTCACCGCCCCGCAGCTATGACCGAATCGAAACCTCCTGCGGTTGTGTTTTTTCACGGCTGCACTACATCGAGAACCGAGGCCCACTGGATATTTGTCAAAATGGCCCGTGCCCTTGCACAGAATGGCATCATGACTTTGAGATTCGATTTCAGATTCTCGGGCGAAAGCGAGGGCGATTTTCAGGATATGACACTTTCGGACGAGGTATCGGATGCTATACGGTCTGTCGACTATCTCGTGTCCGATTTCGGTGCCGATCCGGAACGAATCGGTATTGTGGGTATGAGTATGGGCGGCGCAATCGGCGCCATCACTGCTGGTCGTCTGCAAGACCGCATCGTTTCGTGCGTACTTCTGAATCCTGTCGGAAGACTGCATGAGGACCTGAGCGCGATTGCGGAGTCGAATAATATCAACACATCGTCCTTTCCCATCGAGTGGAAATCGCTTTTGTTCGGACGGGCTTTTTTCGACGATCTTAAGAATATCAATCCGCTCGAAGAAATCGTGCATGCAACATGCCCGATCCTTATTATAAACGGCACTGCGGATACATCGGTATCGCCGAAACGCTCTTACGAATATTATGAAACTGTCAGAAATAACGGGCTAAACGCCGAACTAATGCTTATCGACGGCGCCGATCATGTGTTTACATCTGTCGCTTGGGAACATGAAATCATCGAAAAAGTGAGCGGCTGGTTCATGCGCACGCTGTAGTGAACCGGTTATAATATGTTCCTTTATTATACCTTTCCCGCTTCAGGGCCGGAGATTCTTTAAAGAATGTACGATGAATAAACCGATCGAGTCGGAAAAATACATGCGCAAGACATACCGTAATGCGCACGATTTCCTATACGGTTTCATCGATTACGAACGAGGATCGGACTGGAAATACAACGACAAAGAGTTCAGTCTCGGGCGGGTCGCCGAACTGCTCGACAGTATCGGAAATCCTCATCTAAACAGCAGATACATCCATATCACCGGAACCAACGGAAAAGGCTCCGTTGCGGCGATTGCGGCGGCGGCGCTTTTCAGATCGGGCTACAAAACGGGACTGTATACCTCACCCCACTTAATCACGTTCCGCGAACGAATTCGAATTGACGGCAAACAGATTCCGAAAAAACATGTTGTCGAGGAGGTCGACAAAATCAGAGGTGCCGTTGCCGGTATTGAGGATTTGACCTTTTTCGATGTCTGGACTGTGCTTGCCCTTAACTATTTTGCCGCTCAAAAGACCGATATCGCGGTTATCGAGGTCGGACTCGGCGGACGGCTCGACTCGACGAATGTTATCACACCGGATATTTCAGTATTCACCTCGATTTCGATGGACCACCGCGGAAAACTGGGCGATACTGTCGAAAAAATTGCCATCGAGAAATC
>CAZCDQ010000186.1:0-5922 GCA_964497605.1 uncultured bacterium
TTCGACCGATTTCTAAATATATTCCCCTTTACTGGGGGGATGTCCGAAGGACAGGGGGATTATATGCATCAATGACTTACGAAGATATCTCTTTATCGAAAAGATCATGTCAAGGCTCTCTTTCGGGCAATATCCCGACTTTTGAAATTGGCTCATTTTATAAAATGAATATCTGAATATACAAGCTGAACCACAGTTGAAATTTATGCTTTTGCCGCAGATTCTTTTTCCCTGAGTCCCTCATTCATGCTGCCGGTACGGTAACCCTCGAGATCGAGTGTGACATACAGAAAACTCTGCTCTTTCGCGTACTTCATTATTTTCAGACGGATGTCCGGATTCATAATCGCAATCATTTCCGCAGACCCTAATTCGAGGCGGACAATATCGCCGTGGTGACGGGCCCGGTACACACGAAATCCCTCACATTCGAGAAACTGCTCGATGTTCTCCACCTGACGGAGTTTTTTACTTTCGATAGTATGACCATAAGGGAAACGCGAGGCGAGACATGCCATGGACGGTTTGTCTGCGTTTTCGAGGTTATACACGTTTTTTGCGATAATGCGCAGTTCTTCCTTCGTTATTCCGGCCTTGAGCAGCGGGCTGATGACATTCAATTCGCAGGCGGCGTCCATCCCCGGACGATGATCGGAGGAGTCGTCGGCATTGCTGCCGTCAGCAACATGTATAAGTCCCCGTTTTTCACCCTGCTCGCGGACTTTTTCAAACAGCTCCTTTTTGCAGTAATAGCATCTGTTTGCGGGATTATTGCTGAATTCGGGTATATCGAGTTCCTCGGATTCAATGACCACAAAGGGGATATTCCTGCTTCTGACCCATTCTATGGCACGGTCGCATTCACGCTGCGGATAGGTGGACGATGTTGCGATGACCGCAAGCGCACGGTCGCCGAGCATTTCATGGGCGGCCGCAAGGACGAGCGAGCTGTCGACACCGCCCGAAAAAGCGACGGCAATACCTCCGGTTTCTTTGAGAATCTCCCGCATACGGTTGAATTTATGTTTAAGTTCGGGTGTCATGATACAATCCTTTTATTCTTACTTTATTCCTGGTGAAAGATTTCAATTCTCGTTTATTGGAATGGTTCGCAGAAATATTAGTAATATTATAGAGATTATAATATATTAAATACGCTACGTCAAGTGAATTTTGGTATGGCTTTGTATGACATTGAGGTCTGTCGGGATGTTTTCGAAATATAAATGGCGGATTCAATGCCGTTAAGCTCTGTCGGCTTTTCTGTAAGGATATCAGGCCGTTACAATACCCGAGCCTGCGATCGGAGTTATAAAATAAATTTTTGGAATGAGATCGTGCCGTTTATAGAAATTTTGGGTCATGTGTGCTGTAAACTGTTCGACCGCATCGTTTGTGATCAATGCCATGATACATCCTCCGAGACCGGCGCCTGAAAGCTGCGCGCCCAGCACACCCTCGACGTCCAGTGCAGTGTCGACCATTTCATCGATCAATGCGGTCGAGCATTCATACCTGCCCGGCTGACGATACAGTTTGGCGGATGGATTGCCGTCTCTGAGCCTGTCGCGGAGCTTGCGGACGGCACAGTCAGTAGCATCGTTTACGAATGGTACACGGTTTCCATATTCATTGCGACAGGTAATCCGGTCACCATCGTGAGATATATTCATAATCATTGCGGCCTCCTCGATTGCTCCTGATGCGGCGAGCAGTGAAAATTCGCGGGCGCGAGCAATCTCGGCAAGCCCAAACAGCGCCACATTCCGCGCCTGATATCCGCCGGCAGGTTCACGATGTGACGAGAATATCCGTTTCAATCGTTCACAGGCATCGGGATCGAGGAGCGACAACAGCTCTTTCCGTGTAATCCGCTCCGGTACCGCGAGAAGGATGTCGTAAATCTCATACGGTTTAAGCCCGAGGTGTTCGGTGTTGATGTCGCGGAAATAGGGGAGCCGGCCGCGGAATTCGGGAAAAACGTGCCTGACAATCTCATGAGCGACCTCGTATGTCGCGACTTTTTCGTTGAAAATCTGCATGGCGTCCGCAGATTTCTGCGCATATTCGTGAGATTGCAGCACCGCAACACGGAAACCGTTCGGAAACGGAATAACGTTCTCGACACCGACATCGCAAAATTTCATATGAATGATATTGCCCTTTTCCCCGAATTTCATCGCCGCGTGATCGCCGCTTCCGCCGCGTGTTCCCACAAACCATTCGCCCTCGCCGCATATATCGACGAATTCTTTGTGCACAAACGAAAGCCCGTTGATATTCGTTATCGCCTCGACTGCAGATACTACGACCGCCGAGGACGAGCTGAGTCCCGCCGCAAGGGGAATACTGCCGGACAGAACGCCGTTGAATCCTTTCAGCGCGCGTTCTCGGCATTTTTCCTGAAGGCGGAGGGCGGCTGCTTTGAAATAATTGGACCAGTCTCCGCGGCTGTTACGGATCATCTTTGTAACCGTATCCGATTCGAGCATGGTGAACCACTCGTCCCAGGGAAGTTTTGCGGCCTCAACGCCGATTGAAAATTTCCGAGGACGGAACCGCCGGGCATCGACATTGTGTATCTCGATAACATCGTCATCGCGAATTCCGGCCACAAGAAGCATTTCCCGGTTGATGGTCAGGTAGTTCGTATATCCGCCGCGGTGCTCGATGTGACGGCCCATCATATTAACCCTCCCCGGGCTTCGAACAATGATGACATCGTTGTTTTTACCGTACACTTTCACGAACTTTTCAAGGGCGATAAGATATGCCTCCCGCCGTTCGTAGAGAATGTCTTTGTTGGTGCCATATATTGCGGAAAACGTTTTTCGAACATGCGGTGAGAATTCATTTATCATTTTCAGCCACGTTCCGACCGAATGAAGAGCGCCGCCCTGTCCTGCAACAGGAAAGCATGAATAACCATTTTCTCCCGATTCCTTTTCATTATAGTATTCTTCGATTTTCAGCAGTTCCTCAGGATTATTGAACGCCATGACCTCGTGATAATCCTGAGCTTGTACAGTGATCACATTCCGGTCAGCTTTTCTGTCCGCGGCGAGAATACGAACGACATCTGTCAGGTATTCCTCGTTCTGAGCGTTATCGGCAGCGAGGGCGAACACAGAGTCGTACAATACCTCCGCGCGGAATAAATAGACGGAGGCATTCGAATCCGCCGCGGTTTTTTCTAGTCTTTCGCCGGAAATTGCATTTATTGTATCACCATCATTTAAAGAATATGTTGTCATGGATGCGGGCACGGACGATTTAACTGCTGCAGTAGTAAGCGGTTCTTTGCGGTCGAACATATCGAACAGTGCAGGGAACATGGTCCGCGCCTTTTTTTCAGCAGGCACAGCTTTTCTTATCTCTTTTTTGATTGTATCCACCGTGAGATATTCGCTTGTTTCCGCAATGTCCCGAATTTGATGGGCAAGTGACATTTTTACAATCTCACTTTTTTCGACAATGTCAAGCGGACGGCCGTTCCGATTATATACTACACGCCCCGAATCGGGCCAGTACGACTTGTCGGCGGTCATGAACGCAAGGTCGGCGTTCCGATCGGCAAATGCGCATGTAAGACGGTCGAGCGCACTCTGCTCGATCACTTTATCACCGGGAACGACAAGCACGTTTCCAGCATATTCCGCCGCTGAGAGAACATAGGCTGCCTGTTTTGCCGCGTTTCCTGTGCCGTTCTGATGTATTTGATAGACGAATGTCACATTGTCGCGGACTTCCGATACCTCCTGGACGACCTGTGCACCCTTGTCGCCCACGACGACAATATGGTGTCCGACTCCAGCCGATTCGAGCCGCTCGAGCAGGCGGTTGACCGCGGGACGGCCTGCGATGGGAAAACACACTTTATGGAGGTCTTTCGACTGCATCCGGGTGCCTTTACCGCCGCACAGTACAATTGAGACAGTCTCGGCGGAATCGAAACCGGTATCATTATCCGGGAAGGCGGCGAAGGTCGATACCGCTTCGAGCAGTTTCATCGTATCTGGCGCAGTATCGATACTCTCCCGCCGCCATGCCGCGGCGGATTCAAGATCGAGATAGATACTCCCTCGCTTCATTGCGAATGTCAGGCACTGATAAATTTCCGGGGCATATTGTGCTGTATATCCTACAATATCCCGCGTTCCTGCGCCCCGGACGACCAGTCGCGATACGGCATCGCTGCCGCCGGAGAATTCATAGATCAGAATCCCGCAGCGGCCCTCCCCGAATGAATCGAGCAGTGTGAATGAATCTGTTGTATCAAATTTTCTCATGTGCCGGTTTCTATGTTGTTCCTGTGATACAAATGATTCTGAACCATTTACGTGACTCGTAAGGTACGGTTTGAGACTAGTTTTTTCAATGAGAATTTCTCTCTCCATAACAGGCCGACGCCGCTGTCATAATAAAAAGGGCCTCCGAAGATATCGGCTTCGAGGGCCCTGCGATTCATTTTTTTGACACTTTTACCCGAAAATACTTTCATCGATCCAGTCGGGATACGGGCTCGGCGCCTCCCAGGAATCGGGAACATCGGCGACTTTAACCATGCGGCCGTCATGGTCGATATGCGATTTGAAACCCGCGAGAAATATTTTTGTCTTTTCAAGTATATCTTCGTAGCTCTGGGGCATTTTTTTCGTTCTGAACATTTTCTGTATGCTGAATACTGTTTTTGCCTGAAGGTGATACCGGTCGTTAAAAAAATCGCCCGGCAGTATCCTTTGATCGAAATCCTCCCAGCCGTTCTGGTAATATATCCGGAGTGTCCCCCGCGAGTCATAGTATCCGTCCAGCGCATGCGCTGTGACAAGGAACGGTTTTGTCTGAGCGGCTGCGCCCTCGATTGTAATCCCATTATACTGGAGCGTCATGATGCCCCATTCCATCCGGCCGTTGGGATTCGTAGGCGTTTCATTCTGCCACCAGGAAGGCGCTTGGAGACTGACCTGATTAACGTCGTGCCCGAACACGGTCAGGACCTCATACAGCGAGTGCAGCAGGTGTGCGGGATATTCATGGGCGCCGGTTGTGGCATTTGCACCGAGAATTGCCCTTTTTTCTTTAAGAAGCGCGGCGACTCGTGCTTTCGCGATCAGAGCTTCTTTCAAATCCTCATGGGCGTCGGAACACATGATCGGCGCGTTGTAACGTTTCGCCGTATCGACCATTTCTTTCGCATCTTTCATGCTCACAGCAAACGGGCGGTTGATGAATGTAGGAATACCGGCCTCGAGATAAGGTCTTACTAATTTCGGCCACCATTTGCATTCATACAAACCCGCAGTGATGAGCCCGTCGACCTGCCCGATCATATCATCATAGTTTTTCACAGCCTCGCAGTCGTACCGTGTCGCGAATTCGGCGGCGCGGTCGGGACGCGAGTCCCAGCAATGTGTAATCAGCATATCCGTGTTCCGCGTTGGCCAGCGATCCGTATCGACAGGGTTGATAACCGGCGCCCATATCCCGGCGCCCTGGCTGTTCATATGGCTGTATTCGCCGACCGCGATGACACCGATTTTCATCAGCTCGACAGACGGTCTGTTCCGCCGCTGGGCGTGCGACGGTACGGCGTTCAATGCGGCGGCTCCTGCTGCGGCGGTACCGAAAAAGCTTCGTCGTGAGGGTAATGTGCGCATGATCGATCTCCTGTTTATTGAATGATGTCTATGGTAAACATGTCTATTAAGCCGAATGGTGCGCGGGCATGAATTGATGCGCCGATTCAAAGAATCGGTTCGATCACGTAACGTTCAGATAGTAAACTAATCGATTTAAAAAAAATATCAATCGAAATATAAATCTGTCTTGCAGCGGCGGGGCAGTGTTTCGAGACAAATTTCCCGTGTAATGAACTACCCCGGACTGAAGTCCGGGGAATCAAAGTTAAAAAATAACCCCTCT
>CAZCDQ010000187.1:0-5809 GCA_964497605.1 uncultured bacterium
AGGATAAAGAGGTTGTAAAACCGGAGGCATTCACAGGCGCATCAGAGAGAAACGGCGTGGTAGCCGCGACACTTCCGGCGCGTTCGGTTGTGATGCTTGAAATCAGATAACAACGAAGAACATATCATCCCTCCTGCATATTCCGGGGGGATGATTTTTATTTTTTTGGGAGAGCAGCTCGATGAAAAAGATTTTCGTACTATTTATAATTATTCTTACGGCCTCATATTGTACGGCCCAACAGCAGAACCAGACAACGATTACTGAGGATTTCAAACCGTCGACATTAAATCAGCCCGGCCGTGAATATCCACAGGTTAATTCTCAGCGCTACGCACGGTTCCGTATCGAGGCGCCCGAGGCCCAAAGCGTTGTCGTAAGCCTTGGCGGCCGCGGCGGCACTTTGCTCACGAAAGACGCGGACGGCGTCTGGACTGGTACCACAGCGAATCCGTTGGACGAGGGATTCCATTATTATCGCCTCACGGTGGACGGCGGAACGTTCAACGACCCCGGCGCCTGCAATTTTTACGGTTCAATCCGCTGGGAAAGCGGTATCGAGGTTCCCGCGCACGACCAGAATTTTTACGCGCTGAAAGACATTCCCCACGGCCGGGTAGAGCAGATTCTGTTCCCTTCCCCAAGCACGAACACCTGCCGCCGCGCATTTGTCTACACACCGCCCGATTACCACAAGAATCATTCCAAACGCTATCCGGTGCTGTATCTCCAACACGGCTGGGGCGAGGACGAGACAGCCTGGAGCGTTCAAGGCCGCGCTAATCTGATCATGGACAATCTTATCGCCGACGGCACAATCGAGCCGTTTTTGATTGTGATGACCTACGGTATGACCAATGAGGTTCGAATGGGCGGTCTGAGAAATTTCGATATCGAACCGTTTGAGACGGTTCTCATTAAAGAACTGATTCCTTATATCGATGCCAACTTCCGTACGCTCTCCGACCAGCCGCATCGTGCAATGGCCGGACTCTCCATGGGAGGAATGGAAACGAACTGGATTACACTCAGAAATCCCAGTATGTTCTCGCACTACGGCCTTCTCAGCGGCGGCACCTACTCGCCGGAGGATATTACGAACAAGGAGGATATCAGGCTTATTTTCCTGAGCTGCGGAAGCAAAGAGAGACCCGATGGTGTCATAAAAGCCGCCGCCGCATTGAAAGAGGCCGGTTTCAATGCTGTCTCTTATATTTCTCCCGATACTGCGCACGAGTTCCTGACATGGCGCCGAAGCCTGTATCAGATGGCGCCGCTCTTGTTTCGGGATTGAGAAAGAGTACTGTTTTAAACTGAGACAGTCAGTTTTTTCTGCAATTTTTATGTTTAAGGATGCGTATCAGACATATTTTACCCTAAGGTGTGAATATAGTTTAAACAACAAGGGGGAATGAATTATGGATATACAGCGTATGACAAATCTTGTCATGAAATTTGCGAAACTGTTTTTCATCGTTACAGTGTGCGCCTGTCAGTCATCGATGCCCTCATCTACATCATCGCCGTCGAAATTTCCCGCCGATCTCTCGCATGTCAGGGGGTTCAACTATACTCCCGCGCTTGCGAATGGACATACCGACTGTTGGGTCAACTATAAACCGGGGGTTATCGAATACGACATGGAACTTGCGGTCGGTCTCGAGCTGAACCAGTGCCGCGTGTTCGTACCCTATCAGGCGTGGGAACAGGACAAGGAGGGGCTTGCCGGGAAACTCGAGCATTTTGTTGGCGCCTGCCATGAGCGGGACATCGGCGTAATGATCGTTGTGGGATACCGCCGTCAATGGACAACCGACTCCTCGACACGCCCCGAGGCGCGCGAATGGGCTGAATATCTTGTTGCAACGCTTTCTGACGAACCTGGGCTGGCATTCTGGGATGTCATGAATGAACCGGACTGGCCCACCGCCGAAGAGGTTGTTGACCGTGAATGCGATTATGCCGCGTTCATGTCCGGCGTGTTTCGCGAGCTCGACCCGAACACGCCGGTGACCATCGGCATGGCGTTTGTGCCGGGCATGGAAAGAATGGCCGAGTATATGGATGTGTTGTCCTATCACGACTACTCACAGACCCGCGGAAAGGTCCGAGGCGAAATCGCACGTGCGCAGGCGTTTGCCGATTCGGTCGGCAAGCCGGTGTTCGGTACCGAAATCGGACGTATCTGTCTCGCCAATCCCTACGATGTCACGCTTGAAGAGCATATGAACGTCGATATGGGATGGTATATCTGGGAGCTTATGATTGTGCGCGAGGGTTGGGGACGAGTTCAGGGCGTGTTTTATGAGGACGGCTCGGTGCGCGACCCCTCAATTGCTGCGGCGATCATGGGATATTTCCGCAAGCGTGACGGCGAAATCGTGCCGTCCGATCCGGACAACTCGAACTGGGTCACGCAGGTGTGCGACTGGGGCCGGGCCTGGATGGACACCGCGAGTGTCGAAAATATCGAGACCGGACTTGATCTCGCCGAGACCGGAGCGAACCTGATTGAATCGGGTGAGCTTGCGGCCATGCGTATTCCGCCGTTATACCGGATTGGGCAGCTTCGCTCGGGAGAACCGGACGTTGAGGCAACCAAAGCGATATTGTCCGAGTTCATCGAAATCATTGAACCGTACCGTGATAATGAAGAAGATTGAACGGCAGACACATGGAGGAGTTGAGAATTATGAAACGTATAGTCAACACAGCGCTGTCATGTTTCATCATTTTTGTGATTGAATTACCGCATCTGACGGCTTTCGCACAGAAAAATGTACTGACTATTCCGCATGTCAAACCGCGGCTGCTTGTTCTGACCGACCTCTCCAACGAACCTGACGATGAGGAGTCGCTCGTGCGGCTGCTTGTGTATGCAGACCAGTTCGATATCGAGGGTTTGATTGCAACAACCTCCACCTGGCTCCGTGAGAAACCGCGCGAGGACCTTATCCGCCGCGGTCTGGCTGCATACGATGAAGTGCGCCCGAATCTGTTGATACATGCCGAGGGATTCCCGTCCGCAGATGAACTTCTGGGGGTCACTTGTACCGGACAGCCGGGATTCGGCATGGAGGCTGTCGGTGCAGGGAAAAGCACCGGCGGCTCGCAGCGTATTATCGAGGCGGCCGACCGTGCGGATAACCGTCCCCTCTGGGTAAGCGTCTGGGGCGGCGCAAACACATTGGCGCAGGCGATTTACGATGTGCGTTCATCCCGGACACCCGCCGAACTCGAGCGTTTTATCGCGAAGCTGAGGGTGTACACCATATCCGATCAGGACGATTCCGGCGGCCATGAACGGCCTTTTCTGTTTTTTTTACCGTTTTCTGTTGAAAGGGTTAAAACATTTGCAGTAACGATACATTATACGTTAATTATATAAAGAATGACTAAACATCAATTTTGCGGTACCGTTCACATTCAGGGGGATGCCAATGAGCAAAACTGCCGGAGAAATTATGACCCGCGATCTTATTGCGGTGCATAAAGATACATCGCTAAATGAACTGGTTGATCTGTTTATTCAACATAAAATAAGCGGTTCGCCGGTTGTCGATGATCAAAATAAGCTAATCGGTATCGTTACAAAAGCTGATATTTTGAGCTATTTTATGGAGGTCGACCTTCATCTCAGTATCGAACACAACCTGCACGATATTCTGGAAACGAATTTGCAAAACAGTTGTATTGACAATCCCTCCGTTTCTGAAACGACCGTAAACGATATCATGACCGAAAATCCGATCACTGTCGAGGAACATGTCACCGCTGAAACGATCGCGAAAATAATGCTGGAAAACGGCATTCACAGACTGGTTGTCGTAGATAAAAACGAAACAGTTGGTGTGATCAGTACACGTAATATTCTACACTATGTTGCGGGGATATAGATGAACGGCGAAAACCGGACTATTAATATAGAAATTGACGTTTCTGACGATATGCTTGAGGCATATGCGACATTGAGTTCCGACAATGAGAACCTCCGGAACCCTCACCTTATAGCAGAACAGATAAAAGAAGCGCTTTCCCAGAAGGGAATCGTTTATGGTATTAAAAATGCAATTATCAATCAGATTGAAAATAACATCATTCGTGTAAACGAAAAAGTATTGATCGCCTCCGGAGAACGGCCGAAAGACGGTGATGATGGAAAAATCGAATATGCGTTTGATACTGACAAATCCGTAAAAGTAGCCAACGGCGAAAAAATCGGCGAAATCATCCCTCCGGTGCACGGTGAGGAAGGAGTGACTGTATATAACAAAAAATTGCGGCCATCGCCCGTTCATGAAGCAAAAATCCCGAAATTACAAAATGTAATAAAATCTCCGGAAAACGAATATATACTCATCGCGGAAACGGATGGATATCTCATCGTCGATAACGCGGGCATACAGGTGAAACCGTTTTTTGAACTCGACATCTCGGAAGATAAATACAGTGCCTATATCACCGTTGTAAAACCCTTGGATAAAACCGATTTCAACCGCGATGATGTGATAGATTTTATCGGCGAAAACGGTGTAAAATACGGCATTCTCAATGAAAACATCGCTCGTATATTCGAACATGACACGTTCGATCAGCGTATTCTTGCCGCGAAGGGTAAAAAGGTCATTGACGGTAAAAACGGTGAAATAAAATATTATTTCGAGACACAAATCAGTCCGAAAATGGATGAGCACGGCAATATCGATTATAAAGAACTGAACCTGATTCAGTATGTGCACAAGGGGACGGCATTGGCTGAAGTTATGCCCCCGGAACCTGGTGCCGATGGAGTGTCGGTGTATGACGAGAAAATAAGGCCGGCTGAGGGTACGCCTTCTCAGCTTCCGGCAGGCAAAAACACCCGGCCGGATGACAATAATCCCACTATCCTCATTTCGGAAATCGACGGGAATGTGAAATTCAAGGGCGGGAAAGTCGAAGTTGATCAGGTGATTACAATCAAAAATAATGTTGATTATTCGACGGGTAATATCGATTTCAAAGGTCATGTTAACGTAAATGGAGATGTGAAAAGCGGATTTTCGATAATTTCACAGGATGATATTCAAATTAACGGTGTCGTTGAGGATTCAGATATACTCTCGGACGGCAATGTTCTTTTGAAATCGGGTTTTGTCGGAAAAGGAAAAGGTAAAATTGTCGCTCATGGTAATGTGGCTGTGAAATTTTGTGAGAACCAGATGATTCATGCATACGGAGATATTTTCATCGGTGATTTTACCCTGCATAGCAACATACGCACACACGGCACACTTACAATCAGCGGAAAAGACGGATTGGTTCTTGGCGGAAAAACGTATGCGACGAAAGGGATAGAACTCAAAACGGCGGGTAACGATAACGATACACCCACCGCGTTGGTTGTTGGTGTCGATGATGATTTAAACAAGAAAATAACCGAAATGAAAGCGGAGATGAAAGAACTATCAACAAAACAAATCAGTATTGAGGAGGTGATTCGTAAGATTATCCGAATGGAACTATTAAAAAAAGATTTACCGGAGAATAAAAAAAACCTGCTGAATACGTTGAAAGAAGTAAAAGCTACAAATGAAATTGAAAAGAAAAACACAATGACTGAAATCGAAACCATGCATAAACAAATCGAGGAATTGAAAAAAGCAACTGTCGTTGTTCACAATACCGTCTGTCCCGAAACCTCGATTACGATTTACGATACGCATATGATAATCAAAGAACCGATGAAATCGGTCGTTTTCCATTACGGCGAAGATGAGCTCATTGTGTCCCGTCAAACTGCCTTAGAAAAATGATAATCTCTGCGCTC
>CAZCDQ010000188.1:0-5747 GCA_964497605.1 uncultured bacterium
TGTGCCTTATATTATTATTTATCAATCTGTTATATCTTGGCTCATCTGGGTTTTTGGGGGGTCGCCAGAAAAAAGCTGCTGCTGGCGACCCCCCATTTTTTAGCCTCCCTGTAAAGCAAGAGATAACTGCACGTAATCCCGCTTTCGAACCCGGAGCGGTTTCGGTTGTTGTCTGCGGGATTGCCAAAGAAAGTTCACTTTTCTCTTGAATAATAAATTGAAAACAAGTATTTTATCGTTTATTTTAGGGGAATATTGCGGTTTTGTGATGTTCTTTTGGCTGTCATGGATACGGATTTGAGTTCATGTCCGTTTTGTAAAGGAAAACAGATACGTGCAAAGTTTTGTCCCAAGAGAAGTTTTTCTGACAAAAGGTGTCGGAAAACACAAACATCGTTTAAGCTCATTTGAGGAGGCGCTGCGGCAGGCGGGTGTGGCTAATCAGAATCTCGTTTCAGTATCGTCGATATTGCCTCCAGGCTGCAAAGTGATTTCGAGAAAGAAAGGAGTCGAGAGACTTGCTCCGGGCGCCATACGGTATGCGGTTATTTCTCGGATCGACACCAACGAACATAACCGGCTTATTTCAGCATCCATCGGTTTTGCACAGCCGAAAGATAAGGAAAAGTGGGGATACATCAGCGAGGTTCACGAATTCGGTCTGACGAACCGTGAATGCGGCGAAATGGCCGAAGATCTTGCCGCGTCCATGCTCGGGACAACGCTGGGTATCGAACTCGACCCCGACGAGGCCTGGGTTGAACGCGAGAAAGTGTATAAAGGTTCCGGGCTGATTGTCAAGACCACCAATATAACCCAGGCGGCATTAGGCGAGACGGGAAAATGGACAACCGCGGTAGCAATGGCGGTCTTTGTCACATAACAGGAGTCCGATGACAGAGAAAACGGGAATATTTTATCAGCCGATGGTCCCGCCGGAAAATGCTGAATGCATCGTTCTGGGTCTGCCGTTCGACGGCACCGTTACAGGCCGTCCGGGAGCAAGATTCGGGCCACGTGCAATCAGGGACGCTACACTGAATGCAGAGGATTATTCGCCGTATCTTGAACGCGACATATCCGATATTGCAATTGCCGATTACGGCGATGTTGACTGTTCGCACGGGGATACCGGGGCGGTTCTCAAGAGCATTAAATCGGAATACGCGAAGTTGACCGAAACGGGCGGTAAGATGGTCGCCCTCGGCGGGGAGCATTTGGTGACGCTTCCGCTGTTTGAGGTTTTATACGCGAAATACGGCGAGCGGTTGTTTGTGATTCAGTTCGATGCCCATGCCGATCTCCGTGAGGACTATCTCGGTGTGCGCCTGAGTCATGCGGCGGTCATGAATCATATTGCGGGAACCGCCGGTATCGACAGCGTTGCGGTTGTCGGCGTCCGATCGGGCAGCCGAGAGGAATGGAAAATCCTGCACGAACACCCGCATTTTTTCAGCGGTATTGCGCCCATAGACATCGGATCATTCGAGCGATTTGTCAGTGAAACCCTGGCCGGCCGCGCTTTATATGTGACTGTCGACCTTGATGTTTTCGATCCGTCCGCGATGCCCGGCACAGGGACGCCGGAACCGGGGGGCATGTTCTTCGACGAGTTCATGGAGCTTGCAAAATGTCTGGCATGTACAAATATCGTCGGCGCCGATATTGTAGAGCTTGCGCCTGATTACGATCACTCCGGTATTTCGAGCTCCCTTGCGGCGACGGTGTTACGTGAACTGCTTCTTTTAATGACAGGATAATACATGAGCGATACGTTAAACCGCTATAAGATTCTAAAACCAGCGAAAGCCTTCGGGAGTGTCACCGATATCATCGACAACACATTTCTTGCCTACAACAGCGCTCGCCTTCGGGAGGCCTGTAATATTTTCGCAAAGAAATTCACGTCGGAAAGGGTGACAGTTGGCGTTTCATGCGCGGGAGCTCTCACGCCCGCCGGGATCGGGGGCTCGTGTCTTGTGCCGCTGATGGAGGCCGGGCTTATCGACTGGATGGTGATGACCGGCGCGAATCTCTATCACGATCTCCATTTTGCCTTAGGACAAAACCTTCATATCGGCGATCCCGCGCTTAACGATTGCGATCTCAGGGAAGAAGGTATTGTTCGTATTTACGACATCCTGTTCAAGGCCGATGTTCTGTATGAGGCCGACAAATATGTCCGCAGTTTCTGTGCATCGCTCGTCAGGCGGGGAAATATCGGCTCTGCGGAATTCCATCACCTGCTCGGGAAACGGCTTCTGGAGGAGCACAGCGACAACCGCGCCCTGTCGGTTTTGATGACCGCGGCGGCGCTCGATATACCAATTTTTACCTCGTCGCCGGGGGATTCTACACTCGGGATGAACATGGCAGCGCTTGCGCTCGAGGGTAATACCATCGATTTCGATGTTGTACTCGATGTTAACCAGTCGTCGGCAATTGTGTACGGCGCGAAAAAGGACAGCGGTTATTCGGCCGTACTTCTGCTCGGCGGTGGTTCCCCGAAGAACTTTCTTCTTCAGACCGAACCGTACCTTCAGGAAATCCTCAATTTGCCCGATATCGGCCACGATTATTTCATTCAGTTCACCGACGCCCGCCCCGACACCGGCGGCCTTTCCGGCGCAACGCCCTCTGAGGCGGTGTCGTGGGGCAAAGTCGTTCCCGAAATGCTTCCGGATACGGTGGTGTGCTATGGCGATACGACTGTCTATCTGCCGCTCATGACCGCATATATGTTGGAATCAGGGGTAGCTCGTCCTCAGAAAAGGCTCTACAGCCGGCTCGATGAGCTTTATGCGTTACTTAAACGCGATTATGAAAAAAAGAAATAAATAGTACACTGTTTTCCTCGAAAAGCATCCGAACCGGATGTTTTTTTATGGAACGGAATAATAATCCGAAAGTGAAAGTAACGAATTATATAGTTCGGTTATCACGTTAAGTTAGCAACTGCTAATGTTCCACCCTCACCCCGCTCCCACCAGCCGGCGAGGGGGCCCTTCAATACTATCAATCAGCCCTCATTTAAATACAATGAAAGGTTAGGACGTTTTGTATTTCGGTGGTTTCCCGAATATCACGCGTATTTAAAGAAATAACTGGATTTTAAAAATAATAATAAAAAGCTTGTTGTTAAACAATCCGGATAATCAAAAAAAGTCTTTACAACCGGACAAAATTGCATTATGTTACGAATGTTACAAAATTTAATTGAAATTTAGTAGAGGCCGTAATGAATATTGAAAAGAAAGTGCTGACGATTCCTCAGGCTGCGGAATATTGTGCGGTTGAGCGTATGACCATGTGGCGGTGGGTGAAAGCGGGATATATCGAGGCGTTTGTAACGCCGGGCGGGCATTACCGTATTAAACGCGAGGATTTGATGGCATTTCTGGAGAACAAGGGATTGCCGTCGAGAAAAACCGTATCGCGCGATACGGCGCGTATACTGGTTGTCGATGACGATACCGACGTATGTGAGGTGTTGAGAAGAATATTTAAGAAAGAGCGGTTCGAGGTCGATATTGCGCTGAACGGATTCGAGGCGGGAGTCAAGGTGCTCAGATTTAATCCCGATATCATTGTTCTCGACCTTGTCATGCCCGGCATCGACGGATTCGAGGTATGTAAGCTAATAAAAAGCAATCCGAAAACATCCCGCATTAAAATTCTTATTTACACAGGGCATGACACCGAGGAAAACATGAATAAGGCGGTGGAAGCCGGTGTTGACGGGTTTTTGAATAAAACTGTCCCGAAACGAATACTACTCGATGTAATTGTACAATTGCTGAGGACATCCTCGTCGGATCGTATTATAACAAAAAGTATCTCATAATTGTTACCGTTTGAACAAGTTGGTATAGTGTGAACGACAATAGAAAAACAAAACCGCAGCTTATAAACGAACTGAATGAACTAAGAAACGCGGTAGCGGAGATGAAACGCGATGCCGCTTCGGCACATGATTCCTCTTTTAAGGAACCGGACTACAAAAGCATCCTCTCTCATCTGAATGCGATTGTTCTTGCGGGAAACCATGAGGAATTTGTCTATATTGGAGGAAACTTCGAAGATATTCTCGGGTATTCGCTGGACGACTGGGCCACTCACAAAGGCGGTATAGCGGGATTCTGGCATGAACATCTTGATCCTCGGGACAGAGATAAGACCTCCCGGATGCGGAAAGAGGCAATCGAGGTGGGAGAAGATCATATTCTTGAATACCGTATGATTACCAAGGACGACCGCCTGGTATGGTTTCATGATACAGTCAATGTGGAGGTGAAAGACAACTGGCAGATTTCAGTCCGGGCGGTTATGGTCGATATCACTGAGGAAAAAGATCTTCAAAATGCCCTGAACAGAGCCCGTGAGGGGTTGGAAATCCGTGTCGATGAACGGACCCGTGAACTCAGAAGTTTGAATAAAAAACTGACTGAGGAAATCGCGGAACGCAAGATCATCGAGCGGGAGCTTTCGAAATCAAAAGAATATGCCAATAATATTATCGAGAGTTCTCTTAATATGATTATCGCCACCGACAAAAACCGCCGTATTGTCGAGTTCAACAAGGCGGCGTGCGAAACGTTCGGGTATTCGAAAGAGGAGGTTGTCGGGAAAAAAGTCGGATTTCTCTATGCCTCACAGAACGAAAGCCGTAGGATTTTTAAAGCGGTCAAAGCATGCGATATGTATCGGGGAGAAATTGAAAATATTCGAAAAAACGGCGAGCGTTTCACCAGTTTTCTGACCGCCACGATCATGTACGATACCGACGGTAATATGATCGGAACGGTCGGGAATTCACAGGATATTACCGAACAGAAAAGAGCAGAGCAGCATATCAAAGCAACCCTCGCGGAAAAAGAGGTGCTTATAAGAGAAATTCATCACCGCGTAAAAAATAATATGCAGGTTATATCGAGCATGCTGAAACTTCAGTTGGACAGAATAAAAAACAAAGAGCATTTTCATGTTTTTCATGAAAGCATCAACCGGGTACATTCGATGGCGCTTATCCATACAATGCTGTATCAATCGAACGATTTAAGCAGGATTTCGTTTCGAGAGTATATCCCGACATTATGTAATAATCTTATGTTTTTATATAAAGCCCCGCAAAGAGGAATTAATATCGATTATAAAATTCAGGATATTTTTATAACTGTCGAGACCGCGATACCATGCGGCCTTATTATAAACGAGCTTGTTTCAAACGCACTGAAACATGCGTTTCCGGGGAAGAAAAACGGGACAATCACAGTTGTCATGAAATGGCTGAAAGGTGAAAAAATAAGGCTTAGGGTTTCCGATGACGGTGTCGGCATGCCAAAAAATTTTGACTTTAAAAAGCTGGATTCGCTTGGGCTTGAAATAACACGTCTGTTAACATATCAAATCGGCGGAAAAATTAAACATTTCGACAAGAACGGTACCGGGTTTGCATTAACGTTTAAGGGGAAATCATAATGGATGTTTCGAGAATTTTAATTGTTGAAGATGAAGTGTTGGTTGCCAAAGATATCGAGCTGTCGCTGAAAGAGCACGGTTACCAAATTTCCGGTATCGCGATATCGGGTGAACAGGCGCTCAATATGGTTGCAGAGGCTGTGCCCGACCTTATTTTAATGGATATCACGCTGAAAGGAGAAATGGACGGTATCGAGGTTGCAGCTATCCTTAAAGAAAAATACGGCATTCCGGTCATCTATCTGACCGCGCATGAAGATAAAGAAAAG
>CAZCDQ010000189.1:0-5688 GCA_964497605.1 uncultured bacterium
GAGCACGTCAAGGCTCTCTTTCGGGCAATATCCCGACTTTTGAAATTGCCTCATAAATACAATGTATTTCGTTCATTCGGATAGGCTGGGATTTCCATATTCATTGCCCAGTGGGCGGCCCGCCAGATAAGGGTCTGGTATTCCGGCGCACGGTAGGTATACTGCGCGTGTCCCGGCAGAAAACAAACAACACGGCCGTTCCCGCGTGCAAGGCACCAGCCTCCGGCTGCCGGACGTTTGTCGTGAATCCCCACCGTCTCGAACAATGTGGTTGTGGAGGACGATTTAATGATAGCGGCGAACTGCTCGTCGATGTTAATGTAAAATTTTCCGATACCGCGGGTTATGGGATGCTCATGATTGAGATTATGAATCCACAGCGGCTGAACCTCGTCGTGCATAATTGGCGTGATATCAAGCAGATCGGTGATTTCTGTCCGTTTGCATGAGACGGTGTTGTGCAGCGCCATGAATCCCATGCCGCGGTTTTGCACGTTGTCGATAATCGCCTGCACATTGTCGTCGTTCCAGAACTGACCGCCCGTTTCAATGCTGTCGACCAGCCCCTCGGCGCGCCAGGCGATATCGTCGGGACGGCTGTGGCGTGAGGTTATGAGCAGATCGGCGTCCGCGATAAGTTCAGGGGTGAAAAATCCGCTCGCCCGAACGAAAATGATACGCCAGTTCTGTTTGGTCTCGAATATCTCGCGGATGTGCATTTCAAGCGGAACGGCGTTGTGCCCGTAATCGCCGCCCATGAACGCCACAATCTTGACCTCACCCGGCTTTTTCGGCAGTACCGCGGCAGAGGGATTGACCGGTGAGAGCGCACCTGCGAATCCCGCCGCAATCGGAGCTGTCATTGTTCTTACCGGCCGGCGCTGTATTTTTCTGAATAATGCCATAAGAATCTCCCATACTTTATTGGATATTTATTTCATTCCGTTATCTACAAAACGTTTTAATAGACAGGATTCACATGATTAACAAGATGATTAAATCATGTGAATCTTGTAAATCATGTCCATTTATTTTATTGTTGCTTTCCTATCCGGGGAACGGCTCGATTTCGCGGCCCATTGCCCAGAATGCCGAACGCCAGAATATCTCCTGGTATTCGCGGACACGGTACGGCCATTCAAGATGCCCCGGGAGAAGCCCGACAACTCTACCTTTGCCGCGCGAGAGACACCATCCGCCTACCGAATCCCGTTTGTCGTGTACCGCGAGGCTTCTGAACAGCACCTCGGTCTCCGCGGGATTTTTTATTTTGACCCCGAACTGCTCCTCGAGATTGATAAAGAACGGTTCGATTCCTTCTGTGATTGGATGATCCTGACGAAAATCCTTATAGATAACCGGTTGAATCTCCTGGTGAAGTTCGGCGTCCACACCGATGAAATCCTCGAGGTCCTTACGGCCGTTCCAGACCGAATTGTGAATGGCCATCCAGCCCATGCCGCGGTCACGGACATTCTCGATCATCGCCTTGGCCATTGTGTCGTTATAGAGCGTGTAGCGCTCACTGCCGGTGCTGTCGGCAAGCCCGGTTGGATTCCATTCGTAGGGGTCTCCGAACCGCTGGGTCATGATGAGATCGGCATCCTCGAGGAGTTCGGGGGTGATTACCTTGTTCGTGCGTGCCGCCCATATCCGCCAGTCGCGTTTCGGGGCGAATATCGAGCGGATATTCATTTCATAGCTTACATCGTTATGCATACCATCATGGCCCATCATCACCACAATTTTGGTCTCTCCCAGTTCTTTCGGACGAGGCATTTGAGCTTGTGCGTCCGGACCATACACCGCCGCGGAAACCGCAGCTGCGGACGATGCGATGAGGCCTGATTTCAATATATTCCGTCGTTTCATATTTGTATATTCCTCCGTAATCAATTGTATTGTTTTCTATTGTTGTTTATCTGCAACATCTGTCCAGACAATCGACCTAAGATCGCGTAACAGCACAAACACCCGTCCGCCCGGTTTTTTTGTTGCGGTATCGAGGGGGATGAACGATACTGCAAAATGGTGTATGCGCGGGCCGTAGGCGGGATGCAGTCCGCGGCCGGTTCTCCACACGAGATTCCATATCGCAAACCGACCCTGATCCTTTTTCATTGACCCCAGTTCAGAAATCTCGACACTCCGTCTGCCGTCGTGAAAATAATATATGAATGTCTCCGGTTTATCGAGACGGTTCTGATAAAACCGGAAACTGCCTGGCTGCGCAAACCGGTAGGGAGGGAGTTTTTCTCCTGTTTTGAGATCGATCCGTTCCGAACGTGCATCGAATTCCATGCGGACAGCGTCGGATTCCTGCGCGGAGCAATTCAGAAGAATAACCGGGATAAGCGCTGCCGCAAAAAGTGCGATAAATGGTATTTTCATGGACAATTTTCTCATCGCATCGTTCCTTTCATATGTGCCGTCTGAGTATGAACTTTATTATGATGACAGTATAATCAAAATTTTTGGCGATGTACAATAAAAAAGGGGAATACCCGCATTCCCCTTCATTAACCATGTTGCAACATCAGTCTCACCCCTCATAGGGCGGAATATCACGTTTCATCGCCCAGTGTGCGCCGCGCCAGTACATTTTTTTGAAATTCGCGTGACGCCAGGCGGTATAGGTATGTCCGGCGACAATGCCAACGATTCTGCCGTTGCCGTTCTCAAGACACCAGCCGCCGATATCGTGACGGTTATCCTGCTGTCCGGTGGTTTCGTAGAGTTTCACCGCCTGTTTGTTGATGAGTTTGACACCGAAATTTTCGTCAAGCGGGAGATCGAATTCCTCGATACCCTGCGTGATGGGGTGTTTCCGGTTGATATCGTGGATTTTCACCGTCTGAACCGGGCCGTGCATAATGCCCTCGATTCCCATCATAGTATTGAATTTCGGCCGTTCCGGTGTCCAGCAGGTGCAGTGGAACGCCATAAATCCCATACCGCGGTTGAGCACATTGTCGACAATCGTCTCCTCGAGTTCGTCGCTCATGTATCCGTCCGATTCCATCCGCCCCTCCTGAATAGGATCGGGACACCAGCCCTCGATGGCGCCTCCCCAGCGTGTAATCATCAGAAGATCGGTGTCGCTGAGCAGTTCAGGCGTTATATGTCGTGCGTCGGTCGCAAATAGCAATCGCCAGTCGGTGCCGCTGAAAACGCTTTGGAGTTCCTGGCGTTGCCCCATGCCGTTGTGAAGCTGATCGCCGCCGAGATAGACGATTTTGGTTTCACCCGGCGCTTTTGGTCTTGGAGTGAAAGACGTTGATATCGTTTCCTGTTGTGGTTGAGCACATGATGAAGCAAGTATGCCGCCTGCAGCAGCAGTACTTGCTTTCAGTGCCTGACGTCGTGTTGTTGTGCGTGGTTTCATGATATTATCTCCTGAAAAATGTAATACGGTCTTCGTACAGACAACGGTTTAAAATATTCGGCTGATGTCAAATCCCTTTGACTCCCGATTGTTCCGGAGGGCGGCCGTTCTCGAACACGGTATTCGGGATCGCTTTTTTCATTGCCCAGTGCGCCGAACGCCACATGATTTCCTTGTATGATTTCAAATGGTAGGGGTGGGGGTTATGACCGGGAAGCAGTGCAACCACACGTCCGCGGCCCTCCTCACGGCACCATCCCCCGGCACGATCGGTTTCGACTTCCTCGCCTTTCAGATTGAACAGCACCTCGCTTTCCCCGGGGAGAAGATCGGCCATGAAAATTTCATCCTCGACAATTTGTGCCGGCTCTACACCTCGCGTGATCGGATGATCCTGATTCAGTTTATGGATCAGCGCCGGCTGTACGGGAGTGTGCATATGCGGCGTCTCGACACCGATCAGTTTCATAAAATCCGTGCTTTCGCCGTTCCATACCGCGCAGTGTACCGCCAAAAGCCCCATGCCGCGTCTCACATTCTCGATGATGGCTGCTTCCCGCCCGGCAGTCATAAACGGTTGTTCCTCAGGCCATTCCTCGATAAAGCGGTCAGGCGACCAACCAAGCGAATTGGTTTTGGCGTATCGAGAAAACACAAATAGGTCGGTTTGTGAAAGCACCTCGGGCGTAATGAAATGGCTCGCCTGCGCAAACATGAGCCGCCATCCAGTCGGTGCGAGGATATGATACCAGTTTTTCTCCTGCATAACCGGATTGTGCCAGTAATCGCCAAAAAGAAGCACAACTCTGGTCTCTCCGGGCTGTTTCGGGGCCGCAAACAACGACTGCGACGCTTTGACAGATCCTGCCAGTACCACGGCGCCGGTTTTCAACATATTTCGCCGCGACCGCATATACTTTTTTCGCATATAATCTCCTTTTTTAAACTATTTGACACACAATGCCATTTTCACAAATAATATCATGTAAAATAGGTATCGTAATGGGGTTCAATACGTTATTAATATCTGCCTGTGATGTGATCGTCACTCGGTATGTCTCGTTTCAGCGCCCAGTGCGCCGCGCGCCACATGATCTTCCGGTACGATACTTTCTGATACGGCTGCGGAATATGGCCGGGAAGCAATGCGACGATACGTCCGTTGCCTTCCTCGCGGCACCACCCGCCGCGCGCATCTATCGGAAATTCCTCTCCTTTCGTGTCGAACAGGTGAGTTGCCGGGACATTATCGAGCTTGACCGTATCAAAAATTTCGTCATCGTCGATATCGAATGGCTCGATACCTCGTGTGATAGGGTGATTCTGATTCAAATTGTGAATATGTCCGGGCTGTACCGGTGTATGCGGAATATATTCTTTGATACCGAGCAGGGCCATGTATTTCTGGCGGTCATTTTGGACGACCGAGCAATGAGTGGGAATAATACCCATGCCGCGTTTGACAACATTATCGACAATGGCCTCTTCCTGTTCCTCAGTTATAAAGCTGCCGCTCGTTGTACGGTCCTCGACAAATTTTGATGGATCCCAGCCGAGGGAATCGCCGCCCGCATAACGGCAGAAGACGAACAGGTCGGCATCTTCAAGTACACGGGGTGTAATGAATGCTGCGGATTGAGAGAACATAAGCCGCCAACCGGTCGATTTCAATGTCTGCCGCCAGTAATGCTCCTGCATAACCGGATTATGCCATATGTCGCCGACAAGAAAGATAACGCGAGTTTCGCCGGGTTGTTTCGGCGCCGCAAGAAGAGGGTTTGCTAATACAGAAGCGCCCGCGACTGATACTGCTGCTGTTTTCAGCATGCTGCGTCTTGAAAGATGAATTGATTTGCTCATTGTGATTTCTCCGAACGTATGGAGCTGCATGTGTGTTTTGGTTTCATTGGCAAAAAACCCGCTGGCTCGACTGACTGGATTTATAGCAGTATTGGCAATATATCTCTTCTATCTGTCTAAGCCGGCAAAGGTTCCAACTGAATATCAAAATACATAAATATTCCCAATATGCAAACAAGAAATGACCGGATTAAATATCGTGAAAAATTGCTCTTTCAGGGGCGTCAGGGTATCGTTTGAAACTTGCAGACTCACGAGGGGTTTAATAAGAGGATTAAATTATATGCGGCGTTCGCATACTACATTGACTTTTAACTTATTTTTTCTTATTTTATATCTTTATTTTATTCTTACTTTTGCGAGAGTGGCGGAATTGGTAGACGCGCCAGATTTAGGATCTGGTGAGCTTCGCTCGTGGGGGTTCAAGTCCCCCCTTTCGCACC
>CAZCDQ010000190.1:0-5650 GCA_964497605.1 uncultured bacterium
GCTCATCCTCACAATATAACCCCGGACTTAAGTCCGAGGAATCTTTTGATTGAATACCGCGGATGCATATGAGGTTTGTGCGCTCGACGATGAAGTGGACAACATGAACCGGGATATGTATCACATTATCGAGGATCTGGCGCAAAAAAAACCCGAACGCATAAATATGTTGCTTCACTACTTAGGCATCACCCGGGATCTCGAACGAATCGCAGACTCCGCCACCAACATCGCCGAGGACATCATATATCTTATCGACGGCGACATTGTACGTCACAATGTCGAGGATTATTCGAACAATTTAAAATAACCTA
Source organism: uncultured bacterium (assembly GCA_964497605.1). Classification (GTDB taxonomy): domain Bacteria; phylum Latescibacterota; class Latescibacteria; order Latescibacterales; family Latescibacteraceae; genus Latescibacter. Next base: position 315 of record CAZCDQ010000190.1, read on the forward strand.
CCGATGATTTATGTCCGAGACACTTACGTTTCAATTTATTTTTTCTCTTGAATATTTTGAATAAAATCTTCCCACAAATTCATATACTAATCGAAAACTATAAATATACTTTTTAAACATCACAGGTAAAATTTAACTTAAAAGAAAACCTTTTGTTGGTTTATCTTCTTAATCAATTTTCGACCGTATCGATATATCGTTTCAGAATCAATGGTGGGACGGTGCAGGTGAGGATAACTGTCAATACCATACCAAAGTATATTTCTTCCGGGAAATCAGAGAGATTTCTGTGAGCAAAATCGAGAATTATAATTGTGATTTCGGCACGGGGGACCATGCTGAGACCAAGAAGAAGAGCCGCGGTAAAGGGCCATTCAATAAGCGCCGGAAGGCCTACGCCAATCATTTTACCCACTACAGCCGCTGTGCACAAGATGAGACCTAAAATGATAAATTTTTCATAAATTCCAAAATTCACTCCGATTCCTATCCCGATAAAGAAGAACGGGGAAAAGAGATCAACAAGCGGTTTATACGACGTCATTTTACGGATATAGTTTGTATCACGGCTGAACGCCAGTCCCGCGAAAAAGGCTCCCATCGCCACTGAATAATCAAGCAGTGCCGCTACCGCCGCAATTATCACGACCGCGGCAATCACTGATAGCATAGGATCGGGACCATAATAAAAAAAACCCATATCTCGACCGTAAACCGGACGGCATAACAATGCATATCCCGATTGAGAACAGTGTGTGCAGATCAAGAAATCTGAACCATACCAATCCCGGTATTGATTGGAGATAGGATACTTCGAATTAGCGCTTCATAAGTACTGGGAACGCAGCCTCACCGCTTCTCATCGGCAAAATGTTGAAGAAATTATGCAGCAGCACAAGCTGAAAGCATCTCCAAAAGGCAATCTGCAAGTGTGCGGAAAAAAATGAATATATCCGAAGCGTCCGGATAAGGTAGCTGCCAATGAGCAGGGCCGCCGCTATTAACGTGAACGGCAACGGCAAAACATTCCATGTCTGAAAAATAGCACTCCAAGAGTATTCGTATTCTATCCAGACGGCGAATAGTAAAAACCCCCATTCCGATAATCCTTCGCAGCAATAATGAATTATTAATTTTTTTCTTCGCCATTCAACTCAAAATTATGTCAGGAGATCAAAATTCAAGCTCCCGCCTCATGTTGCCGCAGCAACCCCGGAATACTGAAAAATGAATCCTTTTCCCTTTTCAGTAATTCAGTCTCCTGTAGCCGCATGAACAATGATTCGTACTTTGCAACTGTAGCATCGAGCGAAAATGTTTCCAGCGCGGTGATTTTACCGAAATGTATAAGTTTTTCTCTAACTGAACCTTTTTCGAGCACGACCGATATTTTCGACGCGAATTCATCGATATTGCCGTCCTCAAATAACATCCCGTTCACATCCTCTCGTATGAGATCAAGATTGCCGGCGGCTCTTGTCGCGACAACAGGCACCCCCATCGCCATAGCTTCAAGAAGCCCCTGGGATAGTCCTTCAGTCGTCGAGGGTAACGCGCATATATTGAAAAGACGATAGCAGTGAAGCGTCGAACGGTTGTCGAGAATACCGGTGAATATAATGTCCCGACCGCAGGGAAGCGGCCCGAATTTTTGCTCGAAATCCTCTCGCCCGCAACCGACAAACATGACTTTTACATGCGTTCCGATCCTGTCGAGAGCCCTGATAAGCTGATCCTGCTTTTTCGGGCGCGACACACAGCCGATAACACAGTCATCAAGGGCAATGCCAAACCGCATTCTAAGCTGATTAACCAACTCTTCATCAATATTTTGATATTTTTCTGCAGGCGTACCATTATGGATAATGTGAATGTGCTCCGCAGGTAAACCGAGTTCGACAAGCCGTTCTTTTACCTGACTGCTGACCGCAACGATACAATCGGTACCATGCGCATACAAAAAATTTTGAACTATATTACCGCTGCTTTTAGGTATTTGACGGCGGGTATGAACAACCGAGGCCGATAAACCGAATAGGTGTTTGGCAAATACCGAAATATAACGGTCCGAGCTTGCCTGCGCGTTTATCACATCTATCCGGTTATCCCGGGCAATATCAGCAATGTGTTTTATAGTTGGCAGATGAAGCGCCTTTCCTTTCAAATGCATAGGGTGCACGATCACCGGACTGTTTTTCAGTTCATTGTGCATAATCGTATCCGGCGGGCAGGAAAGAAACACATTATGGCCGCGTTTTGATAGACTTCTCGCCAGATAAATAACCGAATAGGTGGAACCCGCATATCCTCCAGACCGAGAGAGAAAAAAAATATTCATAAGAGAGCACCGCATTGGTGAAACAGGAAAACCGTTAAAGGTTTGAACGAATCAATTTATAATCCATGATCAGATATGTTCGTTAATGAGTTCGACCGTGTTTTTTTCATGGGCTGTATTTCACGGTTTGTTCGTTTCATGGCAAACCATTCGTATTCTTTGCATAATCCGTCGTAAAGTGAAATCGTGGGATTATAACCTAATAATTTCGCCGCTTTTTCAATATTCGCATACGTCCGGTTCATATCGCCTTTTTCCGATTTTTTATAGTCAATATTAAGCGATTTCCCCGTAATATCGTGCAGGTATTCCAACACGTGGTTCATGGTGAATGTCGTACCCGAACCAATATTTATGATACTCGTCTTTTCAGGGATATCGGCGGTCGCCGCAGACATCGTTGCGCGGACAGTATCCTCGACAAACGTAAAATCTCTCATCTGATTTCCGTCGCCGTATAAGGTGACGATTCCGTTATCCACGATTGCCTTTATGAATTTATTAAATGCCATATCGGGTCGTTGGCGCGGCCCGTAAACGGTGAAATAGCGAAGCGCAACACACGAAAATTCAGATATTTTGCTGTATAATACACAAAGATTTTCGGCGTCGAGTTTCGTTACGCCGTAGGGCGAAACCGGCCTCGGCACATCGTTTTCGCTCAGCATGACAGCGGACGTATCCCCATACACCGAGGATGATGAAGCATAAACGAGGCGTTTCATACATGGTGCTTTTTTCAGTTTTTCAAGCAAGGCCTGTGTCGCGGCAATATTGTTATCAACATACATATTGAAACTCTCGCCAAAAGAAGCTCTGACACCGGGTTGACCGGCAAGGTGAAATACAATCTCGATCCCGTCCAGCACGCTCTCGTCGATATCGGCGATAGAAGACTCGATTAATGAAAAATTATCCGAATGAGCGAATAGCGCGAGATTATCTCGTTTGACATCCCGGGAATAATAGGGAGCAAAATTATCTACACCGGTTACGCAGTGCTCCTCTTCGATCATTCTTTGAGCCAGTGTAGAACCAATAAAGCCGGCCACACCTGAAATAAGCACGTTCATATTGCTTTCTTTATTCGTCGGCATTTATATTCGATAAAATTTGCATGTTATCGGATTTTTTATACACATAGATCGGATTTGTCAGAATCCACGGCAGCATCCGCTTCTGTCCGAAAGGAAGCATCGTTCGAAGCTGAAATACCTGAACACGGTAAATCCCCGGATCGTTCAAACGAACGTCAATTTCGTTTTCATTCCTGCGTTCTTCAACAATGAGTCCGTTTTTGATAAGTTGAATCATTATGCTGTTCTTGCTCGGAATCCGGATATTTAAATCAACCGTATCTTCAAGCAAAATACTTTCACCCATTGTGACAAGTGTATCCTCAGTCGAGACAGTCATGTGAAAGCCGGTTGGGTTCTGTAAGCCCGCAAATCCGACAAACGTATTTCCATCTCTTAATGCGTGCAATATTAGCTTTTTGTCGTGATCGTAAGTTCCGTTAAACCGTTCCCGTGTCACGATATACGTCTGCACAAGCTTAAACATATCGTCGTATGCCGGATATCTCAGAAAATGCTTTTTTGTTATTTTCAGTTTCGAGTGAGCATCCAGCGATCCGATACCGACAACTTTTCTCCGGAGTGATAACTGATCGAACATATTCATTTCCTTTTCTGGAAATGTGAGAATATAGTTGAACGTATCGTCCCTGAACCTAGACATAATAAGTACACCGAAAATCCTGTTGCAATATCGAAGCGAGATATTATCCCGCCAATGCTCGTCAAAATTATAAAACTCAAAACCGTTAAAATTACCAATATCCCAGTTTTCCCAGTTCCGTACTTTTGTAAAACGGTAAAAATGCGAAAGAAAATTGAGGTTGCTGTGCATAACCGTATGGAACGTATCCGACTCGGCGTAACGAATCGAATTGCCTAACCGCCAGTTATCCCAATCGAGTTTTTTCCGCGGATGATATACGTGTGCGAGATAGACAAGATTACCTTTCTCCAACGAATGTATAAATACTTCACCTGATGTGATGCCGTTCCGAGGCACTAAAGGAATACTGTCACCGATGACAATAAAATGACCTTGAGAATTGTTTGTCGATATTTCGACGGATGGTATGACGAGCGTTTTTCCCTGGACGCCGTTTGGATAGTCTCGGAGCGGCTGCACGGTATTGTGGTCGGTGGGGATGACAAAATCCAACCCCATCGAGTCGGCAATATCTGCAATTTCTTCGTATGTCGCGCTGCCGTCGGAATATGTCGTATGAATATGTATCACTCCTGCGTAGGTATTGAATCCTTCGATAACCGGCATTTGCATTGAGGGTACATGGCGGCATTGATAGGCATTGAACGACGAAACTGCCAACACGCCAGTTATTACTGTAATAAAAAAATATTTCACTGTTTTCAGCATACTTCATTCCCCCGTTTTTTATTAATGCTAAGATTAGACAAACCGAATTAGTTTTTCATTATGCCTGCATTAGAATATCATATTTTTTTCTTAAGATTTTGAAACCAGTATGTAGTGTCGAGCGACACACTAACCCTGTTTCAATATTCCGGATGAATCGAATGTGGGGAAAGATTTTAGATATCGTAAAATATATGAGAATAGTATTTCTGCTGAAAATCGGCCGGACATGGAAAGTCCGGGCTGGTTTCGAAAAAATGATAACGTAATAATTTTTAAGATAATTAGTCCGGATTATTCAAAAATCATTTGTGCCATCGAACTTAATTATTTATAAAATAGATAGATAGATAGATAGATAGATAGATAGATAGATAGATAGCAGAATTTTTGTGTAAAAATATTATCAAATTGAATTTTTTTTCGATTGCGCAATTGTCCACTTTTTATTGCATTTTTCTCTACAGGTACGCATGGGATGAACCATATATATTAATTGGGCTATACGGTTTACTCTCGTAAACACTATATATGGCATGGAATTAAA
>CAZCDQ010000191.1:0-5557 GCA_964497605.1 uncultured bacterium
CATGGACAATGACGATGCGGAGAAACGTCACGGCGTGCAGCCCACGTACAAAAAGTGCACGGAATTCCAGCCGCTTCCATTGATCTGGCGCCGGTTTGTCATTGATTAGGATTTCTTCGAGGTGTTTGAGGAGCTGGACATCGGCTGAATATGGGGCGTGGGGAATCCGGCAACGGATAGCCTACACTCATCGACGTTGCCGCCAAAATCGTTGTGTCAGGAGGCAGAATTATTCTCAAGATTACACAGGCGGCATGGAAACCATTAAAGTTCAATGTGCTGTGGAAACGGAGCGGTTCGCCGCCCACATTCGCCTGATCCTGAGAAAAACACATGGTATGCCGCACACAGTTCTATGCAAGGGGGAAGTGCGCCCGACAATCGGGTTTTGGGGACGAAAAGGTTTGTTTCGCTGAAGAATAATTCCCGCAATCGTGAAAATCATATCTAATATTCAGTTATCCAAGAGGTCAGCAGTTGCAATATCGGCTTTTTTAGTGCAATACGAAAGAATCGCTCAATTTAGCTGCAACGCTTTTACTCAATCTCCGTCACATTGAAATAATTCCAAAATAATTGAAATTATTTGAATAAACTCTCGTCAAATATATTGTACTCTCAGTATGTCGAAACGCTTGGCACTCTTTAGAATATTTCCGACGGAACATATAACATGGTTATCATAAATCAAGGAGGCGTTTGTTGAAAAAAGTATTATTGTTCATGATGATGGTCATTGCGGTCGTCGCTGTCGTCTTTTTTCTCGTTAAAATGCGGTCGGGAGATAAAGGTCCACAGTATACGCAGATAGCTGTCGAGCGCGGAAATTTGGTCGAGAAAGCGCTGGCAGTCGGGAAGATCGATCCTGATCATGAGATTGTGATTAAATCGCAGGTGTCCGGTATTGTTGATAAAATCAATCGCGAGGTAGGCGAGGTAATCGTCGAGGGTGAACCGCTCATGGTCATCAAACCGAAACCGACACCGCTCGAGCTTGCCGAGGCGCAAAGACAGCTCGAACTGGTCCGGCTTAACAAAGATTATCTTGAAAACGAGCTCGAGCGTTCAACAGCACTCTACAAAGAACACTTTATTTCCGGCAAAGACTACGAAAATGCCACCAAAGCCCTTAAGGAGGCCGAGGTGCGAGAACAACAGGCCCAGGAACGGCTTGAGCTGCTTGAAAAAGGCAGTTCCCAGATCGGCGATGTTTTGTTCGAATCGGTGATCAGAGCGCCGACAAGCGGGATGATTCTTGAGCGTTTGGTTAACGAGGGCGATCCCATTGTGCCGCTGACATCCTACCAACCGGGAACCGAACTTATGCGCGTTGCCGATATGGACGATCTCATTTTTATCGGTACCGTCGACGAAATCGATGTGGGCAAGATCAGGCCGGGAATGCGTGCGAACATTCATGTTGGCGCACTACCCGAGGATATCCTTCACGGCGAACTGTATTTCATCAGCCCAAAAAGCAGAATTAAAGACAACGTCATTGTATTCGATATTAAAATCCGCATCACCGATATGGGAGGTGTTACACTTCGCGCAGGATACTCCGCAAGCGCCGATCTCATCATCACCGAAAAACAGGATGCGCTCTATATTCCCGAACGGCTCGTTACATTCAGCAATGATTCCACATTCGTAATGATGAAAGATGCCGAGACGGACAGTCTTGTTCAGAAATTGGTTGCGCTTGGTTTCTCCGACGGGATATCGATCGAAATTCTGGACGGACTCACCGACGGCGATGTTGTGATTGAACAATAAATGTTTATCAACCGGATTAATAAATGTTAAAATATTGTTTACAAATGCTGTTGCAGTCTCTTGAGGACATGAGACGTCAGAAACTCAGATCTGTATTGACCATGTCAGGCATTACATGGGGGACAATGGCGGTTATACTTCTCTTATCGCTCGGTGAGTCTTTCCGGCTCAAGTCACTGGAAAACATGACCGGAATGGGGAATAATATCGTCATTTTGAGCGGCGGGCAGACAACGCTTCCTTATAACGGAATGCCGCCGGGACGGAGGATCCAGCTCCGAAAGGAATATGTCGAGTTTATCCGGGCTTCTATTCCTGAAATCGAATATCTTTCCCCGGAAGTAAACCGCTATACGCGGCTTTCTAACGGCACAGTACGTCATAATACCGATTGTGTCGGAATCAATCCTGAGTATGGAATAATCAGGAATCTCCCCGCGCAGCGCGGCGGCAGGTTTATTAATAAAACCGATATCGATAACAGACGCAGAGTGATTTTTTTAGGTAATGAGGTAAAAGATAAATTATTCGGTAAGGACGCTGAAGCAGTTGGTGAAAAACTTATGGTTGACGGCATCCCCTTTACAGTTATTGGTATATTGGAGGAAAAAACGCAGAATTCATCCTATATGTCTCAAGACGCGTGGCTGACATTTATTCCGTTTTCCACCTATCATGATGTGTTCGGGTTTAATTATCTCAGTCAAATTATTTACCGCGCGGGCGATCCCGTCAAAACACCAAAAACAAAAGAACTGCTTTATAGGGTGCTTGGAGAAAAGCTCGGATTCGAAAGTGAAGACAAACCTGCATTAGGGATTTGGGATACGTCCGAAATGACAAAATATTTTTTCTACTTCTTTCTCGGATTCGAGGGATTTCTTCTGCTCGGAGGTGTATTTACATTACTTGTCGGCGGAATCGGAGTCGCGAATATTATGTATGTCGCGATCCGTGAGCGAAGGCGCGAGATCGGGATAAAATCGTCACTCGGTGCGACGCCGAGGCTGATTCTATCGCAGTTTCTGCTTGAATCGTTTATAATCATGTTTGTCGGCGGGAGCGCGGGTGTACTCTTCGCGTTTGCGGTCATCGGGCTTCTATCGTCGCCGGCATTGGAGCAGATTCAGGGCGTTATGGGCGTTCCGGCAGTCAACTGGCAGATATCACTGATAACGGTGGGAATACTTGCAGTAATTGGATTTGCAGCCGGATGGTCTCCGGCGAAAAGCGCGGCGGAGATGGATCCGGTGAAAGCGCTGGAATTTTAACGAGGATATTAAAAAGCGCCGAATACGGTACGACGTATAGTATTGGTAAATTTTATAACAGTATTACATCAACAGCGACTGGAGAAATATGCATTTTTTACTTTCATATTTATATGAACTGCGTCATCAGAAACTCCGCATGTTTCTGACAATACTCGCTGTTTCCTGGGGAATGGCGAATGTTTCCCTTATGCTTTCTGTTGGTGAGGGTTTATATGTTATGATGAGTGAGGGGATGAGCGGCATGGGTGAAGGGATTGTCGTCGTATGGCCGGATCAGACGTCGACGACATACAAAGGTATCGGTCCCGGACGGTCTGTGCGGGTAACAGAGGCCGATATAAAGGCTGCAGAAAAGTTGCCGCTTATAAAAGCTATCAGCGGAGAATATACCAATTGGGGTGCGGATTTGAAAAGCGGGGATAAAATCCTATCCAAACAGGTACGCGGAGTGTCGCCAATCTACGGCAAAATGCGGAATCTCATTCCTGAAAACGGCGGCAGATTTCTCAATCAGCTTGACGAAGAAAGAAAACGCAGGGTCATCTTTATCGGCAATGAAGTCCGTGATGAACTATTTGCCGAGGATGCGGATGCTGTTGGGAAAACAATTTGGCTGAACGGCAATCCGTTCCGCGTTATAGGTGTCATGCAACACAAATTCCAAACGTCCATGTACTCCGGCAGCGACGCGCAGGCGACGTTCATACCTGCCTCGACATTTCGGACGATGTTTAACCGGCAGTATGTCGGCAATATAATCTTTGAGCCGCTGTCCGAGGCGGATTCGAAAGCGTCTCAGGTTGCTTTCCGGCAATTGATTGCGTCCCGATACGGCCTCAATCCCGATGACGAGGAACTTATGAGTTACTGGGATACCTACGAAAGCAAGGATATGATCGATAAAGTATTTCGCGGGCTTGAAATATTTTTCGGCATCATCGGGAGCCTGACGCTGTTTATCGCCGGCATCGGTGTGGCAAATATCATGTATGTCACTGTCAAGGAACGTACACGCGAAATCGGTATCAAGATGGCGGTCGGGGCGCATCCGGCGGTCATTGTCGCACAGTTTCTCATTGAGGCGCTTCTGACCGTTTCCATTGGCGGCGTAATCGGCATTATGATGGCGTTGGGGATGATAGAGCTTTTCAACTTTATTCCGCTGCCGGAAGAATTTATTGAGGTTGCCGGACGGCCAAGCCCGGTTTTCAGCTCTATGATTGCGCTTATATGTGTGACATTATTGAATTTTATCGGGCTTCTGGCGGGGATTTTCCCGTCATACCGCGCGTCTCTTATCGACCCGGTTGAAGCGCTTCGCTATGAATAATAAAAGAACAGGAGAATATGGTGATTTCACTTAATAAAATTACAAAAAAATATAAAATGGGATCAATGGAAGTTATGGCGCTCGCTAATGTATCGCTGCAAGTTGAAAAAGGTGATTTTATCGCTGTGCTGGGACCTTCCGGCTCAGGGAAAAGCACCATGATGAATATACTGGGATGCCTTGATAAACCGAGCGAGGGCGAATATCTGTTCGATAATACGCCTGTTCATCAGTTCAACCGAATACAGCTTGCAAAGGTACGGAACAAAAAAGTCGGATTTGTGTTTCAGAGCTACAATCTTCTTCCGTTTGCCACTGCATACGAAAATATCGAGCTGCCGATGCTGTATGCGCGAACTCCGGCAAAAAAACGCAAGGAGCGTGTCGAATGGCTTCTCGAAAACGTCGGGCTTTCAGATCGCGCCGCGCACCGTCCTGCCGAACTATCGGGAGGTCAGCGTCAGCGCGTTGCAGTGGCGCGATCGCTTGCGAACGATCCCGATATCATCCTTGCTGACGAGCCGACCGGAAATCTCGATACGAAGTCGGGTAAGGAGATTCTCAGCCTGTTCGAATCGCTGAACCGTGACGGGAAAACACTGATTTTTGTCACTCATGATGAACAACTCGCAACTCACGCCAAACGAATTATTCATTTGCTCGACGGCCGGATCAATCAGGATTACAGAAATTAAAAGGAGGATACTGCCGGAATTAACACACACCTCATACAATTACGATTCATAAACTATCCCCTTTGACAATTTCCGACGGCTCGTCATTGCATCCGCGCATCGTCTGAATGCTGCCTCGATTAATCCATATTTTTTTGCAAAATTTCCTTATCTATAAGCTATATTTAGCCTTATATTATCATGAATCTGAGGATATTTACGCAGTAGTTTTAAAAAAGCTCATAAAACTTTTACTTGTTCTTTTTACGATATGAGTGTATACTATTTTGATATGATGAACTATAAGTAGTATTTTATTAATATATTGTACATAAAAATGTTTTTTTTGTCGATGCACCGTTTCAGTGGAGTGAAAGGAAAGAGCCATGAAACAGTTAAGAATGATACTAATAATTACGATTGTATTCGGTCTTTCAATTTCGGTGACCGCCGGCGAGCACAGACTGGGGATTACCGGTGGCGGATCTATTTTATACGGCGAT
>CAZCDQ010000192.1:0-5546 GCA_964497605.1 uncultured bacterium
ATAGTTCTGGCCTAGCGAGAAAGCAAGCGGTTCATCCGATTCCACCTCCTCATCGACAGCTGTCGCCCCATCGTTCCGCCATCCTGGAGTGCCGTGATTGAGCGAGGCAAGCCAGTTTGCCGCATAAATGTTGTCGTCTTCAGGCTGAACCAGCGCAAGTGTGGCTCCCGTCCCATCAGGCTCAACCGGCCAAGGATCGGCATCGTCGTAAACCACCCAGTCCACAATATTGCCATCCGCATCGTAGAGACAGATCCCCTCACCCGCGGCATTCAGCCCGAATCCGAATCCGCCGACATACCGATGAACATTGGGAAACGCGGCGGTAAACAGCGAATCGTTGCTGCAGAGCACAATGTATGCATACGGCCCGAGGACGGTGTTTGCGGGTATCTCGAACGAATGCGCGTCATTATCGTCTTTAAATATCCAGCCGGAGATGTCGATCGTGTTTTCGGTGATATTGAACAGTTCAACCCAGTCGCCGGGATCGAAATCATCAGCAGAATTGTAATTAATCTCGTTGATTACCACGTCCGAGATGAGTTCACGGAACTGCACTGCTCCGAGTTCGACGCCCTCGCTATCCGCGGTCAGTGCTGGAGAGCCGGGCATCAAGTCGAACACTCTGCCACCCGGAACAGCACACATCGGATCGGCCATGAGATTGTTGTAGCCGGGAAGCAATTCAGTATCGCACATCGTGTTCGACACGGTGATCTCGGACAACTCATCACTGAACAGTGTTGAAATCTTCGAGTTAGATAAGATCGAATTGGAAATCACCGCCGTGCCGCCGCCGAATCGACGACTACCCTTCTCATACGCCGCCACGGCGTAATCGTTACCGTAGATCGTGCAGTGATCGATCACCGCAGTCGCGCTGTCCTTCACCGCGATACCATACAAACACCCAGCAATCACATTACTTTCAACACGAATATCCTTCGCGCCCTCGCCGATAGAAATCCCCTTATCCATACAGTCATAAATAATATTCCCTTCGACCAGCACATTCACACAATCGTCGCCCACATCGATCCCGTCGCCGTCCGAATCCACTGTCTCCAAAATCCGGTTCCCGCGAATAATACCGTCCACGATCCCGTCGAAATCGATTGCATCCTCGAAAAACACACTCTCAAAAAGGCAGCTCTCGACAACCGCCTCGGCATTCTTGATATTGATTGGCTCATGCTTGTTCGACTCGGCGAATTCGCAATTTCTGACTGTGACCGATCCGCCCCGGGAAAAAATGCTCTGACGGCAATTCTCGAATCGTACATTCTCGATGGTGACATCCGAATTAAGCCCCGAAATCGCAGCGGGGAAATCTGAGGGATTCTCCATAGTCGAGGCACCATCGATAATCACATGCGAAATGGTTGATTCTCCCGCGGCATTATCGAGAAAGATACCGTTCCAGTTCTGTCCGCCATCGGCGCTGATCCGTACCGGATTGTCTGGGGTGCCGTTCAAATGAATCTCGCCGTAAACGTTCAGACTCGCGTTTGCGGACATGAGCAGTTCCACACCGGCCTCGATTGTCAGCGACGATCCCGCACCGACAGACTGCAAGTCCGCAATACGGTAGGGCGACTGCGCGACATCGATAGTGAAAGCATTCTCCCCGATATTCTCGAACACCGCGGTCACCTCAATGCTGTCGGTGAGTGTAATTATCGCCGATATGGAATCGCCGAGTGCCGCCCCCTCCCAGCCTGCAAACCGGTAGCCAAGATTGGGAACCGCGGTGATTTCAACAGGAACATCCTTAAAATAGATTCCGCTCCAGGGATAGGTACCGGGTAATATTGAATTGAGTTTGATTGCACCGGCTTCAGGAGATGAGACAGCAAGGGAGACGGAGGTAGTGCCGGAGAGGCCGAAATAATCAATGATATGGGACTGCATAGCAGCAGGTCGTGTTTCGGCAAATTCTTCCATTTGGTTAATATGAGTTTCCCACTCTTCAACAGAATCAACATACGGAGCACCGGACATTGAATCATGCCACCTGTTTACATGATCCTGTATTTCGGACTCTAATAGTTCTTTTATTTCATGAAGTTTTAATTTTACAATTTCGGGATCATAAATTGTATTCATATGATCGGCAAATCGATTGATTAATGTTTGCCTGAAATGTTCATTTTCGATCATGTTATTAAAAAGTTTTGTATACTCAAAACGGTCTTCCAAAATGTCAATGGTCCATAATAATGAATAATCAATTCTATCTTTTTCCATTGTCCAGTCAAGGTCACAAAGCATCCACCGCCATCTGCCGCCGGGTGTTTTAGGTCGCCAAAGTTTGGAATTATGAGTTACCCAGTTTGTATTGTTCAGATATATTTGAGCAACATTATAGTCTATATAATTTTCAACATCTATTTGTGTCTTTATATACTCGTAATGAACAGGATCGCTCATATTATTTTTCTCAACATATTCCACCATCGCAGTATAATGTACATCATCACCTTCAATGACATTTAATTCTGGGATGAGTTCTATCATATCGACATTATCGGGATCAATACTATAATGAACGGACAGATAATCCTCATTCTGTTTTTCACGAATATTATAATGACCCCAGTATACACCGTTGATAAACACTTTGGTGGGACGGTATGCCATTATATCAATATCTAATTCTCGGGCCAGGCTTTGAGTGAATGCGTCTCGAAAACGTGTCGGTGTTTTTTCATTACCGCCGTTTCGAAGCGTGAATGATTTAAACTCTTTAATGGGCATTTCGGGGAAAATTTTATATTCGATTTTATTATAACCGTATTTAGGCCGGGCAAAAACTGCAAACGGTTTCTGAGGATACCCTCTGATTACAAGGCCGGAGATTTTAATCCCGCAATCGATATTAAATCCGGATTGACCATCCAGTTCATAAAACTCAATATGAATGGGGCGTTCCCAGTCTTCATTATAATTTGCCGGCACAGATGGGGCACCTTCAATTACCTTATCACTATTTCCGACAACATAAATACCGATTTCATCATCAAAGAAATTTTCGGGATTTGTTGAGAGCGATATTACTGGTAATGTTGTATCTATACCTATAAAATACGTTTGAGTATTAATCGGTCCTGGAAATAAATCACCTTCAAATACCCGTGCTCGCACAACAGTTGTAGTATCAATCGCAATAGGAGATGAATAAAGTATCGACATTTCTGTCGGTTCCGAACCATCTATTGTATATCTGATTTCTGAACCTGTATGATCAGTGGAAAGTACAAGCGTAACCGGCGAATCACGAAATCCACCCGGTAGCGACATTTCAACAACGGCTTGAGAGTATCCTACATACCCGCTGAGGATATTACTTTCGCCCGGCGTCGGCTCCTGAAATAATACCCATTCATCCCCACCGTCCGGCGATCTCCCCAGAGAAATATCCGTCTCATCGATTTTTGTAAATATACTATCGCAAAGTGAACCAACCGGATCGGACAAAACAAGCGATTCGCCGTCAGAACTGAGCTTGAAATTTGTATGAAGATATTCGCCGCTCGAACGATCTTTATCGGAGGCAAATATGATTAAAAACGTTTTCGGTTGTAATGTAATTGACGGGAATGCCCATTTATACGGATTATCGGGCCTGTCAGAAAGCCCGTAACCGGCAAGGTCTACACTCATATCGCCGGGATTATATATTTCAACCCAGTCGGGATATTCGCTGTCTTCGTCAGCATAAGTTGACGTGTTTGAAGCCATAATTTCATTGATGATAGGCTGAGCTTCGATACAGTCTTCACAGAAAAAAACAAGCACAAAGACAGCAATAGATAAAATAAAACGAAATTGTTTTAACAGTTGAGGCTTCATTCTTCACCCTTAATAATGTGAGCTGTTAATCTGTATTTATTACCTTACCAACATCATCTTTCGTGTCTCGGATAATTCATTGGCAGTCAACACACAAAAATATATGCCGCTCGAAAGCTCATTGGCATTCCATGTTAGAGAATAGTTCCCAGCGGATTGATATTCGTTTTTCAGCACACATACGACCTGCCCAGAGGTGTTATACACTTTCATGCTGACAAGTCCGTTGCGGGGCAAATTGTATGAAATTGTTGTAGCAGGATTGAACGGATTAGGATAATTGCTCAATAGCATGTAGCTCTCTGGAGACTCAGCTTCAACGTGTACATCAAGGTATGAATCAAGATCAATATCTCTGATATATAAATGCGGATTTACTGTATCGCGATGGCTATAATCCCGAAACAAATAGCATATTTTTGTGCCTTCAGGAGAGAATACTCCATTACCTCCTTCCATATTTGTATCCTGCGGTTCGGGAAATATTTTATATGTTTCGCCGGATACTAAATGATAAAGGCATAAATGCTTTGTAGGACATGATCCTTTCCACCTTGTACCAGTACTGTCTGAGAATGAATAACTATAAATCCTATCAATATTACTATCTTCATAAAGAATCCATTCCCCATCGGGGGATATATCTGATAAATAACGCTGCTTCCCTGTGCCGTCCCAGTACTGAATCGGAAAAGAAAATTGTTCAATATCACCGCCAGAAGCAAGGATTTTATAAAACTGAGTCGAGCCCAAACCTGGATTAAATGAATACATTATTTCAGAATCATCCGTACTGAAGAGAGGTGTCTTTATTGCAAAACCATACGTTAAAAAACGTTTTTCTCCGGTTTGAGTATCGAGTACTGTCAAATACGTGTCATGATCCGGAGTACCGCTTGTTTGTCTGCGGTAATCAAAATTGATATAACACAAATATCTGCCATCATGGCTCCAAGACGGTTGTTTCCCGTCTGCAATAACTCTGTGTTCTCCAGTATAGATGTTGACGCTCTCGATACTATATACCGGATTGTTCAAACTACTTTGAGTAGAACCATCATCATTTATCGTAATATCAATTATGCTTCCTTTTTCTTCGTCCAAATAATCTTTAGAAAAGGTTATTTCCTTACTATCAGGAGTAAAGCAGATGTTATTAATTTGATCATATCTGCGTCCATAATATTCGATGTTTTTATAATTACTATAAATGAGTTCCGGGATACCGCCGTCCACGGATACAATCCATAAATGACCTTCTGTTGCAAAAGCTATCCATTGTCCGTCAGGTGACCATTCCGGAGTAGATGGGCTAAAATATTTAATGCTACTCCATTGAGTAACAATATCGAGGTCATCGGGAGATTTGGTTTCATTATAAACGGCGTAAAGCGAATCAGTATCATAAGGAATAATAATTTCAAGCGGTGAGCCGTAATCACTCATATCCTGTGCTGTAGCGGAAAATTTTAAACAAAAAAAAGCCACAAATATTAAAAACACTTTGAACAGATTCATTTATATTGCCCCTTTTAGATAATTATGTGTTAATTCCGAAACCGCTAATTTATGTTGAGCTAATTTTCTTTGTGCATTTACTATGTGCATTTACTATAAGTGTAATAACTCAACTTTCCGACTTAAAAGAAAGTAGTATATTGTCAGAGAATAAATATAAAATAAACAACACT
>CAZCDQ010000193.1:0-5479 GCA_964497605.1 uncultured bacterium
AAACGCAACCCTTTAACTGACAACTCATTACAACAACTCCGAAACTTGAGTTATACAATCTTACCGATTATATTGCTGATATTCACACTGACGGCAGCGGCGGCTCAGAATAAAGCGAATGAAACGCCCCAGTATCCCGATCCAACGCGGTTCGAGGATGCTATAAAGGCATTCGAGGCAGAGGATGTAAAGAACATGCCGCCAGCCGGAGCGATTGTGGGCGCCGGCAGTTCAAGCATGCGCATGTGGCACGGTACCATCCGCGAGGACCTTGCGCCGCTGACAATCATAACGCGGGGATTCGGCGGCAGCAATATGAACGATCTTCTGTATTACGCAGACCGCATTGTGATCAAATATAAGCCTCGTGCAGTGATGATCTACGAAGGAGACAACGATACCGCCGCGGGGATGCCGCCGGTAGTCATCCGTGACACATTCAGAAAATTTGTCGCCAAAGTGCATGATAAACTGCCCGGGACACGGATATATGTCCTCGCAATTAAACCGAGTGTATCGCGGAAAGCTATCTGGCCGGTGGTTCAGGAGGCAAACGAGCTTCTCAGGGCTGAATGCGAAAAGAACAACCTTCTGACCTATCTCGATATCGCAACACCCATGCTCGACAAAAACGGCGAGGTCAGAACGGATATTTTTATCGATGATAATCTTCACATGAACAGGACAGGATATGAAATCTGGACCCAAACGATTCGTCCGATTCTAACAAAAACCGAACTGGAGTTTGAATAAGATATCGCGTATAATACCGAAACGAATCAAAATCTTACCGGAATCCGGAGCAAACACCATACAACCCTGACCGTTATGCGAGGAGGAATCAGAATGAGTCTGTTAACCGTAAACAATTTCCGCAGGATTATTTATATCTGCGTATCGCTGCTCATCGTGTGGGCGGATTCGCCGCCGGTATACGCGCAGAAAGAAACACGCCGTGAAATTCAAGTCCCGAATATCCTTGGTTTCACCACGCTGAAAGCCGATCTGCATATTCATACGGTGTTTTCGGACGGCGATGTCTGGCCGACGGTTCGTGTGCAGGAACTCTGGCTTGAGGGATTCGATGTATTCTCGATCACCGATCATATCGAATACCAGCCCCATGAGCCCGACATCCCGAAAAACCACAACCGCTCCTACGAGATAGCAATGCCGCTGTCACGGAAACTCCGGCTGACCGGTATCCGCGGTGGAGAAATATCGCGGGGTATACCGCCTCCGCCTGGGCATTACAACGCGATTTTCCTCGACGATGTCGATCCGCTCGACACCCCGGAGTTTATGGATGCCATGAAAGCCGCAGCCGATCAGGACGCATTCATTTTCTGGAACCATCCCGGCTATGGCCAGCCGAACCTTATCCCTGTCTGGTATCAGGCGCAGACCGATGTGCTTGAAAAAGGGTGGCTGCACGGCATCGAGGTGGCCAACGATCAGGACTACTACCCTCTTGCCCATCAGTGGTGTCTCGAAAAAAAACTAACCATGATCGGCACCTCGGATATCCATACGCTTGTGGGTATGCGGTTCGACCTTCACAAGGGCGAACACCGTACCATGACGTTTCTTTTTGTGCGCGAGAACACGCTCGATGGAATTAAAGAAGCGCTCAAATCGCGGCGTACCGCGGTCTGGCATAAGGACCTGCTCATCGGCGAAGAAAAATATCTCGATCAGATTTTCAAACATTCGGTCGATATCCGTACTCCGGAACTATCCATACGGGGGAACGGTTCAGCCACGGCGCAGATAACGAACACCTCTGATATTCCGTTCGACCTTGAGAAAAACGGCGATCATGATATGGTGGTCGCACCGGAATCGATTATGCTCTATCCGGGTCGAACAGTCAGTTTCGATATCGGAGGCATATCGAGAACGGCAGCCGGTACCCACAAAGTCGCGTTGCCCTATACGGTGAAAAATTTGTATGTCCGGCCGGAGGAGGGTATGAATGCCGAACTGACGTTTACAGTCAGGTTCGTTCCTGAGAAAGCGAAAGAGTAACCGCCGTTTAAAATATTCAGCAATTTTAGATACTCAACCCCCGGGAGATTATTATGAAACATGTTTTCATTGTTCTTGGGATTTTTGCGGCAGCCACCTGTTTTTTTGCATGCGGAAGTGAGCCGGTTGAGGATGCTCAGAGCCTCCTTTCGGCCGAACATTTGTCACGTATCAAGCATATTCAACAACGCATACAAAAGATGCGCCGCATGGAAATCGATTTTTGGACACGATGCGGCCCTGATCCAGTGCACGGAGGATTCTACGGACATATCAACCGGCGGGGAAACGGCGATCCGAATGCCGATAAAGGGCTTATCCAGCAGGCTCGTCATCTGATAACTTTCACCCTTTTGTACCGTTATATTGACAATTCACCAGCAATTAAATCGATTGCCGATGCACAGTATCGTTATCTGGTAGACACATTTTGCGATAGTAATTCGCAGCGGTTCTGCTCGCGTGTTAGCGCCGACGGCACACCGAAAGAAGACTCTAAGCAGTTATATGCTGAATCGTTTGTTATTTACAGTATATCGCTCTATGCGCTTGTTTTTGATAACGAAGAGGCAAGGGGCCGTGTGCTCGCATGTTTCCGGACGATGGACGAGGCGATGCATGACGATATTCATGGCGGATACGATCAGACAACCGATCATGCGCGGCGGTTGGCCGAGGGAGTCGGTAAAGAAACCAATACCCACATGCATCTCCTCGAATCAATCACCGCACTCTACGAGGCAACCGGCAATCCGCTCGTGAAGCGGCGTCTCGAGGAAATGATCGATGTTTTTTGTAATAAAATTCTTCAGCCGGACAATTACTGCCACACCGTTTTTACAACAGACTGGACGCAGCTTGGAGACCGAAAAGTTGAATACGGGCACGATCTTCAGACCGCATGGCTTATGACCGAAGCTGCGCGTGTACTTGGCAGGGCAGATGATCCCGCCATCATCGACGCTCTCACGAGAATGGGTGTACATTCTTCAAAGGCGGGATTCGATTCGGCAGTGGGCGGATATTTCTATACCGGCATGCTCGACGGTGAAATAACCAGAGCCCACAAAGACTGGTGGGTGCAGGCCGAATGTTTATCCGGTTTGTGGAAGATATATCTGTTGACCGGCGAGTCAGTCCATCTCGATCGGATGGAAAAAACACTCGACTGGCTTGATAATAATCTCATCGACCATGAATTCGGCGGTTGGTATGCGCGGATCGATCCCGGAAAACCGCCGTCCGGAGGCGGATATAAAAGCGATTACTGGAAAAGCAGCTATCATTCATGCCGTGCGCTGATTCTTGTTGACACATGGATTGAGGACGTTCTCAGAAATAATAAACCATTGTATATAGAGTAAAGAAACAGGCAGTTTTTTGAAAACCAGACGTAACTTTCCTTGACATTCGCTGATAATCTGATACATTTATGGCATGAAAAATCAACCTGATAAATATTATATCGCCGATTTCGGTTTCGACAGCTTCTTCAACGGGCATTGTTCCGGCGACGGATTAATGCCCGGCAGGATCGTGTCCGAATCAAAAAATGTGTATACGCTCATGTGCGGTTTTGGCGAAATTCCGGCAGAGGCGACAGGAAAACTCATATACGGCGCAATGAGCCGTGAGGACCTCCCGGCGGTCGGCGACTGGGTCGAGTTCAGTCCGGTCGATGACGGCGGACGCGGCATTATCCATCGTGTCCTGCCGCGTAAAACGCTGCTCAAGCGGAAATCGGCAGGCAAACCCACAGACAGCCAGGCCATTGCCGCAAATATCGATATCGTGTTCATTGTGCAGGGCCTGGACGGTAATTTCAATCCGCGGCGGCTCGAACGATATATAGTCGCGGTCAACGCAAGCGGCGCGAAACCGGTTGTTCTTCTCAGTAAAAGCGATCTGCATACGCCGGATGAAATCGACGTGTACATCGCCCGGGCAAATGAAGTTGCAAAAGATGTCGATATTGTTGCATACAGTGCGCTTGATGAAGATACTGTCCGGAACATCGAAAACTACATCGAAAAAGGAGTTTCCGCCTGTTTTGTCGGTTCGTCCGGTGTCGGCAAATCAACGCTCATCAATAAAATCTCAGGCAGCGATCTGGCGACCGCAGAGGTTCGTGAAAGCGACTCAAGAGGCCGTCACACCACATCGAGGAAAAACATGCTGTTTCTCGAAAACGGCGGTATGGTAATCGACACGCCGGGAATGCGTGAAATCGGACTTCTCGACGATGAGGGAGGCATTGACGGAACGTTTCCCGAAATTGCCGCACTCGCTCCGGACTGTCGGTTCCGGGACTGCACACATACCGGCGAACCGGGATGTGTAGTGGCGTCGGCGGTTGAACAAGGCAATATCGAACCGAAACGGTATGAAAGCTACCTGAAACTGATGAAAGAAACCGAATATATGCGTGCGAAAATGAACGAGGGTGTCCGTGCTGCCCGTAAGAAGCGGGAAAAGCATTACCGTCGATGGGCGCGCGAGGCTAATAAGTACAAAGGCAGAAGCTGATAAGAGGAAAGGCTATAACAGCCAATGAGACATGACGCAGACTGTCTGCCGGAAAACGACTCTATTAAAAAATATACCCGCGGCGAGGAGATAGTCAACAGTGTGACACATGGAATCGGAACGCTGCTCAGTATTGCCGGGCTTGTGATACTCGTTGTGATGGCATCGTTTACCGGGGACGCGATGAGAATTGTCAGTTTCAGCATTTACGGCAGTACGCTGATACTGCTGTATCTAGCATCTACGATCTATCACAGTTGTTCCGATGCCCGGCTTAAAAAGATATTTCGTGTGATCGACCATTCGACTATTTTTCTTCTTATCGCCGGAACCTATACGCCATTCATGCTGGTCAGTGTCCGCGGCGTATGGGGCTGGTCGATTTTCGGTGTCATCTGGGGCTTTGCATTCGCCGGTATCATACTGAATGTTTTCTTTTTCGGCAAAGCCCGGAACTTGTCGGTTGCGGCATATATTATCATGGGCTGGTTGTGTGTGATCGCGCTGAGGAAAATGCTTGCGGCGATTGAGCCGGCGGGGATAGCCTTGCTTGCGGCCGGCGGATTGTTCTATACGGTCGGCGTTGTGTTCTATGTGTGGAAATCGCTGAAATTCAATCACGCGGTCTGGCATCTGTTCGTCATGTCCGGCAGCCTCTGCCATTTTTTCTCTATCCTGTTTTATGTGCTTCCTGAAACATGATTGTCATGGCATACTTTTTTAACTTAAAAGAGCTATGGCGTTTGAAGGCCAAGCTTTACGTCTCGTACCGGTTTGCGGGAAAAATCGAAAAGAGAAAGTTCGCTTGACTAACCCCCCCCCTCCAAAAAAACCCAGATGAGCCAAGATATAACAGATTGATAAATAATAATATAAGGCACAAATAATGCTATGAAAAAGGGGTTCGATTTCGTATATTTGATTT
>CAZCDQ010000194.1:0-5406 GCA_964497605.1 uncultured bacterium
CCATTTGGTTCATATTCTTATTCGGATAATAACAATATTATATATGTTTTAATTAGAACATATCGCTCAGTTTAGGTGAAAAAAAATTCAGAATCGACGGAGGAAACAATCAATGGCTCCTAAAAAAGTGTTTAACCATCCCGACTGGGAAATCTACTGGCCGAAACCGGTGACATGGATCGGCTTTCTCATCGCGCTTGCGGTCGTCCTCGCGATCATGGTGGGCACCATGCTCATCGCCCGTATCGGCGCGTAGGGCGTTCGGATATATCAGTCCGGCTGTGCGGTGATATCCCGCCCGGCACACTGAACGAATATCACTTTCCTGTTTATGCAGGCTTTTCAATCGAAAGGAATAGAATGGTAGGTCTCCATACCCTCGACATCGCCGTACTGGCCGTTTATCTGTTCGGGATACTTTTTATAGGATTATGGGCGTCGCGTAAAGTAAAAGATACCGGCGATTTCTTTCTGGCCGGACGGAAACTCGGAAAATTCATGACCGCGATGCTGAATTTTGGCACCGGCACCCATTCCGATCAGGCGGTGGGTGTGATGTCGAAAGTCTATTCGGTCGGGCTTGCTGGTATCTGGTATCAGTGGCTGTGGCTTCTGAAAACGCCGTTCGACTGGGTGATGGCGGCGATCTGGCGGCGACTCCGGGTTGTCACCACCGCCGATTATTTCAGAAACCGGTTCGATTTGAGCGTCGCCACCCTGTATGCGTTTCTCGCGATTGTCATCCTCATGCAGAATATCGGAACCATGCTCCTCGGTTCCGGACGGATTATCGAGGCGGTTACCGGCGGCCAGATTCCGTTCGCCGGCGCGGTGTTGGGCATGACCGTACTGTTTGTGACTTACGGCATAGCGGGCGGATTTACCGCGGCCGCGATTACCGATGTTATTCAGGGTGTTTTGACTGTCGTCCTTTCGTTTATCCTTCTACCGTATGCGCTGATTCGTGTCGGCGGTATGAGCGGACTTCACCAGAAACTCGCCGATGCGCCCCACGATATGTTCAGCCTTGTCGCTCCCGGTGAGATCACCGTGTTTTTCATCTTCATGGCCACATTAAACGGTATCATTAACATATCGGTGCAACCGCACCAGATTCCCATATCGGTCGCCTGCAAAACCGA
Source organism: uncultured bacterium (assembly GCA_964497605.1). Lineage (GTDB taxonomy): Bacteria > Latescibacterota > Latescibacteria > Latescibacterales > Latescibacteraceae > Latescibacter. The sequence goes on from CAZCDQ010000194.1 coordinate 1,143, forward strand.
GATGGAAAGCCGTGTCGGCGTGGTATACGGCATTCTTGTCAAACGTATCTGCACTGTCGCATGGGCATTTACCGGACTCTGTGCCATCGCGCTTCTGCCTTCGCTCGACAATCCCGATCACACATTCGGCGAAATTGCCCGTTTGCTTTTACCGACCGGCATAGTCGGGCTTCTGCTCGCATCCGTGATTGCCGCAGTGCAGTCATCGTGCGACGCGCTTATGGTTTCGGCCTCGGGAATATTTACCCGAAACATATACCGCGAATATTTCGGTAAGAATAAAACAGATAAGCATTATCTCTTTGTGGGAAGGATTTCTTCGTTGATCGTTGTTGTGGGCGCGCTCTGTTTCGCATTTTTCATGGAAAACGTCATTTCCGCTCTCGAGCTGTTCTGGAAAATACCGGCGCTCATGGGAATTCCATTCTGGATGGGCATCGTATGGCGCAGGGCAAATCCCGCGTCGGTCTGGATCAGTTTCATTGCGGCGACAACCGTTTTCCTGACATGCGAAATGGATTTGTTTATCGGATATGAGGTTCCGCTTCCCTGGGAGATGGTAGCGTATCTTACCGCTGGTCTTGCGGGCGCAGTTATCGGCGGGCTTGTTACAAAACCGCAGCCGAAAGAACAGCTCGACCGTTTCTATAAGAACATGCAGAAACCGGTCGAAACGATCGAGCATCTCAAAACTGATACGATGTAATCGTTTTCAGGCGCGGCTGAAAACGAATCGTCGACAGTCTGTCAGACAATGTTATTCTTTTTCCACCGTTCAATTTTTTGAAAACCGTTCTCTGCCGCATCGATGATAACCGAGAGGTCAAACGGTTTCAGGAAATAATCGTCGAAACCAGCGTCGCGGCATTCGGTCAGCTCAAAGATCGAATTGTAGCCGGTCATAGCATAGATGCATGCAATAGGTTTATCTTTGCGGATTGTTTTGCAGAGTTCGATACCGTTCATACCCGGCAGTTTTAAATCCAGAAACATGACCTGCGGATTTTCTTTTTTGAGTATGTCGAGCGCTTCTTCGGCGCTCGCGGCGATCACCGCGGTAAACCCCGCTTTTTCAAACGCTTTGCCGAGTAGTTTTCTGATCGACTCGTCATCGTCCACAACAAAAATCTTTTTTTCCATTGTTTCATCCCGGGTAAAAGGTGTACGATATAAAGAAGTAAAAATACGCAAAAAGAATGATATGAAATACCTGACACATATGAAATATAATACATATTGTGCGATTTTCATAGTAAAAAATCGTATATTGGATAAAATACGATTCCGCGCGTTTTTGGCAAAGGTTTTTCTCGGTGTTTTGTTATTAATTCTTGACTTATACGCCGTACTAATCGTACATTTCAAAGCATGTATTCTTGCTTATGACAATGGACAAAAAGTATATGGAGTTTTCGTATGAGTGAGTGTAATCTGAAAGTAAACATCGACAACTGTACGTGTACTTCGCTGTCGTGCGGACGGCGCGGTGTTTGCTGCGAATGTATACCCTACCACTATTCACAGGGGCAATTGCCCGGATGTCTGTTCCCGAAAGATGTCGAACGAACGTACGACCGGTCGATTGAGAAATTTGTCGAGACATTTAATGAACGCGGGCCGTGGTGGTGATTACTGCAATATGCAATGTAATGAGCTGGCGATAAAATACGTAACGTTCTATTATGATCGGGGAGGAGAATATGAGATTTCTACTGCGGATATTTATGACAGTATCGGCGCTGTTGGTTCTATTGGTAACCGTGATTAAAGTCGTGCAGGGCTGTTCCTATAAAGAAGCGGTGGGAATCGCCGAGGAATTGTTTGCCGAGCTGAGAGATGTTTGCAGAAATTGTTGCGAGGGGACGAGCTGCGGTGAGGATGAACCCGATGCCGGAGAGGCGGGATAAGGTACGATGATCGTTACCGGTAAAACGTCTGTGTACGGTGTAATAGGCGATCCGATCGAACACACACTCTCGCCGCTCATGCACAACAGCGCGATATCCGAGATGGGAATCGACGCGGTCTATGTTCCGTTTCATGTGGAGCAAGCGTTCTTTCCCCATGCGCTGAAAAGTATCATATCGCTCGGAATAAAGGGTGTGAATATTACCGTGCCGTATAAGACCGAGGCGGCCCGTATCCTCGACAATTTAAGCGATGTTGCCATAGCGGTCGGCGCGGTGAACACAATCATTAACGACAACGCAGCGCTGACCGGCGACAACACAGATGTGTATGGTTTTGTTAAATGTCTTGAGGTCGGCGGAGGCCTGACCGTATTTCCCGAAAAAGTATGTGTGCTCGGCGCCGGCGGTGCAGCACGCGGGGTTGTGTATGCATGTTTGAGCCGTAAAGAGGTCAAAGAGGTCAAGGTTGTCAATAGAACGTTCTCGAAAGCGAAGAAAATGGCGGAGGAACTGTTCCGTGTGACCGGAAAAGTCACCATACCGGTGCAGGCGGACGATGAATCGATGAGCAAGGCCATTCCCAACGCGGGTCTTGTTGTCAATACAACGTCGATCGGTATGCATCCCGATACCGGCCGGTCGCCGGTCGCCGATCCGTCGCTCTTTCACGGGGGACAGATCGTGTGCGATATTATCTATAATCCGCTCAAAACGAAATTTCTCGCCGATGCCGAGGCCCGCGGCGCAAAAACCGTCGGCGGCCTTGCCATGCTGGCGTATCAGGGCGCCCGGTCGCTCTCGCTTTGGACCGGTCTTGACGCGCCTGCGGAGACCATGCTGAAGGTATTGAAACAAAAGTTCGGCGTAGAGCAGAATCAACAGTAACAGATGTAATCCGGAGAAACAGAATGGAGAAAGTTACGGTCGAGTATGGTGACCGTTCATACGATATTGTGATCGAGAGCGGCAGCCTTCCGCGCCTTGGTACGTTCGTTGAGAGTATATTTAAAAAAAGCGGCATGAAAGTCGGGCTGATTACGACCGAAACCGTCTCAGGGCTGTATCTTGATACCGCCCGTGCTTCGCTTGACGATGCCGGATACGATGTCACCGAGATTGTTATCCCTGACGGTGAGGAGTATAAAACGCTTGAGGTTTACGAGTCCATCCTAACCAAACTGCTCGAGGAGCGGTTCGAACGCAGGAGCGTGATTATTCCCCTTGGCGGCGGCGTTGTGGGAGATATGGCGGGATTTGTCGCTGCAACGCTTCTCCGCGGTATTCCGTTCGTGCAGGCCCCCACGACCATTGTCGCCCAGGCCGATTCGTCCATAGGCGGGAAAGTTGCGGTCGACCACCCGCTCGGGAAAAATCTTATCGGTAATTTTTATCAGCCCCGTGGCGTTTGGATCGATACCGATGTTTTGTCCACGCTCGAGCCCCGAGAGGTGGTGAGCGGCATGGGCGAGGTGGTAAAACATGCGGTCATTCGGGACCGTGAGTTTTTCTCATTTCTTGAGGATAATCTGGAATCGATCATGACATTCAAAGCGCCCGCGGATATTATGGAGCGGTTTATCGCGTGGAACTGCCGGATAAAAGCGTCGGTGGTATCGGAGGATGAACGTGAAAGCGGCCTGCGGGCGATCCTCAATTATGGCCACACGGTGGGGCACGCCCTCGAAACGGTGACCGGGTATACGCGGTTCAGGCACGGCGAGGCAGTGATACTCGGCATGATTGCCGCGGCGGGAATTTCGCTCGATCGGAATATGCTGGACGCAGGCGATGGCGGCCGTATGATTGATTTGCTTTCGCGGGTAGGAATAAACCACGATCTGGACGGTATCTCGCCGCCGGACATTCATCAGGCGATGTTTCTCGATAAAAAAGTTTCGGGCGGCAGAATACGGTTTGTGCTTGCGGACGCGATAGGTTCGGTTGCGGTGTACGACGATGTGACAGAGGATGAGATAACGTCGGGTATTCGCTACATGTTTGAGTGCGCCGGTGTATGATATTATCATGAACGTTACATTTCACCTGTGAGCTTAATTGAAAGCAATTTAAACGAAGACAGAAACTATATATTATTCGCTTATCGAAATAATTCCGCACGTAATCGATATAAGTTTGAATTTTGGTGATTTTGATACGGCATATTGTGTTTTGCTGTTTAAACTCGATAAGCAGTAAAAAGTTTTGGTTATCAAGTTAAGTCAGCAGCGGCTGTTGTTCCACCCTCACCTTTCGTACCCCCTCTCCCGCCAGCGGGCGAGGGGGAGCTGTAATACTAACAATCTGGCCCCTCTCCTTTTTTGGAGAGGGAATGAAGGGGTGAGGTCTTTTGTGGT
>CAZCDQ010000195.1:0-5055 GCA_964497605.1 uncultured bacterium
ACCCTGTAAACCCCTGTCGTCAAAGGATTCTTGAAATCAAACTGTTAAAGATCAGTTAAAAATAAGAAATGGCTGTGACGGCATGAAATGTTGACGTAAAATGATTATATATATTTATTTCACATACCAAAAAAAACATTCCAAAACAAATCCGCCTTACACATTTACGATTGAAAATTTATGCGATATATGAGAAGAAAAGCATAAATATGCGTATTCTATTTCACATGCCGGTCGATAAAAATTTAACTTGCGCAATGCATATACTTATTTATATTTATGAATAACAGTATGTGCTATAATACCAATAAGGAGGATTTATCATGCCGGAAAAAGTGTTTGCTTTTGATGTCGGTACCGGTTCGTTAGGAATCGCGGTACGTGTTGGCAACAAAATAGTTGAAACTCATTCATTATTAATACCCGAGGAATTTGCCTCAATTAAAGAACAGCGGGACAGGCGCAGACAATGGCGCACCCGTCAGGCTCACAAAGCACGCGAAAAGTGGCTGAAACAAATATGCACGGAAGCGGGGATTGAAGCGCTCGAAGGCATACAGCCTGAGGATAAAAAAAGGAATATTAAAGCAAAACCGGGAGACCCGCGGTTAGAACGTGAATTTGCCGGCCCCGGAGATAATACCGTTTATACGTCCTGTCTGTTACGTATCATGCTGCTTCGGGGAGAAAAGCTGGAGGCCTGGCAGATATATAAAGCGCTGCATTCGGCGATTCAGCGGCGGGGATATGATGATAATATCCCATGGAAACATAGAGAAAAAAGCAAAAAAGAAACTGATGAATCGGAAAACATTGAAAGTGTAACAAAGTATATGAAAGATCTGAAGGAAATTGTCGACGATAATGCCGACTTCATGTATCCATGTTATTTCGATGCGTTTAAAATGGGGTTATGGAATCCCAAAACTGATGAAATAAAAAAGAATCTATCACCAAACAAATATCCTGAACGTGCGCGAGGAAACACACCGCCAAGAGATTTTGTCGAAAAAGAAGTACGCGCGCTGCTTATTAATGCTGAAAAACAATTCCCGTCATTGAAAGGAAAGACCGACTTTATACTTTATGGGCCTGCTAAAAAACCATACGCATCACATAATCCCGAACTACGGAAACAACATGATTTGAAAGAAGGCGGCGAAACCGACTGGCAGGGCGTTTTAAGCCAAAAAATCCCACGGTTCGATAATAGAATTGTCGAACACTGCTCACTGATACCGCGGTTTCATGTCTGCCGGGCATCAGATATGCTTGTATTGCAGACTACGTTTTTAATGAAATTAATCAATATGCGTTATAAGCATGAGGTCGAATGCAGTTTAACACCCGCAGATATAAATGCAATTTTTAGTGAAAAAATGAGAAAAGCAACCGATTTGAAAAAAGAAATGAAATCATCAAAAGATTCTGAAAATCAAATCTTTAAAAAAATCGCAAGCATTTTTAAATTTACGCCTACTCAATGGGAAAATTGGATAAAAAAGAACAAATCCGGCACGCCTATTCTTAACCATTCATTAATCGATCCGCCAAAATTTACCGGACGTTCACGGTTCTCCCGGCCTGCATTACGAATAATGCGTGATCTGATACTATCCGGCAAAAGTCCGCATGATTATTATACGGAATTATGTTCAACGATTACAAATACTGACCCGCAAAGGGGAATCGTGCGAGAAGACCTTTCATTCCTCAATCGTATGCCTGCCGAATGGGAAAGAATTTGCATTCCGCAGTTCACGCTCGCCGAAAAATATTTTGACGAAACCGGCGATGTTGATACCGCAATCAATAAGGTTATCAACAAGCAAAAAGACCCCGTTGTCCGCCACCGCCTCGGTTTTTTCAAACAACAGCTTGACAGGATGGAAAAACAATACGGCATCCCTGACCGTGTGATGATCGAATTTGTCCGCGAAGATTTCATGGGTGAGAAAAAGAAAAGGGAATTTATCAGAATACAGAACGAGAACAGAAAAAAACGGGAAGCGGCGGCAAAACAGGCTGAGGAAATCGGACTCGAGGGCCGCGACATTCGGCTGAAGCTCCAGCTCTTGAAACAGCAGAATAATGTTTGTGTCTATACCGGCGATAATCTCACTCCGAACGACGTTAATTTATATGAAATCGACCATATCGTACCCCGGGGCGGACGGTACAACGGTTCCGACAGTTTTATCAACAAAGTTATCACGAAATCGGAAACAAACCGCGAAAAATCCGACAGAACACCGTTTGAATATTTTTCGCAAACAGGCGGATGGGATGCTTTCTGTGAACTTGTTAATAAAAACCGTTCAACGCTCGGTCATAAAAAAACTGCGCTTCTGACATCTCCCAATCCCGAGGAACTCGACGAAAAATATATGTCCCTTGCTGAAACAGCATGGATAGCGCGTACCGCCCGCGACGTGGTGTGTCTGTCGTACGGCTGGCAGCCCGGCGAAAAAGGGAAACAAAAACGCGTATTTGTCATCCCCGGCGGACTTACAGGAAAAGTGCGGGGAAAATATAAAATCGATTCATTGCTCGCGCTGGATGAAACGGAAAGCGAAAAAATTATGAAAAAGAACCGCGACGATAAACGTCATCACGCCCTCGATGCAATGGTTATCAGTTTTATGCGCGAAAACCATGTGGAACTGCCTGAAGGCATCAACAGAGATTTCTTCCGGCAATATATCGATTCCGTCGTGCCCGAGCAGGTCGCTTTTCAAAAACCGGCTCTCGAACAAACAATCTATGCGAAACGAAACATTTACGAAAACGGAACAATTACAGAAAAAATTGTGAAACGCATTTGTGTCGCCGATATAGCGTTCGATAACAACAAATTCAGCGTAAAAAAAGCGCGGAAAAATGCCCAAAGCATTGTCGACAACAATATCCGAAAACAGATTGAATCATTTCTTGACAACGAACCCGACCGCGACGGTTGGATGGATTTTGTCAAAACGCTCCGCCAATCCCCGAATTCCGGCAGTTTTGTGAAAAAAACCGCTGTCATTGTCGGCGATCCATCCGAATATAAAGACCTTTCGAAAGATATCGGGCGCGGGCAATACCGGCGGGCGGCGAAACATCAGGGCCAGTATGTCTACAAAGACGAAAAGAATAAATATCGAGTCAGACCGGTCTATGCATTCGAATCGAAACAAAACGTCCGCAATGAATTGATACAAAACGGGTACGATATTCATGATTTCTTTACCGCCGGCTGCCTTGTGGAAATTCAACATGATATCGATCTCGGCAATAGAATAATACCGAACGGAAAGTATATACTTGCTACGCTATTAACAGATAGACGAGCAAAATTACAAAGCACATTATCTGTATTAAATAATCCTGTTGGTCTTGAACATTTAATGAAAGCGGGCTTTCGGCGGGTGCGGTAATCATGAGTTTTCATATCGTTCACATTTTCAATCACGGGTGCTATCTCCATAAAAAACGGGGGATGTTTGTCTGCCGGATGAATGACAGCGATGAAACGCATGAACTGCCCATCGACGATATCAGGGCAGTCGTGATTGCGGCGCGCGGCGTATCGATGTCGCCGGATCTTATGAGTTCACTGCTCGAAACGAATGCGGTTATCCTTCATTGCAACCATTCATATCAGCCCATCGGTATTTCGAGCAGTTTTGAACGGGTCATCAACCGCGAGATTCTTTATAATCAGGCGAATTATGGGCTTCAACTGCACAGCCGTCTCTGGAACCGGATTCTTCAGGCAAAAGTCGCCAATCAGGCGGCAGTCCTCGACCATTACGGCCGCGATGCGGTCTTTCTCAAACGGGAAATGAACAACAAAACGGTTGACGAATCGACAAGCGCGCGGTACTACTGGAAAGAATTTTTTCTTATTTTCGGTTTGGACGGCGTTCAGAGGCGGGGCGAAGACGAACAAAACATCAACGCAAAACTGAATTACGGTTATGCGGTTCTCAACGCTCTTATTCACCGGAGCATCATCGCGCACGGCCTCAGCCCCGTTTTGGGAATACATCATATTACACGGTATAAGGCGCATGCCATGGTGTATGATCTCATGGAACCGTGGCGGCCGTATGTCGATAAGATGCTCTGTACGTTTGAGAGGACGACTCAGGACGATGACGAGACGATACGTTCATGGGCGCGCCACGTCGCGCAAAACCTGAAAGATACTTCGCTTAAAATAAACGGAAAACAATATAAAATGATGGATGCAATCGATATGTATGTTTCACGTATCGCACAGTGTTATGAACATAAATCAATCCGCACGGCCTGGATGCCGTTCCTGTGAAAAAGAGCAGCTATAAAATGGGATGGATCGTTACAATGTTCGATCTTCCGGTGGGAACGAAAGAAGAGCGGAGAAGCGCGACAAAATTCCGTAAGTTTCTGCTGGACGACGGGTATTCGATGGTTAATTTTTCGGTGTACGCGCGCCCCTGTGTCAACTGGGAGCAGATGCGTAAACATGTCGGGCGCCTTGTTCCGGCAGTACCCTGCGCCGGTAATGTCAGAACCCTGTTTATCACCGATAAGCAATGGAAAGACGCTTTGATTGTTATCGGGGAGGATTACGACCGTTCTCATACACAGTCGGATCCGAATATGCCCGAACAGCTTGAATTCTGGTAAAAAAAACGGACATACAGGTGATTCACCGAAGAATCAGTGCTGAATATCCGATTTAATCAGTTAAGGCTTGACTGTTTTTTTATAGCCTGTTGGAAATATACGCTGTTTTTCACAAAACGCAACTCTTTTTTTCGCTCAAACTCCCCAAACCGCAACAGGATACAACGTACCTATTATAAACATTTGTAAAAAACAGTCAAGTCAAAACTTCGGAAAGTATGAAGAGAAAAGCGGTGTATTATAAACATTTGTAAAAAACAGTCAAGTCAAAACCCAGCCGATGACACTCGCATATCATACTACATTATAAACATTTGTAAAAAACAGTCAAGTCAAAACTAAACTTTCTGGCGACCCCCCATTTTTTAGCCTCCCTGTAAAGCAAGAGATAACTGCACG
>CAZCDQ010000196.1:0-4966 GCA_964497605.1 uncultured bacterium
CACTTGTTGATGGCGATATAGCGGTTGTCGATATGTTCGGGAAACGTGCAGGCGATATTTTCGCCGGCGGAAATATAACGATGACAATGCATGAAAAAGGCGTGAAAGGACTGGTTATCGACGGCGGCGGTCATGATCTTGATGAAGTACTATATGTGCCTGACTTTACAACGTTTGCGCGCGAATTTAACGCCACACATCAGCACGATGTTATGCTTATGGGAATGAATTGTCCGATTCGTATCGGACAGGTAACTGTTATGCCAGGCGATATTGTCATGGGAACAAGAGAGGGTGTCATATTCATTCCCGCCCATCTTGCGGAAGAGGTTTCGCGCGGATTGAATCCGCAATGATAAGTATCGAAATCGTGTGAATGAAACGAGATAACCGTTTCAGAAATAATGCCCTTCTTCCGATTATTTGTTATTTTGGAGAAGGGCATTATTATTAGTAGTACGATTTATCTCGCGGCGTCTTCTTCGCGTTCTTTAATGTATGCCTCGATGACACTGACCGGCGGTGCGGCATTTGGATCATCGAAAAACCGACCCATATTGTTTTTATTAACTTTTAACCATTGGTTAAATTCTTTGTTCATCTCTGGGGTATATGCTCCGTCTGCCTGTCTCGCGGTAAATCGGCCTTCGCGAACACCCTGATGCGCAAACCTGTCTCTGAGACGTGTTCGTTCGGACTGATTTACAACCATTTCCGCATAATGCGGAGGAATGAATACGACCCCCATTCGTTTTGCCAGCACGATATCGCCGGGCATAACGGTGACATAATCGATTTGAGTGGGAGTGTTAATACCGATCATCATGTTGTTGGCGTTCGATTCCGGGCGAAAATCACGGACAAATATATTGAATCCTTCGATTTTAGCGTTCCCTTCAAGGTCGCGCAATGTACCGTAAATAATTGCGCCATTTCCCGATTTAGTCCAAATTGCAGTACCGAGATTATCTCCGACATGAGAAGCATCGAGTATTGCCTCGCAGACGTTTACAACATATACATCGCCGGTCTGGAGCTGGTCGATCCCCCATGTATATTGACCGGAGCTGCGCCCGTCTTTTTGACCCTGTTCAGCGATGGCGTAATTGGTATCTGGCCGATAGGGCATGAAATGAGCGGTCATAGCTCTGCCGCATATCGTAACATCGTCGTGCATGCTTTTCAGAGTCCCCACATATTGATTAATATAACCAGTGGCGCGCCTGTCAGAAACATTGCTGTCGGCTCTGCGGAGAATTCCCCATGCCTCGGTTACGGAAACATATTTCAGTCGCTCGATGATGCTGTCGGGGACTTTAGGCCGTCCGTCAGGAAAACGTTCTCCTTCCCAGAATGGTGTATATTGAATGATTTGCTCGGGGGTCATAGAAATCGGCTGCGCACAGACAAACGCAGGAGCGAGTAGAGCACCGAACGTAATAACAAGACACGCAAGTACCGCATATGATTTAAGTTTCATCATCTGCTCCTCCTTATGAATGTGTTAATAGTAATGAAATGATAAATATATAATGGATATTCGAAGATTTATCAGGTCAAGAATAACCTCCTTTTCGAAAACAATTTATCCGGATATGAATTTTTAAACTGGAATTTTATCGAATGATTAAAAAGAATAGCAGTTTCAATTAAAACAAACAAGTTATTTTTCGGAATCGCGTTCTATTCGAATAAATAAAAGATAATTTTTCACGGTAATACAGTAACATATGTTTTATAAAAACGTATCTTGACAATCGAAAATAAATGTATAAGTTACAAAAGTAATTATACATCGTTCATCATTTAAGAAGGAGCGTCATTTGCAGAAAAAATATAATGGTATTTCACGACGTGTATTCATTAAAGCCACTGCGTGTGCATCCGCTACCGCGCCGGTGTTCGGTACGTTATCATGCGCCCGGAAACAGCCGCAGCAGCAAAATGTACTGTGTATGATCGTCGACGATCTTAATGACTGGGTCGGCTGTCTCGGCGGTCACCCGAACACTCAAACACCAAATATTGACCGTCTGGCGAAACGTGGAGTCCTGTTCACTAACGCTCACTGCGCAGCCCCGGCATGCGGTCCCTCTCGGGCTGCGATAATGACGGGGATAAGACCTTCCACCTCCGGCGTATACCTAAACAATCAGCCATTCAGGAAAAGCCCTGTCCTCGAAAACGCGGTCACCATTCCGCAACATTTCATGAAACACGGCTATACTGCCCGCGGAAGTGGAAAAATCTATCACGGTATCCATCCCGATCCACAGTCCTGGAATGAATATTGGCCGTCCGAATATATGACTCGTCCTCCCGATCCAATGCCGGAAAATCCCCCGCTGAACGGTATTCCGGATACCGCCCATTTCGACTGGGGGCCTGTCGATTCCGCGACATCCGAGATGGGAGATTCGAAAGTCGCGGACTGGATATGCGGTCAGCTTTCACACGAACAGGAAGCGCCGTTTTTTCTTGGCTGCGGTTTTTACCGCCCGCATTTGCCGTGGTACGTTCCCCAGAAATATTTAGACATGTTTCCGCTCGACTCGATCGAGCTTCCTAATGTAAAAGATGACGATCTCGACGATGTTCCTGCGGCCGGTGTGAGAATGGCCCGGCCGAACGGCGATCATGCGAAGGTGTTGCGTCACAAACAATGGAAAAAGGCGGTGCAGGGATATCTTGCGAGCATCGCATTCGCCGACGAGTGTGTCGGTCGCGTACTGGATACCCTCGACAACAGACCGCACAAAGATAACACGATTATTGTTATGTGTTCAGATCATGGATGGCATCTGGGTGAGAAACTGCACTGGAGAAAATTCGCGCTCTGGGAGGAAGCAACGCGGAATAATCTTATAGTCGTCGCACCGGGGGTGACTGAACCTGAAACAACCTGCTCTTCCCCGGTTAATCTCATCGATATCTATCCGACACTAATCGACCTCTGCGGGCTTGAAGCGAAGACTTCTCTCGAGGGCGAAAGCCTTCTGCCGCTTCTGAAAAAGCCGGGGCTGACACGTCAGCGCCCGACACTGACAACAAACGGCCGTAACAATCATTCGCTTCGGTCCGAACGGTGGCGATATATTCGCTATGCAGACGGGGCTGAAGAACTGTACGACCACAAAAGCGACGAAATGGAATGGCACAACCTTGCAGGCAAACCGGAATACGAGGACATTATGAACGAACACAAGAGCTGGCTCCCTAAGGTCAATGCCGAAAACAGCGAACGCGAGGATAATGCAACCATACGAAAAAACATGGAAAAGATGGGCATACAACTTCCCTAATATACGGAAACCAATACGTTTGCGTACTTTTATAACATGAAAACTGTCAGAATGCTGACGTTGATAGCTGTTGCAGATGTTCTGCTCTGTTCGTGTTTGGGAATCATGAATCTGAAAAAGAGCAGGCGTTTGACAGGCGCAAATGTTCTGTAGAACGCCGACGTGCCGCTTACCAAGGAACAGCCGCAGAAATTATCAGAGTTCAAGCTCGGAGCCAACCGCACGATGTTCCTATCGTTTTTTACGTTGTTCGACGAGAAGCAGAGCGAGACCCTGAAAGCTGTCTACGGATCGAATCCGGGTTTGCCGGTAGCCCAGAACGCCCGCGATGGGTCTTTTTCGCAGTAGTGTTAGAGAATGCGGGTTGCCCGATTACCCGTGACCAACTTGAAGCACTGAATAAACTCCCCATCGGACGTGAGGGATCCGGCAGAATGAACGAATTTCTGACAGAAAAACAGCGTACGTATATTCAATAGATGTTAAGCCAATAAATATTGTATTTACACGGGACCGTTTGATAATAAAAGTGAGTTGAGGTTCGCTTTTTTTCCTTTTAGTCCGAGTTTTTTCCTGATATTGCGACGGTGAAAGAAAACTGTCGTTTCGGATATACTGAGAAGATCGGCGATTTCTTTGGACGATTTATCACTGCGTATAAGTTCGGCGATACGGATTTCGGTCGGCGTCAGTTTCTGAAAGAAATTTTGTTTTGAAAAGCTGAGTTTTTTCGTGATTTCTTTCAGATTCATCTCGACGATATCGATATAGGATTTTAAATCACCGTCTTTACAGTTAATTTTTATTTTTTCAATATAGGGCAGGACAAGCGTGTTGATATTGGCGTTAATATTTTCCTCGAAAAGCTGCTTTTCGGAATCCTGATGGTTTAAAAGCACTTTAAATGCGGTTACCGATTCCTCGAGATTTTTCGATTTTTCAGTGAGTTCGTTCTGAGTCGCCTTCAGTTCATTCTTGTAGTCTTTCAGATCGGTTATATCGGTGACAACGCCATAAATCCCTTTTAATTTGCCGTCCGTTTTCAGCGGAAAACTGGAGGTTCGAATCCACCGTATACCGCCATTTATGTCTCTAATTCTGTATTCATGGGGTTTTGTTTTATCTTTAAGGGCTTTTTTGATATTTTCTTTCATGCGTTTTCGGTCTTCCGGAACCGCGAAATCCGTATAGGATTTACCGATTATGAGAGATGTTTTATATCCGGAAAAGGATTCGATTGCCGAGCTGATATAGGTTATGACACCATTCGTATCCATGGTAAAAATCGCTTCGTTTATCTTTTTGACAAGAGTTCGGTATTTATTCTCGCTCGTTTGCAGCGCAAGCTCCGCAACTTTACTTTCCGTCATATCGAGCACAATGCTCTGAATATGTGTAGGTTTGCCGGAACTGTCAAAAAGTACCGTATTTTGGTCTTTCATCCAGCAGATGTCCCCGGATTTCGATATCAGACGATATTCCTGGCTAAACTCGGTCACGTTGTTTTTCAGATATTCGTCGACCTCGCGTTCGAGCCGCGTTAGATCGTCCCGATGTGTTATTCCTGGCCACGAAACTTTACCGGAGATAAAATCTTCAGGCTCATATCCCAGAATATCACGGACGTTTTCTGAAACAAATTCGACTGGCCAGCCATCTTTCAC
>CAZCDQ010000197.1:0-4964 GCA_964497605.1 uncultured bacterium
GATTATTTACATTTGCCGGAAAAGTTTGATCGGATTATTTTGGCGCTATACAAGGGAAACGACATTCAACGCGGGAATTCAGAACGTATTTCGGTATTATCCTGATTCTGCTCGGCATGTCGTATTTCATACTTTTATAAATGAATCGAAAGAATATCAGACTGTTTGTGGATTTCGACGGTACAGTGACCGAGCGGGATGTCGGGGACGCCATCTTTACGAAGTTCATGCGGAAACGGCCGACAGACGAACGGCTGCACGAACGGCTTATCGAAGAATGGAAAGCCGGCCGTATTTCCTCGGCCGAATGCCTGACCGAGGAATGTGCGAATATAGTTGTAACCGAGGCGGAATTTCAGTCCGAACTCGATACATTTGAGCTGAGGGCCGGATTTCCTGAGATCGCGCAATATTGCCGTAAAAACGGCATCCCGATGACAATACTTTCGGACGGGCTGGATTATTACATCAAATACCTGCTCGAAAAGCACGGGCTTGGATACATGCCGTTTTATGCGAATCACCTGTATTTTACGAACGGCGGCGCTGCTATCGAGTTTCCGCATATCGGCAGTGGATGCGGACGGTGCGGAAACTGTAAACGTGCGCATATCAAAGCGCAAAGCGATGAAGGCGACATTGTTGTCTATGTTGGGGACGGATACTCCGACCGGTTTGCGATACATGATGCCGATGTAGTTTTTGCCCGCGCAGACCTTGCCGAATACTTAACGGCACATAATCGGGCGTTTCGGTCCTATACGGATTTTTATACGATTTTATCTTATTTGGAGAAAGGGGATGACACAGCATAATGTCCGGTTTCAGCCGGACGGTATACAGATCGCGGTCGAGAACGGAATCAGTGTTTCCGACGCAATTACAGCCGCCGGCATCAGCATTCAGCTTCCCTGCGGCGGTACGGGAAAATGCGGGAAATGCGGCGTGGAAATTCATCCCGGCGCACCTGAGCCCTCCCAATTCGATCTCACTCATTTGACCGGGGAAGAACTCGCACGCGGTGTCAGGCTGGCCTGCAAAACCAAAGTGACCGGCGATATAACTGTGCTTATCAGCCCGGGCATACGGACCATGGACGGCAAGATTCTTGTGGACGGTCTCGATAAAGTGTTCGATCTGAATCCGTCTG
This sequence comes from uncultured bacterium, assembly GCA_964497605.1. GTDB lineage: Bacteria > Latescibacterota > Latescibacteria > Latescibacterales > Latescibacteraceae > Latescibacter. Next base: position 1,151 of record CAZCDQ010000197.1, read on the forward strand.
TGTCCAAGGTTTATGCCGAACTGCCGGAGGCCTCGCTCGACGATCAGGTTTCCGATATTTACCGGGTGAAACGGGCTCTGAATCTTAAAGGCGATCGCTGCCCCGATGCTGATATCGACCTGCTCCGTAAACTTCCCGGGCTGCTTGCCGACACAGGAAACAAGATTACTGTGGTTAACGACGGAAAAGGCCGTATTATCGATATCGAGCCAGGCGACACGACAGGGGCGCTGTACGGGCTTGCATTCGATATCGGCACAACCACTGTGGTGGGTACAATTATCGATCTTTCAGACGGCAGTGAATGTTCGTATGCCTCAAGGCTCAATCCTCAGGTTGTGTACGGCGAGGATACAATTTCGCGGATCAATCATGTCATCGAACATTCATCCGGCGGAGCAGATATGTCCGGTAAAATCCGGACGGTTATCAACGACATTATCGCCGAGGCAACGGACACGGCCGGTATCAAGCCGAACAGCATCTATGAGGCGGTGTTCGTAGGAAACACAGCAATGTCGCATCTCTTTCTTGGCCTCGATCCCTCCAAGCTTGCAAAAATCCCGTTCGTTTCGACAACGAATGCCGCGGTCAATGTGCGTGCGGATTCACTTTGCATCGGCATAAATCCTCGCGGAAATGTGCATGTTATGCCGAATATCGCCGGTTTTGTCGGTTCCGATACGGTCGGTGTGATGCTTGCGTGCGATTTTCTCGAACCGGGACCGACACAGCTCATTGTCGATGTCGGAACGAACGGCGAACTGGCGCTCAGGCACAACGGCACATTAACTGTCTGCTCCACTGCCGCAGGACCTGCGCTCGAGGGCGCGGCGCTTACCAGCGGCATGAGAGCGCTTCCGGGGGCAATTGAGCATGTGCGTATCGCAGGCGGCGAACTGTCATACGATGTCATCGAAAACAGACCTCCTGCCGGGCTTTGCGGCTCGGCAATCATCGACGCGGTGGCGGTGCTTCTCGATGCGGGGATTATCGACCCGACCGGTGTGATTGTATCGGCCGAATCCCTGACTGGCGCACTTCCGCAATCGCTTCTGGAACGCATTGTCACTCTTGACAATCAGCCGGCATTCGTATTATTCTATCCTGCGGAGGGCGGCGGTACAGAGCCTGTTGTCATCACCCAAAAGGATATCCGTCAGATTCAGCTCGCGAAAGGGGCCATACGGTCGGGAATCAATCTGATTCTTAGAAAATCGGAACTTTCTGCGGACGATCTCGAAGAAATCCTTTTAGCGGGGGCGTTCGGTAATTATATTACGAAAAGCAGCGCACAGCGGATTGGGCTTCTGCCCGGCATTCCGCCGGAGCGGATACGGTTTGTCGGTAACGCAGCGTCGACAGGTGCAAAAATGGCGCTGCTTTCACGGTCTGTCCGCGAAGATGCAGACCGTATTAGGCATGAGGCGCACCATTTGGAACTTGCCGCGCTGCCTGAATTCATGACCGAATTTTCAGAAAACATGCTGTTTCCGTAAGATTTTAATCAAAAGAATTACTCGGAATTCTACTCCGGGGTAAAGAACACTTATAGCCCCCTCCGCTTCGCGGTTTCCCCAAGAAAAGTGGGACGCCCATCGTGCTGGCACATAAAAGTCTCCCCTGGCAGGGGAGATGTCCCGAAACTTCGGGACAGAGGGGTTTGTTATTCGATACCTCGGAGCTTTGATCCCTGGTATTGCATTCTCTTGTAATTCAAACGACCGCAAACCGAGAACCAGATGAGAATAATCGAGGATTTCAAAGCTGTTTTCGACCGAGACCCGGCTGCGCGCGGATTTTGGGGTTTATTCAACGTTTTGCTTACCTATCCCGGATTCCACGCTGTTGTGCTGTACCGTATCGCCCATGTAATTCATCGTTTGCATATTCCGGTGATCCCGCATGTCATCATGTTTCTGGGGCGGATTCTGACCGGCATCGAAATCCATCCGGCGGCGGAAATCGAGAGCGGTATATTCATCGACCACGGGTTCGGCGTGGTCATCGGAGAAACGGCCAAAATCGGGAAAAATGTCACCATTTTCCAGGGCGTATCCCTCGGTGGCACCGGAAAAGAAACCGGCAAACGCCATCCCACGATTGGCGACAATGTCGTCATCGGCGCCGGCGCGAAAGTGCTTGGCTCGATTACAATCGGCAATGATGTTTATATCGGCGCAAACGCGGTAGTACTCAATGAAGTTCCTGATGATTGCACCGTAGTCGGCGTCCCGGGACGGTGTGTCAAAATGGACGGTAAACGCGTCATCGGCACGACGCTGAGACACGACCTTCTGCCCGACCCGGTACTCGCACGGCTCGATGAACTCCAGAAAGAGATCGAGACTGCCGAAAAGGATATCAGGAAACGGCACGAAGGCAATTAAATCGAATTCACACTATATTCTATAAATAAACCGGATTCATCCAATGCAAACAACAAGCAAGAAAATTACAACTGAACAGGCGCTCGAATATCATCTCGGCGGCAAGATAGGGCTTGAGCTGATAAAAGAGCTAAAAAACGATGTCGATCTTTCTCTCGCATATACCCCCGGTGTTGCCGAGGCGTGCCGAGCCATTCAGGCAAATCCCGAGGATGTGTTCACCTATACCGCCAAAAGCAATCTTGTCGCGGTGGTCACCGACGGCACCGCTGTGCTCGGTCTCGGCGACATCGGCCCGCTGGCGTCGATCCCGGTCATGGAGGGGAAAGCGGTCCTGTTTAAAGCGTTTTCGGGTGTGGACGGCTGGCCGGTTCCGCTGACCGGTATCCGCACGGACGGCGACACCGGGCGGAGCGATCCGGACGCGTTTGTCAAAACCGTGGCCCGTATCGCCCCTATGTTTGGCGGAATCAACATCGAGGATGTCGCTGCGCCGGAATGTTTCGAGATCGAGGACCGTCTCCGTGTCACACTCGATATACCGGTATTCCACGACGATCAGCACGGCACAGCAATTATCAGCTATGCGGGACTGATTAATTACCTTCATCTCACCGGCAAAAATATCGGGGATATCAACATTGTCATCAACGGCGGCGGCGCGGCGGGCATACGAATCGGCGAGCTGTTCCGGTATGCCGGGGCAAAAAACATTCTCATGTGCGACTCAAAAGGAATCATCCACAGCGGCCGCTCCGACCTCACTGAAAAGAAAGTCTCGTTTGCCGCCGAAACCGGATGCCGTTCGCTCGAGGATGCCATGAGCGGTGCCGATGTATTCATCGGCGTTTCGCTGCCCCGTCTTGTCACCCAAGACATGGTAAAAAGCATGGCGCCCGCTCCCGCGATTTTCGCCATGGCGAATCCCGAACCCGAAATCCTGCCGGAACTGATTGTCGAGGCGCGGACGGACGCCTATATCGCCACCGGACGGTCGGATTATCCCAACCAGATCAACAATGTGCTCGGATTTCCGTTCATTTTCCGCGGCGCGCTCGATGTCCGGGCAACCGAGATCACCATGAACATGAAAATCGCCTGCGCGAACGCCCTCGCCGACCTTGCACGCACAGACGTTCCCGCCTACATATCCGATGCCTACGGCGGTATCGATCTCGCATTCGGGCCGGACTATCTTATCCCGAAACCGTTCGACCGCCGTGTCCTGGTCGAGGCCTCCGCCGCGGTCGCCGAGGCGGCGATGGGTGACGGTGTTGCGGGTGTGTCGATTGATTTGGTGAAATATAGGAAAGATTTGGGGGGGAGGTTTGGGGAGTAGATAATTGGGCAATTTTTCCTTTAACTTACCTGTTATATGAAATAGTCTTACCCAAAATTTCTCATCTTTATAAACTCAAATTATT
>CAZCDQ010000198.1:0-4706 GCA_964497605.1 uncultured bacterium
GCCAGTACACGATTTCCAGTCGTGCTCCTTCGGCCAGCTCGGACACCTCTCCGTAACGTTTAAATGATAAGTTACTAATATAACACAAACAAAGCCGTAAGAAAAGATATAAATTTGTTATTTACCGGTCATATAATAACTGAGCCGGAGAAACCGAGTGTATTTTCGCACCGCCTCCGCCCGTTTCTTCTGCTGAACGAGATCGAGCCGGGCCTTTTGAAATTCCGGGATATCTTCGAGAAGGGCTTTGTTATATTCTTTCTCCTCTTGCTCGCTCATAAATGTCTCGCGGATAACACTGAGTTCACCCGAATCGAGAAAAAAACCACCGCAGACATAACATTCGTCCACTGTAATCGCTTTCGAGGCTTTATACTTGTGTTTGTGCATACTCACGCCGCATTTCGGACAATTTAAATTGCCGCGATTTTCATCGTTTGTTTGCGGGTACTTCAGTGCGGCTTCAAGGGCTTTCCCCAATCCCTCATTCGATTCATCGAGCTTGATTATTTCAGCCCAGTCGAACCATATTCCCTTGCAGCCGCTTTCGCATACGTCCACCAATACACCGCCGAAATCCTCTTCTTTCATTTCCTGTGCGCATACCGGGCATTTCATCGTAATCCTCCCTGTGTCTTCGTAATAAAGAACTAATATTCAAGTATTAAATTTCGTATATTTATACGTTGAACAGAACAATTCACTCTCAAATATAAACACTTTCATATTCTTCACAAAGGTCATATATGAAAAAAACGCTTATTACGCTCTTCATAGTCAGTTTCATGCATTCATCTTTTTTATTGTGTGAAGAGATCGATTCGGATAAGGACACCAATAAATCCCGTCCTTTTGTGCTTCCGGTTGTAATGTATTCGACCGACACCGGTGTTGGCGTCGGATTCGCTGGTGTCTACGGATATAGTGTCCCCGGCTCGAAAACCTCGACTTTGGAAACGTCGGCTATCTACACGCAAAAGAAACAGTTCACGTTTTCGGTACGGTGGCAGCATCTGTTTAATAACAGTAAAAGCCGTTTCTATCAAATGCTAAACTATCAAAAATATCCCTCGTTGTTTTTTGGTCTTGGAAATGATACGAAAAATGAAGATCCGGAAAAATATACACCTGAATCCTTTGTGTTAAAACTGTATTACGAACGAGCGGTAATAAATCGGATAAAAATAAGAACCCAACTATCTCTGGGTAATCATGCGTTAGTGAAAGCAGAACCAAATGGACATATTAAAAATGGTGATATTTCATGGAGTTCGGGGCGTTTCGATGCCGGCCCCGGCATCGCCATTCTCTGGGACAGCCGCGATAACTATCTTGCGACCAAAACAGGCACACTCGCGAAACTCGAATATCAGGGATATATGTTTCAGGACGACGGAGGAGCATTCAACACCTTTTCGGTTGATATCCGTCATTTCAGAAATCCGTTATCAGAACTCGTATTCGGCAGCATGTTCTGGATTGTCGATTCAGGGGGCGATATACCGTTTTATCTGCTCCCAAGCCTTGGCGGCGATGGGCGCCTAAGAGGATACGAATACAACAGATTTTTCGGGGAAAAACTCATACTTGTTCAGCAGGACATACGTTTTCCAATCTGGGGACCGATAGGCGGTATCGTATTTGCGGCGACCGGACGTGTATCCAATGAATTCGGCGATTTGTTTGCCGAGAAATATCATATGGGTTACGGTACCGGGTTGAGATATTATATCGATAAAGAGAATAATTTGTGTGTAAGATTCGATATTGCGTTCGGGTACGATACCAACTCAACGTATATCACATTTGCAGAGGCATTCTGATTCTATACATTATTGTGATACATTTCCCTGTGAAACAGCATTATTGGTTTCTGAACCTGTATGGCATCGGATGCAGTTAGATATATCAGAATAACCGCGGGCTTTATGCTCCTCAGTAATCACAGTTTCATCGTGATGGCATCCGAAACACTGGTAACTGCTGAACACATATAATGCCATTTCGGTATGGCATTTGTTGCAATGCATTTTTCGATGCGTACCCAATTCCCATTCCTCATGGTGATAATCATAGGCCATCCATGTGGTTAATCTATGACACTCTTCACAGTTAATACTGTATTTAAGGTGAAATTCCTCCTGGAGACGATCTTCTTTATGACATACATAACATTTGATGCCCTTTGGATAGGCGGGATGTGAGGTTGACTCAATTGTACGTCCGGGAGGCCGTGCCCCAAGTGCGAATTCCTGAAAACTCATACCACAGCCAACAATGATTATAAATAAAATAATTAAAAAAACGGATAGTATATATTTCGACATGAAAGAAACTCCGGATGCAGGCATTTGAAGACGTTTGCAAATGAATATATTAAAAAGTCGATTAAAAGAAGCCCCATATCCAGAGAGAATACGGGGCTTTTATAAATTTAATAAAGATGAATTATCCGGCCGAGATTGCCTCAACGGGACATTCGTCTGCACATGTACCGCAATCGGTGCACAATTCGGGATCGATCACATACTTTGTGTCACCCTCGGAAATCGCTTCAACAGGACATACGTCAACGCACGTTGCACACATGGTGCATTCATCTGAAATCACATAAGCCATTGATAAACCTTTCAAAATGAGTGTAAAAATAAATGCATTAATTTGGAAAATAAAAATAGAAATTATCGTAATAAAAAGCAAGCACTAAAAATAGAAATATTTACGTATTTTTCTCTGTAATCTCATTCGAGATTTTTAGATTCGTTTATCAGGCACTTAAAAAGCGTTTCGACCGCTTCATCCGACAGCGGACCTTGATTTAATGCTTTCAGGCGGGCAATAATTTTATCCTCACGAGCTTTGTCGGTTACCTCGATTCCTTTTGCCGATTTGATTTTTCCGATTTCGATTGCGCATCCGGCGCGTTTGTTCAATAGTCGGAGGATTTGATCGTCAATGTCATCGATGCATTTACGCCAATCGGCAATATCGTCCATACTTATTCTCCCTTCAGCGGTGCGGTAAGCGTCTTTACAAACGCTCCAATTTCCTTCTCAAAACCTGGAATGTTTCCTTTTTCACCAATACGTTTCACAATTGAACTTCCAACAATCACCCCGTCGGCGTGTTCGGCGATTCCTCTGACCTGTTCGGGCGAAGAAATCCCGAATCCTACTGCGACAGGCACATCTGTCAGGCGCCTGATCACTCTGACCATCCGGGGTATTGTCACGGAAATATCGGTACGTTCACCGGTAACACCCATCTGCGATACATAATATACAAAACCGGAGGCGTGTTTTACAATATGTTCTATACGATCAGGCGGCGTTATCGGTGAAACGAGGAAAATTGTGTCGAGACCCTTCTCTTCCATGAGCATTTTATATTTCCCCGCCTCTTCCGGCGGCATGTCGAGAATAAGTGCCCCGCTGAGCCCGCTCTTTTTGGCATCAGCGACAAAACGTTCCATACCATACGCAATAATTGGATTGATATAAGAAAAGAAAACGATCGGAATTTCCGATTCACGCCGAATCGTTTTTACAGCGTCAAGTATCATTTTAAGATTGACACCGTTTTTAAGCGCTCGCTGAGCAGCCTCCTGATTCACCGGACCATCCGCAACAGGATCGGAAAACGGGACGCCGAGTTCGATAATATCGACACCGTTCGCCTCAAGTTCTTTGACAAGATTTATAGTCGATTCGATAGTGGGATCGCCTGCTGTGATATAGGCGATAAAAGCTTTTCTGCCAGCTGATTGTAATTCTTTAAATGTTTTTTCCAGAGCCCGCATATTTATCTTTCAAGGTCGATGTTTTCGATTGCCGTGTTGATGTCTTTATCGCCGCGGCCGCTTAGATTGATGATCATAATGCTTTCCGAATCGAGCTGAGGAGCCAGCTTTATCGCATGGGCAACCGCATGAGCGCTTTCAAGGGCTGGGATAACACCTTCGGTTTCGGCGAGTACCTGAAAAGCCTCGATACATTCGCTATCCGTCGCAAGCGTATATTCGGCCCGTTTGAAATATGCAAGCAGCATATGCTCCGGACCGATTGATGGGTAATCAAGTCCGGCGGAAACAGAATGTGTCGGGCTAATCTGACCGTTTTTATCTTCGAGGATATAAGAATACGTACCGTGCAGCACACCCGGTTTTCCGGTGAGGAATCGCGCGGCATGTTCGCCGTACCCGCTTCCTCTTCCACCCGCTTCGACGCCGATCATACGTACTTCATCATCGTCGAGAAATTCATAGAAAAGACCCATTGAATTGGATCCTCCGCCGACACACGCGACCAGTACATCGGGCAGACGTCCCTCCTTTTCGATAATTTGTGCTTTCGCTTCTCTACCGATAACGCTCTGGAAATCGCGTACCATCATGGGGAACGGATGCGGCCCGAGGACAGATCCAAAAACGTAGAATGTGTGCTCACAGGTAAGCGCCCAATTCCTCATTGCCTCGTTTATTGCGTCTTTCAGTGTCATTGAACCGGTCGTAACCTCGGTGACCGTTGCGCCGAGCAGTCTCATTCTAAAGACATTCAGCGACTGTCTGTGCATATCCTCCTTACCCATGAATATCTCACAGGGGAATCCGAATAAAGTTGCCGCGGTTGCCGTTGCAACGCCGTGCTGGCCGGCGCCCGTTTCGGCGATAATTCGAGTCTTTCCCATCCGTTTTGCGAGAAGGGTTT
>CAZCDQ010000199.1:0-4630 GCA_964497605.1 uncultured bacterium
GTTTCGGAGGGTAGCATCCAGACGCTCAGCGTTGCGGCCGCAGACTTGATAAACTCCTCCTCCTCCTATGATAATAGTCTACTCAAAAATGAAATATGAATGTATAAGAAATAAAAAAATTACTGTGGAATTTGAAAAGGCGTAATTTCAATAAGAGAAATAACGCCTTTTTGCAGAAATATCATGATATGGTTTTAAAAATTATCGGATGTGCCGTCTGCCGCCGGATGATTTTGACTTGCTGCGGTGCCGTCCGAAAGGAGGTACAACGCGAGGGGGAGCCGAACGGCGTTTGTGCATTCCCGAAACAAAGTTGGAATGAAATGGATGATCGGCAAATTCAGTGAGCTGCTGATTCGTCAGTTTCTCGATGCTCATGAGAGATACTACCTCTTTTGCCTCGCAAAACGAAAGTGCGATACCATTTGCGCCGGCCCGTGCAGTTCTGCCGATTCTATGCACATAATTCTCGGGATCTTCGGGGAGATTGTAATTGATGACATGGGTAATCCCTTTGACATCGATTCCCCGTGCGACAATATCAGTTCCGATCAGGACTTTCACTTTACCGCGGTCGAATGCCGCGAGTGCGCGCTGACGGGCGTTCTGGGTTTTATCAGAATGGATAGCTTCTGCGGTAATACCGTGTGTCGAGAGATGTCTTCTGAGACGGTCCGCGATACGTTTCGTCCGTGAAAATACAAGCGCCCTTACAACCGTATCCTCGCCCAGAATATCCGAGAGAAGACTACGCTTGTCCTGATGGTCGACAAACAGCACTTTCTGCTCTATATTGTCTGCAACCGATGCGGAGGGTTTCACCGCCACAATCGACGGGTCGAGAAGCATATCCGATGCCAGATTTTGTATTTCCGGCGACAATGTTGCTGAAAAAAGCAGCGATTGACGTTTCGGCGGTATTTTTGACATGATTTTGCGTACATCGGCGATAAACCCCATATCGAGCATACGATCGGCTTCGTCAAGCACGAGCGTTTCGATTCTGTTAAGCCGGAGATATCCCTGATTCATGAGATCGAGCAAACGTCCCGGTGTCGCAACGAGAATTTCGGGATTTCTGTTAAGGGCTTTTATCTGCGGCCGCGCGGAAACGCCGCCGAGTATCACCGCCGTGCGCAGTTTCAGATTGCTGCCGTAGGTGCGAAAGCTTTCCTCAACCTGAAGTGCAAGCTCACGGGTTGGGGTTAGGATAAGCGCGCGGATATGCCGTTTTCCTGAAACCGGCCGTTCATGCATCATATGAAGCATCGGCAGCGAAAAAGCCGCCGTTTTGCCGGTACCGGTCTGAGCGGTTGCGAGAAGGTCTTTCCCCGCGAGAACAAGCGGAATCGCCGCCTCCTGAATCGGGGTGGGATACTCATAACCCTTTTTCTGTAATGCGCTGAGAATTGATGTGTTGAGATGTAATTGTTCGAAACTGTAGGACTTCATATGACTCCTGTTGTGTTTAAACCGAGATTGCCGGCGGCATGGTCTCGTTTACAAACAAAAACAGGATATTTTGACGAGCTATAACGCAGATAAACTTCGGTAAATAAATAAAAGAATACTAACTTTGTACAAAATAATGAATTTATTGTGATAATGCAAGGTTTATTATTGTGATATGTGAAATACTTCACAAGAAGTATCATAAATGGATCACCTGATGTTTTTTCTTTTATTTCAACTCTCTTTCTTCCATATTCTTTTGCTTAATAACTCTTTCCGTGATATATTGAAATCACAGAAAGATTCATAAACACTACATCCATCTCAAGGAGCATCAGAATGACTGACAAAATCTCTCGCCGAACCGCCCTTTCAACCAGCGCCGCTGCCGCAAGCGGCATTCTCGCATCCTCATGTGCACAGTCGCAGAACGAAACCCCGGCAGCGGATAAAACGCGCGCCGAACTGCCCGATGTCTGGGGCGAGGAATTCCTGACCCAGTGGAGCCCCGTGCCCGATGCCAACCGGGCGATAACTGCCGGCACGACACATATCCGCCTGAGCTGCACGAGGCATTGTCTAGAGTACAACCGCATGGGCGATATCGACGCTCATATAAAAGAACTCAAAGCGTTGGGATATACTGCGGCGGAATCCTCCGACGAGTGGTATCAGGTCACCGATTCACAGATTCGCGAACTCAACGACGCGCTTAAAGCGAACGATTTTCTTTATTACACCATCCACGTGTTTTGCAATGACATCCATCCCGATCCCGAACGGAAAGAAGCCAATTTCAAGCGGCGTGTCCGCTCCATCGAGACCGCGGCGCGGCTTGGACTGAAATTCGTGGTCAGCCACACCGGCGGCAAGAATCCCCGTGCCGCAAACAGCCCGCACAGGGATAACTGGACAAAAGCGGTGTGGGACGAAGCTGTCGCTGCGATGCAACGTCTGGTCAAGGCGACCGAGGGATATCCGGTCGATCTCGCAGTCGAGGCCCTCAATCCGACACATATCAATAATCCGATGGCGCATGTCCGTCTGAAAGAGGAGGTTGGATCCAACCGTATTAAAGTCTGTCTCGATCCGCAGAATATGATCAGCCCGCGTAACTACTACCGCTCGACAGAACTTATAAACCGGTGTTTCGACCTGCTCGGGGAAGATATCTGCTATGCTCACTGTAAGGATATCCGGTGGGAGAATTCGATGCTTCCGGCCATGAGTTGGGTCGTGCTCGGCGAGGGCGAGATCGATTACCACACTTATCTGAAACGGCTGAGCCAAATGGGGCACCAGCGCGCGTTCATGCTCGAGTTTATGCGGAGCAGGGAGGACTATGTGAAGGTTCAGCAAAATCTTCGTGCGGTTGCGGAAGAGGTTGGTGTGACCATTCTCGGAGAGCAGTCGTAGGACGGCTGCCTGTATAACAGAGCGTTTCCGGTTATGGTTCAGGCTTGAAATATAGTGTGTCCGGCAGTGAAGAGGGTATCGGAGATAAGTTAACCTATCGATGACGCGTGTGTTTTATTATGTACCGCAGTCGGATGGGGATGAAATTATCCGACCATTAGTGCGAAAGAATTTGATACGTAAAAGTAATGCAGGAAAAATTGCTGGGCGTGAATCGGTTACATCGCATTCAGGAGCGACTCGATTTTTCCCAGAGCGTTATCGATATTCGGCCCGTAAAAGAATCTGTTACCGTCACTGTCCACAACGAAATGTGCGGGAATTCCTACAACTTCATATGATTTTGCTATTTCGGTACCCTCGTCGTAAAGTACGGTATATACAATGCCGTTTTCATCTGTAAAATCCTTTAGTTTGTCGGCATTATCATCGACACTGAGCGCCAGAATCTTGAACTCTTCGTCGTTGTTTTCGGCATGAATCTCTTTCAGTTTCGGTATTTCCGCTTTGCAGTGGGGGCACCATGTCGCCCAAAAAACTAAAAGAACCGGTTTATCGCTGAAATCTGATAGCGCAACCGTTTCACCGTTCATGTTGGTCAGCGAAAAATTAGGCGCTTTCACCGCAGGAGCAGATTCAGCATTCCATAAAGCAGGAATACTTTCGTTCGAGGCATTTTTATCGTTATTTCCTCCGCATCCTGCCAGTATAAGAGCAATTATTATTATCCATAAATATTTCATGACGTTCTCCTTTCTGGTATCATTTACACTAGTTGTACCCTAAAATAAGTTTCCAGCTTTGATAAAAAAGTATTGCGAAAGGAGAACAAGCCCGATTCCGAACACCTTTTTCACAATGAGAGATAAGCGCTCGGATTTCATCAGTGTATTGATAAATCCGGTAAACGTTCCGGCAATGATCAGGACTGTACCGAGCCCCATTGCATAGGTAAACAGGATTGTCCCGCCGAATATGATATTCTGTTGCGAACCGACATACGAGAGGATGATGACCAGCACTGCGGCTGTGCAGGGTGCGGCGATGATACCCGAGGCCAATCCGACAAAAAACGCCGGGACAAATCCTTTGCTTTTGATACGAGGCGAGGCGAACGAAGGTAGGGGAATGGTTATGATATCAAGAAACCACAGCGCCATGATAAGGATAATATTACCGACAAATATATGTGTCCAGGGATTTGTTTGGATTTTTCCGAACAGCATTCCGGTCAGGGAGACGACTATCCCGAGCGCCGAGAACGTAACCGCCATGCCGACAACGTAAGACACAGACAGCAGGAACGCTTTCATTCTCGATTTGACCTGGCTTGCGCCGATGTATCCGACGACGATTGGAATGACCGGGTACACGCACGGTGTGAAACTTGTCAGAATACCGGCGGCGAGAACGAATACATACGCGGCGGGATTGCCTCCGGATAAATAATTCAATATTATTTGGGAAAGATTATCCATAAAGCATATTCCTTAATAAACGTTCAAACGCTTCTTCAAGATTTTCACGGGATACCATCCCGGTAAACCGTTCGATTTCATTGACGTCCTTTATAAACAGAATTGTCGGGACAGACATCACAGTGTTATCAACCGCTTTCTGAACATCCTTGGTAATATCGACTTTTTCAGTATTCACCAAATCTTTGAATTTTGACGCAATCTCATCGAAAATTGGAGTGACTGATTTACAGATGGAGCACGACGGACTTTTGAAAAAAATCACTGAATTTGACATAACAGCT
>CAZCDQ010000200.1:0-4621 GCA_964497605.1 uncultured bacterium
GAGGAATATGTCGATGATCCATTCGAGCGGAAACTCATCGAGGTCGAGACGGCCTGAAAGTTCGCCGGATTCAGGATCAAGACCGAGCGCCAATATTGCGCCCTCACTGTCGGTTACAACGGAATCGAAAATTTTAAAATCGGATTTTGCTGAAATGTCCCATGTTAATGTTTTTGAGTGAAAAATGTGATGATCTTCGAGTTGCGCTTTGACAGTGACCGAACGTGAATCATCAAACACATTTTCGAATACGGCATTACCCACAAGCAGTGAATTTACCATTCTTCCCCAGAGCAGCCTGAATTCTCCATCAAGCGCAATTGAGTCGAACGTGCCCGTAATGGTTCCCGAACCGTCGACAATAAGCCCCTCTCTTTCGTAACCGAAATATTTTAACGCCGGCATCTGTTTGAAATTCACTGTCGAGGTTATTTCGGCATTATCACGCAAGTTTCGTATCGTGCCTGTCATATTCAGATACGGATTTGTCAGTGTATAATCGAGATTGCCGTTCATATAGACAAGACGCGCACCCAGTTCATCGGTGGTATTGTCTGTAGTGATTTTCAGGTCGGAATAGTATTCGTCATTCGGAATATTCACTGTGCCGGTAAACCGCATCGAGTATGTCGTTTCAGAAACGAGCGGATTATGCACGGAAACGAACGCATCGACGCTTTTCGCATCGGTTCCGCCGGACAGATCACTCACCCCGGAAACATCAATCTCAAAATTGCGATAACGGGCATCGAGCGTTTCGATTGATAGTCTGTTCTGTTCGTAACTGAGATCAGCGGAAATGCTGTGAACGGTTTCATCGCCATACACGAGGCTGTCCATGGATACACTGGCGCGGGTCTCAATATTGCTGATCGGGCCGTTCAACGATGCGGTAAGGTTCATTGATCCCGCGGGATACTTATTTTTTCCGGGATATAATTCAGACAGCGCCTTTGAGACATCGATTCCGTTTGCAGACATATCGAATTCAAGGGTTGGTTCCGGATTTAGGCGTAAATGTCCGGACATTGTCGGAGTGACATTCCAAATACGGCCGGCGGCAGTATCGAAAATCACTTCGTTTTCATTGAGGTGCCCCTCTATATTCAGTTCGGTCACACCGATATTAAGGTTTTTCAGCGCAAACGATCCACCGTGTATCGAATAGGTGCCGTCAAGCGACGAAACACCGTCCATAAGCTCGTACGTAACATCGAAACCGAGCAATCCCGACCGTGACTGAATGTCCCCGAATAAAAGCCCAATACCGTCATTGCTTAGGTCGCACGAATCCCCGGCAATGAGGATTGAGACGGTATTGTTCTCGGAGTCGATCGTGCCTCTGCAGGTTGTATTGAGTGATTCCGAAAGAACACGACCTTCGATACTCAACTCCGTGACCGAAGTGCTGCTGGTGCCGCCGAGCCAGCCGCTGACCTGGTCCGCCCACACGAATGTTGAGTCGCCGCGCTGAAACACGAATGATCCATGCACGATGTTTATGCGTATTGGAGGGAGATTTCCGAAAGAAACTTTGTCGGATGTATTTAATTTTGTGCTGTCTACAATAGCGGTGGAAGGACGCTCATGATCGAGCAGCCAAATAAACCGAGGTTCGTCGATAAATATTTTCTGTGTGCCGAGAACAGGCCGTAAACGGTTTCTGAGGAGTGTAATAATATTGAAAGCGATCCGCATCTGTTTCGCATTTATTCGGAGGGGTAGTGCAGTGTTTCCGTTGGAAGCATCCGCAAGATTCAGGTTTATGTTGTTTATTCTGATCGACCAGGGGAGAATATAAATTGAGTCGAAAGAAACGTCGATACCCAGTGACTGAGATATCTGTTTATTAATGTAGATACCCGCTTTTTCGTTGATGTCGAAAATTCTGAACGCGGTGACGTATCCGCCAATAATTGTCACCAGCAACACAAACATTATTAGAACCCAGATTCTACTTTTCAACGGTTATATTCTCCACTAACGATTAACCCGACACCCCTATATGATTAGAGCGCTTCCCCCGCAATAAGGTTGAAGCGCTCTAAACAAGATTTTTCAGACGGCCGTTGCCATCACTCGGTCTTTTTCGCGGTTTTCGAGTAATTCGAAAGTTCTTTGAAAACGAGTTTGTCCGATTTAGCATCGATCTGAATAACATTTCCCTCGACAAATCGGCCGTGAATAAGTTCTTCGGAAAGGGGATTTTCGATGTGCTGCTGAATCGCTCTTTTTAGCGGCCGGGCCCCGTACATGGGATTATAGCCTTCCTTTGCGATATATTCTTTCGCCTTTTTGGTCATTCTCAATTCAATATTTTTATCATGAAGCCGTTTTCTGACATCGTCGATGAGAATATCAATAATCTCTATCACCGACTCCATCGATAGCGAACCAAAAACGACAGTTTCATCTATACGATTGATGAATTCTGGATTAAATGCCTTTTTAAGTTCGCTCAGCACTTTCTTTTCCATCGATTTATAATCGTCCTCGAAATCTACAGAATGGAATCCGAGATTTTTTCCGACACCGATCTGACGGGCCCCGAGGTTTGAGGTCATAATGATGATAGTATTTTTGAAATCGACTTGACGTCCCAAACTGTCAGTGATATGCCCCGAATCGAAAATCTGGAGCAGCATGTTAAACACTTCGGGATGCGCTTTCTCGATCTCGTCCAGCAATACCACAGAATATGGTTTTCTGCGTACACGCTCGGTGAGTTGGCCGCCTTCTTCGTATCCAACATATCCCGGAGGGGCTCCGACAAGCCTCGATACATTGAATTTTTCCATATATTCGGACATATCAATACGTATAAGCGCGCTTGGATCCTCGAACAAATATTCCGAAAGCACACGCGCAAGTTCCGTTTTTCCGACTCCGGTCGGGCCAAGAAACATATATGATCCAATGGGTCGCATGGGATCTTTTAATCCGGCTCTCGACCGTCTAATAGCTTTCGACACCGCAGACACGGCGGTATCCTGACCGATAATTCGTTTTTTAAGCTCGTTTTCCATGTTGATCAACCGCTCGGTGTCCGATTTTGCCATTCTGAACAGCGGAATGCCGGTTATGGAACTTGTTACCGCGGCAACATCGTCCTCGGTCACCTCGACAATTTCGCTGAAAGCTTTCTCTTTCCATTTGGATTTCTCGGCGTCGAGTTCATCTTTGAGAGTGCGTTCACGGTCACGGAGTTTTGCGGCATTCTCGTAATCCTGCTCCTCGATGGCTTTATTTTTTTCATCCTCAATTTCTGTAATCGTTGCCTCTTTCGCTTTGAGTTCGTCGGGAAGTGTGATCTCTTTGAGATGCACTTTCGAGGAAGTTTCGTCAATCAGATCGAGAGCCTTGTCTGGTAGATACCGATTCGAAATATAACGGTCGCTGAGCCGTGCCGCCGCAGCCAGTGCATTGTCGGTGATTTTGACATTATGATGATCTTCGTACCGGCTTCTCAGGCATTCGAGAATTTTAACCGTATCCTCTTGCGAGGGTGGGTCAACAATGATCTGCTGGAACCTGCGTTCAAGCGCACCGTCCTTTTCGATATACTTGCGGTATTCGTCAAGAGTGGTCGAACCGATACACTGAAGCTCGCCCCGTGCAAGAGCGGGCTTGAACATATTCGAGGCATCAAGAGTACCCTCGGCCGATCCGGCGCCAACAATTGTGTGAATCTCGTCGATGAATATGATCACATCTTTCGTTTTTGCAAGCTCGGTAAGAATCGATTTTACACGCTCCTCGAATTGTCCGCGGTACTTCGTCCCCGCAACAAGACTGCCCATGTCGAGTGAGATGAGCCGTTTTTCGATAAGGTTGTGTGGAACGTTCGATTCCGCGATTCGCTGGGCAAGTCCCTCGACGATAGCGGTTTTTCCGACGCCCGGTTCGCCGATGAGCACCGGATTGTTTTTCTTGCGCCGGGAGAGAATCTGGCTCATACGCTCTATTTCATGCTCGCGGCCGACGATGGGATCAAGTTTTCCTTCTTTAGCAAGTTTAGTAAGATTTCGTCCGTAATGCTCAATAAATGGCAGGTTATTTTTGTCCTGCGTTATCGCCGAGGTCGAGTCCTGTGGAGCCATGTGTCCCGACAGGATGCTGGCAACCTCCTGTTTCACCGCTTTGTAATCGGTTCCGAAAACGCTCAAAATTTGTGCGGCAATACCGTTCTTGTTCTTTGCAAGCGCAAGAAGAAGATGCTCGGTCCCTATATAATTGTTGCTCATTTCGCGCGCTTCCTGTGTTGCGAGTTCGAGCACCTGTTTTGCCATCGGAGTGAACGGTACCTCGGAAAGCATCATCGCGCTGGAAGAGGACTGAACCGCATCCTCGATGGATTTTTTGAGCGCGTCAAGCTGAATGCCGAGGTTCGATAATACCGCGACAGCAACACCCTGACCTTCCTTAACAAGCCCTAAAAGCAGATGTTCTGTGCCGATATAGTCGTGCCCGAGCCGGGAGGATTCCTCACGGGCATACTGAAGTACTTTTTTTACTCTATCAGTAAACATATTATTCATTTCAATTCTCCGTCAATTTTATTAAGTGGCTATCGAGTTAACTCCGCAAGTACACGATATAAGCCTGATTTTGGGTTATTATG
>CAZCDQ010000201.1:0-4612 GCA_964497605.1 uncultured bacterium
CGAGGCCTTCTATCCCGCCACGGCGAGCGAGGGCCTGTCGTCGGATACGGTTGCTATGAAGACCGAGGACGTCGATGCCATCTCCGGCCCCACGCCCCCGTGGGGCAATCCCGATCAGGGATGGGGCCGAGGCAAGCGGCCGGCCATTACGATGTCGCATCACTCAGCCATGACGTACTGCGAGTGGCTGTCCCGCGTGACGGGGAAGAAGTACCGTCTTCCCACCGAAGCGGAATGGGAGTACGCCTGCCGCGGCGGAACCGAGGGGACGTTCTTCTTCGACCCGAAGGTCAAGGGCGAAAAGCCCTTTGCCTTCTACAACGAGAATAGCGAGGAGAAGACCCACCTGCCTTCAAATTCGGCCCGAAGAAAAGATGAATGAACAGCCGTTTGAGGTCGATGTCGAACTGCATACCTCTCTTTCGGGTCCTTCTGTAAGCGATAGTATTGACGATACGATTGATTACTCGACAGTTGCTGCGGGAGTAGCCGAGGTTGTAAATGGAGAAAGCTGTGAGCTTATAGAACGACTCGCGGGACGGATTATTGAAAGCCTGAGCGGATTAATTCTTTCAGGGGAGCTTATAGTGAGAGTACGTAAGCCGAAAGCCCCGCTGAACATACCATTTGAAACGGTCGAGGTTGAATTAAAACGAACGATTTAGGTAGTATCGCCTATCTCGGTCTCGGGTCGAATATGGGCGACAGAGTTGCGAATCTCCGCACGGCGGTTAAACGTTTGAACGGTATTTCAGGCATTACGGTAGCATGCGTTTCGCCGGTATACGAGACAAAACCGGTCGGCGGTGTCGAACAGCCCGACTTTTATAATGCTGCGGCGATAATTACTGCCGGTCTCGATCCAAGGCAGCTTCTCGATGCATGTATGACCATCGAGAATGAGATGGGGCGGGTGAGAACGCAGAAATGGGGACCGCGGATTATCGACATCGATATTCTGTTGTATGGGGGGGTAAATATTGACGAACACGGCTTACAAATCCCGCATCCGTTGATGGCTGAGCGGGCATTTGTGCTGTATCCGTTGGCGGATATTGCGCCCGATGCAGTTCATCCTGTACTTGGTAAAACGGTTGCGGAACTGCGTGAGGAAATACCGGATGAGGGAATATCGTTTGTCTCAGGACTGAAACTGTTATAACGGCGATTCGAACGCTGTCATAACCGGACGATTGGAAAATGCACCTTATGAATCAGCATGCAAACACCAATACATTCGAATGTAAATACAACTATATCGTTGTCGAGGGTGTGATTGGGGTTGGGAAAACAAGCCTCTGTAAACTGCTGAAAGAAAAACTCGGCGGAATGTCTGTGCTCGAGAATTTCGAATCGAATCCGTTTATCAGGGATTTTTACAAATCTCAGAAAGAATTTGCATTCAAAACGCAGCTTTTTTATCTGATTTCACGGTTCAAACAGCATCTTGAACTGCCGCTTCCGGATCTGTTCAACTCCCCGCTTATTGTCGACTACCTGTTCGAGAAAGACAGGATTTTCGCCACAGTCAACCTTGACGATAACGAACTTGATTTATATAATACTTTGTGGGAGGTTCTCGCGCCGAAAATCAAACCGCCGCAGCTTGTGGTGTATCTTCAGGCCTCGACCGAACGGCTGCTGCGCAATATAGCCAAACGAAACAGGGATTATGAGAAAAACATCTCCCGCGAATACCTCGAGGCGCTGAATACGGCGTATAATGATTTCTTTTTTCATTATTCCGATGCGCCGGTATTTATTGTCAACACCGATGAAATCGATTTTGTTGAGAGCGGCGAACATTTGGACGATCTTGTAGAAAAAATTGTCGATAATCACAGCGGCATCACATTCTATAATCCAAGAGGAATATGATGAGCACCAAGTCATTAAATGTTGACGACTTCAAACGCATGAAAGACGGGGGTAGGAAAATCACCGCGCTGACAGCATACAGCTCTCTGTTTTCCGAATTTCTCGCAGAGGCGGGGGTAGATCTGATTCTGGTCGGCGATTCTCTCGGGAATGTGTTTCAGGGACGCGATACGACCATCCCGGTCACACTTGATGAGATGATCTATCACGGTGAAATTGTCGCCAGGACGGTACCGGATAGTTTTGTTGTAGTGGACATGCCGTTCATGAGCTATCAGGTCAACGCCGAGGAGGCGGTACGAAACTGCGGCACGGTGATGAAACGCACTGGCTGCAACGCTGTGAAACTTGAGGGTGGTGTGACTATGAAAAACTCGATCCGGAAGATTGTCGATGTGGGTATTCCGGTGCTCGGACATGTCGGTCTAACACCGCAATCGGTCAATGCGCTGGGCGGATTCAAAGTGCAGGGGCGCGATAATAGAAAAAAACTGATAGAAGATGCCTGTGCGGTTGAGGAGGCTGGCGCATTCGCGGTAGTCATGGAGAAAATACCCCGAGCTCTTGCCGGAGATATCACCTGTAAAATCTCGATCCCGACCATAGGCATCGGCGCAGGACCGGAGTGCGACGGCCAGATACTGGTTACCGAGGACATTCTCGGTTTATACCGCGCTTTTAGCCCGAAATTTGCGCGGAGATATGCCGGCCTTGCAGTCGACGCGATCAAAGGTATCGAACAGTATATCAAAGACGTGAGAGACGGTTCATTTCCCTCAGCCGACGAGAGCTACGATTGATGCAGCAGCGTGATTGGCCTAAACGGTCATATGAACATGATACTCATAATTTATCAAGATACTGAATAAAGAACAAGAATTTTGAACCTGCGAACAAATTGCCGTTCACAGGGTTTTTCTTTTATGATAGGAGCCAATTTCAAAAGTCACAACTTCGACCGATTTAAAAATATATCCCCCTTAACAAGTGGCTTGTCCGAAAAACAGGAGGATTATATGAATCAATGAGTTACGAAGATACCCCCTTATCGAAGGGAGCACGTCAAGGCTCTCTTTCGGGCAATATCCCGACTTTTGAAATTGCCTCATAGTATAAAATATACTTTGCTGTGCCGGCTGATTCTGTAAATCGTTGGAGCATTGAGGAAATGAAAGTCTTGTAAAAGGAGCGCATATGTCGAAACGGGTCATGATCGGCGGAATGTTACATGAAACTAACACATTCAATCCCTACCTGTGCAGACTGGAGCATTTCAGACAGAAAGCGCTGCTTTTCGGCCATGATATTATATCTGTACGCCGCGGGACGAACACCGAGATTGGCGGATTCATTGAAAGTCTCGAATCGCACGGCATCCATATCGTTCCTTCGGCGTTTGCTGAGGCGCTGCCAGCAGGTGTAGTGACCGACGATGCGGTGGATACAGTTCTCAACGCGATGCTTGACACGCTCGACCGAACGGCGGTGGACGGTATTCTCCTGTCCCTTCACGGCGCGATGGTGACCGAAAGATTTGACGATGGCGAGGGATACATTCTCGGAAAAATTCGCGAAAGAGTCGAACAGAAAATACCGATCGTGATTACGTTGGATTTTCATGCCGTTCTGACACCGGCAATGGCGGAATATGCCGATGCTGTTGTCATTTACCGTACCTATCCGCATATCGACAACGCCGAACGAGGTTCCGAGGCCGCTGATATCATGCGGCGTATACTCGACGGTGAGATCGATCCTTTCGTTCGCATCTCGAAACAGCCGCTTCTTATCGGCCCGCCGCACAATGTACTCCCCGCCTACATGCCTATGAAGCATATTATGGACCGGGCGCGAGCGGCTGAACGTGAATACGGTGCGGTAATTGCCGCCTGTCCGGCGCAGGGTTTTACACAGCAAGATGTGCCCCATACCGGTACGGGCGTTGCGGTAACTGTGGACAGTGATCCGGAACTGGCGCAGCGGATTGCGGACGAAATCGGCAGGATGATGTTCGAGAGCCGGCATGAATTTATCGCCGCCCTGCCCGATCCGGTAGAAGCGATACGGCAGGCGATGATGTCGGCGCATCCGCCGGTCGCGATTGCCGACGCGGGAGACAACATCGGCGCGGGAACGCCCGGTGACGGTACCGCGCTGCTTCGCGAGATTCTGCGGCAGAACGTACCAAGTGCGTTCGTGCAGATTTGCGACCCCTCCTCGGCCGCCGCGGCGGCAGGTGCGGGGATCGGTACGACGGTTACGCTGTCAGTGGGCGGAAAATCCGATCCGGTCTACGGTTCCCCGGTCGAGATAACCGGTATTGTTAGGACGCTGTCGGATGGTGTCTACCGCAACCGCAACTGGGGCGGATGTCAGGGTGGGGTGACCGAGGATATGGGGCTTTCAGCACGAATCGACTGTGGCGGGATTACGATCGTGCTCACCACGAATCCGGTCATGCCGAACAACATTATGCATGCCAATTCGATGGGCGTTTATCCCGAGGATTACCGGGTGACCGTCTGCAAAGGCGGCCTTGCATTCCGCGAGGCCTATAAACCGCCGCGGACAAACAGCTATATCCAATGCGCCTCGCCGGGTTTTTCCTCTCCGGATTTGGAGAGCTTTCACTTCAGGAAAATTCCGCGGCCGATATTTCCGCTTGATGATATTTGAAAACAGTAGTGTCCCAACATTAGTCAAATAAATTCAATTGGTTAGGATTTTCATAGTT
>CAZCDQ010000202.1:0-4543 GCA_964497605.1 uncultured bacterium
ATTAAAACGTTTTCAGAATGTCTGAACTTAATCCAGGCGACATACTATCTCTCATGTATATCGAATGCTGTGAATATTTGAAAGAGAATCCTCTTGTTAAAAAAACTGGCAGGAGATTTGGAATAATGATCACGAAGTAGATACCAAATCTGTATAATCATAAATTCTCACTAAACAACAGCACAACCAAATCGTTCGGCGCGACGGCTTCTTTTTTCCCTGGAAGTGTGACAGAGGAACCGTCCGGACGTTTCAGCGATACCGCCTGAAGAGCCTGCGTTTTTTTGAGCACATCACCAATATTCACGGTATTGTCTATAACCAAGCGGTGAGCCTGCCGTTTATCCTCGCCGCTTCGGATTCCTACAGTTTTCAGGAAAAATCCGGGTACCGCGCTTTGCGAATATATGTCGGACAGATCCTCATCGATTTTATTTCGAGCGGAGACAAGCCTGGCGATCTGCTGTCCGCCGAGTAAGTACGGCGATACCACCACATCGGCGCCGGCGCGGAGCATGCGGATTTCAACGTCTGGGTCCTCACCTCGTGCGATTATGAATATGCGGGGATTGAGTTCGCGGGCAGACAGAGCGATAAACAGATTGTCTGAATCTTTCGATACTACGCTGATAATGCCCGAAGCCCGTTCGATACCTGCCTCCTTGAGTACCTCGTCCGAGGTCGCATTACCCCAGATGACATTATTTCCTTTCATTTCCAACATAGTGGCAACGGTCTCGTCGCTTTCAGTTATGACAATGGGAATGTCTAATTTTTCGAGTTCGTCGCAAATCGTGCTCCCAATGCGGCCGTGCCCGCACACGATAAAATGTCCACGCATTTTAGCTATATTCTTTTTCATCGTTTTTCTCCCTAACACCTTGGTAAACTCGCCTTCTATCATACTCCGCGCAAACTTCGAGCCCATAAAACCCACAAATGAGAATCCCATGAGCACGATGATAACGGTAAAATATCTGCCCGCCGCAGATAGTTCGCCGACCTCACCGAATCCGACGGTAGTAATTGTAATTGCTGTCATATAAAACGAATCAATAAACGGCCATTTTTCGATAATCATAAAACCGGAGGTACCGAATAAAATAAGCGCTATAAATGCGCCGAAAATATACGCGAAATTATGCAGCGTTTTGTACATGGCACACTCCGGTATAATAAACACATAAACTATTGAATAGTGTTTAGTTCCAAATATTCATTGTATGTAGATAATACTATTTTACAGGTATTACAAGTATTTTTTTGCCTTTAAAAAACAGATACCTGTTAACAAAAAAGAAATATGGTGTACAGGATTAATTAATAGTGGTTTTGAATAATTATCGTTATATTTTTGTATATGAAATAGTCCAATCCAATTACTTTCACTTTATCCGTAAGGAGTATCCAATGAACACAAAAATGCGCATGATCCTGATGTGTATGATTATCATATACAGCTTCATTCCGGAGGCCAATGCCGCGAACTGGGAGGACGGAATAAAAGAATTCAGAGGAAAAATGTATTTAGGCGGCACTCAACTTGATCTTGACCCCCTGAACGAACGGATGGCCGATAAAGGGTACAATGAATTTTCAGATGGTCTGTTTTCGTTCGGCGGCGGTGCATATTTCCGTGTTTCGGAGCGGTTCATGTTTGGTTTCGACGGTTATTTCGGCGCCTCTGAATATGTCGATTCGGTTATTGGTACGGAATCGTTTTCATCGTCACTAATCGGTGGATCAATTTTTTTAAACACTGCCTATATGGTATTTACCTCCGATAAATTGGATGTTTTCCCTGTTGTCGGTATCGGTGGGGGCGGGATAGCGGTCAAGATAGGGCAAAATGAATTCGACGAAATCCTCGACAATCCCAAACATGCCGCCATGGTTTCAACCGGGAGCATGCTTTTAAAACTCGCGCTTGCTGCCGATTATAAGTTTAATCTCTCCGATAACCTCAGAAAATCGAAATTTATCTCTGTCGGTTTCAATGCCGGATATGCGCTTCCCATATTTAACGGCGGATGGTATATGGACGAATTCAAACTACACGGCGCACCGGACGGCGGTATCAGCGGTCCATTCGTACATATTACATTCGGCGGTGGCGGTGGTGCGAGATAGGTAATTCTTTGGTTAATTTACATTTTAAGAAGGCAGATTAAATGCTCAAACTGGAAAAGAAAGACGATATTATCCCGGTATGCCCGCACTGCAAATCGGCACTCAGCACAATACTCTTTCAGGAAATTAAGGGCGACATGGGGAAACGGTCTGTCTATTTCTGCCCCTCATGCCGGTCCGCACTCGGCGTATCGCACCGTAAGGGGTTAACATTCGGATTATAATGACGGGCAGCGGATGAAACCGGTTGTGATTTGTATAATTATTTGTTATTATTAGACAAATCGTTATGCATACGTAGACCTGTAAAATATCGAAAGAGTATAATCATGTTTCTGAAACAGGTTCGTCTGGCTGCTGAAAAATTCCCGACAAACGAACATTATCCGTTTCATCTCGAGATATTTCAAAAGACCGTGCGGATCGAATTCGATACGCCGGTGACATTCTTTGTGGGCGAAAACGGCTCCGGCAAATCCACGCTCCTCGAGGCTCTTTGCACTAAATGTGGCATTTATATCTGGGGTCAGGAAACCGGTCCCCGGTATGAAAAAAATCCCTACGAGAGATACTTTCACCGTACGTTAGACATCGAGTGGGAGGACGGTCCGGTGCCCGGTTCGTTCTTTGCGGCGCAAACGTTCCGGAATTTTTCCGCGCTTCTCGACGAATGGGCGTCCGCCGATCCGCAGCAGCTTGAATATTTCGGCGGGAAATCGCTTATGACTCAGTCCCACGGTCAGTCGCTCATGGCGTATTTCAGATCGAGGTATAGAATCCGGGGATTGTATTTCCTCGACGAGCCTGAAACGGCGCTTTCGCCGAAAAGCCAGCTTGATCTACTGAACGTACTCACCGAAATGAGCAGAAACGGTCACGCTCAGTTCATTATCGCCACCCATTCGCCGATCATTATGGCGGTTCCCGGCGCAAAAATCAAGAATTTCGACAGCATCCCAGTATCCGACATTGCGTATGAGGATACCGATCATTATACGGTTTATAAAGAGTTTATGGGCGGCCGGTGACGATGTTTCTAAGGTTGTAAAAATATCTTTCCTCACATCCCCACACGCAACGTCTTATCACCCCAATACTTCGAGAGTGTGACCGTAACCGTCTGGCCGCCCGCGGTGATCCCATAGGTACCGTAGAACGCCCGCAGTTCGCAGGAGCCGTCCGATGAGGCTGTGCCGTCCCATTCTCGTCCACCATTCGTCGGCAAGCGCGCGGTAGGTCTCGGCGCCGCGGGAGTCGGTGTTTTCAGTTTTTAAAAGCGGTTACGGCTAATCGAGAGCATATTCGGCCGCCTCGCCGATATAATCGATTGCAGTGAGAATCCTGCCGGTTTCCTCGAACCCGTACGACAGACGCAGTTGACTGTTCCCGTGTTCCAGAGGATCGCCGCCGCTGTGGACACAGTGCTCGCCGGGGATATAAACCACACGGGGATATCTGCCGACGGAGTAACCATGAACCGCCGGATCGCCGGTCATTCTGGTCAGAAACCTGAAAAATGCCGAATTTCAGTATCTGACTGGATTAGAAGTTGTGAATTTTGGTCATGAATGTGTCATACATTTTGCGTAAGTCCCTGCAGTAAAGGGATAATACACATCTCTTTGAGTTTGAGCGCCATAATCGCAACACAGTGTCCCAGAAGTCGTCAGGTAGTACTTGTAGCAGCGGCCCGCATTTTTAATCAGGCCGTGTTTTCGCAGGCGTTTTAGAAGGTGTGAGATTTGCCCCTGGTTTTTATCGGGCAGACACGCACGGAGGTCGCTTTAGCGTTTGAAGATGATGTCGGTGGCGTATTCTACCTGCATCCCTGCATCAGACTCCAGTGAAAGCAGTACGGAAAGTCCTCGATAACGGGGCAGTAGCGTCTGGCGAAACGGTCGAGCAGGGGATGGAGTGCTTCCGCCTTCAAGCCTTCGGACAATTCCTGGGATTTTTTGAAATCCTCGATGAAGACAAAATTCCAAGATGGTTCAATTATCCGGTCATGCCGTCGCTATAGCATATACCTGGGATGGTTCCAGTGATGACAACTCGGTCGAAACACGAAAGCGTTCCGGATATCTTGTCGGCGCGGCGTTCGATAAAGGTGTTAATTGTAATCCCTCCTGGTATAAAATTGGTTACAGGGTTTACTACAATTTACATACTTTTCATGCTGCAGGGTAGAATAACCTATTTGGTTCCGGCTTCGCCGGCTTAGGGTATATATATGGTTGTTCGAAACCGTTATATTTCCAAACTTTTACAGATTATCAATTCTT
This sequence comes from uncultured bacterium, assembly GCA_964497605.1. Classification (GTDB taxonomy): domain Bacteria; phylum Latescibacterota; class Latescibacteria; order Latescibacterales; family Latescibacteraceae; genus Latescibacter. Next base: position 4,413 of record CAZCDQ010000202.1, read on the forward strand.
ATGAATATGAAACTCGCGATAGGACGAATTCTTCATCCTCCGACTGAAGAGATGAGAGAAATCAAAGGTTTGAGCTCTGAAAGAGAGAATCATTTTCCGCAACATCGTTTGTATTTCTTGCCGCTCCCGCA
>CAZCDQ010000203.1:0-4527 GCA_964497605.1 uncultured bacterium
AGAGGGGTCTAAGACAGAGCTTTACCCCGGACTGAAGTCCGGGGAATTCTTAGATTAAAACGATTGTAATATATAATGAACCAAAGAAAACGATAGCGCCGTCACACTGATATAACGCATAAAACAACTGTATAATATGGAGGCAGCAATGTCCAGATCTATGGCGGAATTTCTTTTCATCGCGACCCTCGCATCGTTTACAGTCTCGCCGGCAGCGCACGAACGGTAGATCGAAAAAAGGTATGACATTGATAGCAATACGATAGAAATCATTATCGACATCGGTTTTGGAGAGATCGAAATCAATCCGAACGGCAGCGGAAACCGGCTCAATATTTTCGCCGAATAATTGCAGTACAGCGAGCTTGACATCACATTCGACCGGCTAAAACACAGACTTTGGATAATCTCCGATCAGGAATGGGTATCGGAAGGCGATGATAAAAACCGCAATGAGAACAGGCGAATGATCGAGCTTGAAATCGAACTGCCCCGCAACCCGGAGATCGCACTCTCAGCCGATCTGAAAGCAGGCGAGGCGGATATTCAACTCGGCGGTCTGGGTATCAGCGGTCTTGATATCGATAACATGGCGGGCGAGATCGATGTCGATTTCAACCGGCCGAACCGCATTGAGATGAAGCGGTTTTAGGTCGACGGAACTGTCGGCGAAATTAATTTGACAAACCTCGGGAATGCACGGTTCAGCGACGCCAAAATCAACAGCGGGATCGGCGAACTGCATGTCTATTTCTGCGGCGATTTGCTCGACGACGTGTTTGCCGATATCGATCTCAATATCGGCGAAACGAGTATAGTCGTTCCCGATAATGTGGGAACGAAAATGAAAATCAGACGGCTTCTTATGTTCAATCCCGATTTTCATTACACCCGTTTCCGGAAATCCGGCTCAACGTATTACTCCGGCAATTTCAACGAATGCAGGAAAAAACTGCATCTGAACGTTTCGTCGGGAATTGGCGAGGTCGATATTAGAATAAAATAACAGGCATACATACAATAGAGCAGACATTATGTAATCTCCATTATACGTACTACTTTACCCCGCAGCACTGCTTACCGCACTCGCTTCTAAAAAATAGCTGCGAAAAAGCGCCGCTTTCCCGGCGCTTTTTTGTGTGCTGAAAACCACCTTGTCCATTCCGGAAATGAATGGTTGACAATAGGCTGTCCGATAATGTATGATTAATAAAAACGCATCCCAAATAGATCGGTGTGCGTAATGTGAATTCAAACTACGCTAAAAAAATCTTTAAAAAATTAAGAGGATACGGTGAAAATTATCGATGTCGAAACAATCATGCTTGCAAATCCCGAGGTACTCGATAAATCGGATGGCAGTCAGGATACCGCGGTCATCCGTGTAACCACCGACGAGGGTATCACCGGTATCGGCGAGGCGGATTCGTCGCCCTGGGTTGTAAATGCAATTATCGAAGCGAAAACCTCCCACCCAATCTGCCGCGGCCTCAGAGAGATGGTGATCGGTGAGGACCCGTTCGACCGTGAGCGCATCTGGGAAAAAATGTATCACGGCACCCTTCATTACGGCAGACGCGGCGCTGCAATTCACGCCATGAGCGGTATCGATCTGGCGTTGTGGGATATTATGGGTAAAGCTGTCGGGAAACCGGTCTATCAACTGCTCGGGGCGTGCTACCGTAAAGAGATACGGGCATATTCGAGCTCGCTCTTCGGCGAAACCCTCGAAGAAACCGGCCGTCTGGCTCGTGACATGGTCGCGAACGGATTCACCGCGGTTAAATTCGGCTGGGCGCCGCTCGGACAGGATTCTGAGTACGATGAAGCGCTTGTCAGGGAAATCAGAACCGCGGTCGGCCCTGATATCGATGTCATGATCGACGCCGGTTTTGTATGGGACTTGAAAACGGCAATCCGGATGGCGAAACGATTTTCCGAATACAATATTTTCTGGCTTGAGGAACCCCTTCATCCGGACGATCTGGACGGATACGCCCGTCTGTCTGAGTCGGTCGATGTACGGATCGCTGCCGGAGAGCAGGAAAGTTCGCGGTTCTCGTTTCTCGATCTCATGGACCGCGGCCGTATCGATGTTGTGCAGGTGGATGTGACACGGTGCGGGGGACTAACCGAGGCGATGCGGATAGCGCGGCTTGCCGAGGACCGTCACAAGCCCGTGGTCAATCATTCGTTTACAACCGGAATCAATCTTGCGGCATCGCTGCATTTCACCGCGGCGCTGAAGAACGCATTTATCCTCGAATACTGTGTAAGCCCCTCACCCATGCGGCGAAGCCTGACAAAACAGCGGTTTGAAGCCGTGGACGGTATGGTAAAAATTCCCGAGGAGCCTGGCCTCGGTGTTGAGCTTGATGAGGAGGCTGTTGCGAAATACCGGATATGAATCCTATATTCAAGCGCATTCGATTCGCCATTTATTACTCACACGTCAAATAGATGAATTGGGATAAATTGAGATAGTATATCCAAGACTCAACTTTCGATAGATTAGATTTTCTATTAGTCGCTGTCCTGCAAATATTCGCCGTAATATTTTTTAGCGCATTCCGGACAAATACCGTGAGAAAACTCTGCCTCGGAATGTCGATCGATGTAAGACTCCATATTATTCCATTCTCCGGATTCGTCCCGAATGCTTTTACAATGCGCACATATAGGCAACAATCCAGAAAGGACTTTAATTTCTTTCCTGGCTTTTTCGAGTTGGCTGTTCTTGGTTGATAACTCACGTGTAAGGTTTATAAGTTCGTTATTGAGTAAAGTCATTTTTTCAATCAACACATTTCCCGTTTGCCGGACCATTTCGCCAAATAAAATGAAGTATTCACCTGCAGGAGCGATTCTGCAATTGAGGGTTAAAAGCGGCGCCTGACTGCTGATAAAATGAAGACGATGCGTTGATTTACCATCGTGATCCATCGACATAAGCGTTTTCCTGCTTTCAGGTATGAGAAACGATTCCAATGGATTTCCGGACACATCGTCAACACTATTCATAAGCTCATAAAAGCTAGGATTTGCGGCAACCACCGTAAGCGCATTATCGAGAAATATTACAACGCTGAATTGTGTAGAGAAAACCATTTCCCCGATTTCAGCCGCATATGTTGCCGCAAGATTCTCAAATGTCATGACGCCCTCACCAGATTTCGGGCCAGCGACGCAACACCGTCAATACTGAATGTATGGCCGTCAGCGCCGACTGTTTTCCATAGTCCGGTAAATTCATTGAATGTTCTTCCCCCTACAATCACTTTTGTAGATTCAAGCTCCATTTTACCTTTGATCTTCCCGATGATATCACTGGTATGATCGAGATTGAACGGCATGGTGACAGAAATGGCGATAATATCCGGGTTGAATGTTTTGGCCATAACGAGCAGATCGACAGGCGGTGTATTCGCGCCAAGATAGCGGACATTCCATCCATCGAGACGGAGGACATCCGATACCATCCATGCACCGATTTCATGGTATTCATTTGGCGAGGCTGTAACAATGGCTTTGTGATGCTCGGCCGGAGGGCTGTATTGCTCGACGTTGATAACGGCAAGGACACGGCCCACAATTGAGGAAGCCAGGTGCTCCTGAGCAACCGATATGGCGCCATTTTCCCACATCATTCCGATTTCATACATCGACGGCTGAACAACATGAAGATAGAACCTGTAAATATCATCACCGTCTACGATGTGGTCTTTCCCAATTTTGAGACATGTCACGTGATCTCCATCTAAAAGCGCCTGTAAAAACGTGTTCTTCAGAGCCAGAAACGATTGATCGACAGGAGGTGAGTTGAAAAGTGTTTCCTTCGATAACGCCTTAAGATCGTCGTGATGGTCGATAATCCATTGATAGATAGATTTAACCGTTTCCATGTTCGTATCGTACAACTGTTCGTCAATAGCGGATATCCACGCATTCATAGCACGAGGGAAATAATCGTACGAGAATCCGTGTGCGTGGTAGGCATGATATGCCCACACAACAATTCTCGCCAGAAGTTCATAATTTCCAACACTGAAAACCGTTGTCATGAACGCGGAATGGTTACGGTGATTATCATACATAACCTGGAAAGGATTGTGTCCGATTAAAACGTTAATATCCGGCTGGCTGGCTAAATATTCATTAACATGGCGGGTAAGCTCATCAGAGGTATTTCTATAATTTGTTACTTCCTTGAGAGGAACCGCCGGCAGGTTTCGTGCATCTCGAACAAGATTGCCCACTGTCATCATTAACAAGCCCTTTTAAACATTTAGGTTGTTGTATTTTTTTAAATTATATCCATTTATAAAGTATGTTTCGTTTTTTATCCTGTATATAGCCAAGCATGGATATTTCCGTGCGCAAAAAACCGGCATATCATCAATCTAAGTATTCGACGAATACACAGTAAAATTGGTTTCATCTGAATAAGGAAATATCTATCTTCCGAAAAGCTGGGTAATGTCCCCATATAGTTGACTTCTGCAAAAAATGTGTTATATTGCTTTCAGG
>CAZCDQ010000204.1:0-4448 GCA_964497605.1 uncultured bacterium
ATAAAATGGGAGGAGCTAAGCGATTTTCTTATTAAAATCAATCATGCTTGTAGGTTAAATCTTGTAGTTCTTGTTTCTGCATGTTACGGAGCGCATCTTATAAAAACTGCAAAAAAATTAGATAGAGCTCCCTTTTGGGCCATTATAGGATCAGAGAATATACTTACTGTTAGAGAAATTGAAAGAGATTTTGGTGAATTTTATAGAGTGTTTTTAAAAAATATGAATGGTGATGATGCTATTAAAGCTTTGAATCAAAGATATTCAGAAACAGATCGTCATTATGGTTTTTATAGTGTTGAAGGGTTATTTAAGAAAGGATATATTTCTTATTATAAACAATTCTGTATTGGAAAAAAGTTACGTCAACGTATTGAAAGCTTATTGACAGAAGTACTTAAAAATCCAGTTGTTAAACAGCGTGGTATTAAATGGGCACGCAAAATGATAAAAAATAAGTTTTCAAAGAATGAAGAAGAGTTTGAGAGAAGAAAAAAACAATTTTTCTTTTTAGAGGATTATCCTGAAAATGCTGATAGATTTTGCGTTTCATATCAGGAAATTTTAAATGAAGCTAAATCTTATCAGTAATTAACATTCTTAAGTACTATTTTTTTACTCCCCGCCCTTATAAAACCGTGTGGTCGGATACGCCAAATCGATGTTCGGCTCCTCCGAGAACCTGTTGAGTATCGCCTCCCAAATCTGCTCCTGAGTCGGACGGCGCTGACGGGGATTGATGAGATAACGTATCGTGAGAAGCACCCCGCTGTCTTTGACTGTCGTATATACGATCGGGGTCAGTTTGCCGTAGAATATCATATACTTTTCGGCAGCTTTCCGTATTTGCTCCTGCGCCCCCTCGGAGAAATGCTCGGCACTTTCGCGGGCAATCGCACCCAGAATCTTTTTCGCTTTTTTCCAGTCGCTTTCGAATGTGATAAGCACCGGAATTTCGTTCCAGATGTAGTTGAATCCGGTCTGGTAATTCGCAATCGGTTCGCGGAGGATTTTGCTGTTGGGAAGGTGGATGATCCGTCCGGTGCTCTGGTCGGCGTCCACCCAGTTACCGACTTCGACAACGCTGAACTGAAAGAATCTGATATCGATGACATCCCCGGCATTATTTCCGATCTGAATGCGGTCGCCGACAACGAACGGTTTGCGCGATATGATGAACAGCCATCCGGCGATGTTGGCGATGACATCGTGCATGGCGATGGCAAGCCCTGCGCTCGCAAGTCCGAGAATAGTTGTCAGCGATTCGAATTCCCGCATCCAAATAATTGAAATCAGTATGACAACCAGCAGCGTGTAAACGTACAGCACCGTGCGGCGCATGCCGTACAGACGCTTGATGTCGTGCACGGTCTGTTTTATTGCCCGGTTAGCAAGAAAACGGCCGAGAGTGAGAATAACCAAGACCACCGCTGAGGCGATGAGTTTTCTTATGACATCGGGCGATATGGAAAACGAGTCACCGAAAATATTCATGTCGTGCCTTTCCGAAATTAAATCCGCTTCATCTGCCGAATAATGAAACGTAACTCATATATCACGGTGCAGTCAAGTACATTTTTTTCCTTTGTTATCGGGAAGAGAAGGAAACGCGGCGGTACGAGAAAAATTTTTCATATATCACGAATTAATGCAGATTGATATTGTAGGGCGAACCTGTGTGTTCGCCCAGTCATATCTTTTATTTCAACACAGAGCGGCAGAGTGCGCTGAGGAATGGTGTATGGTAACCCTCTCTGTGACTGCCTGCACCTCATGTCTGTCTGGAAATCATTCTCTACCCATGGAACAAATCCACGAAAAATATGTTTGAAAAAAACAGGCCTGATTATATCTTATATATATGCGTAAAACGGACGAATACTTCGGTTTTGCCGTTTAACCAATTTTTAATACCTTATAGTTATCGTGGGGAAAATAAAATGGAAGAACTCGGAAAACTACAGGAAACTGAACAAAACGCGTGGAAAGATTCGCGTTACGGTTCGCGCCGCGATTTTATGCAGAAAGTCGCCGCGGGGGTCGGCGGGCTTTCCATGCTGTCGTTTGTGACCACCGGCTGCGCGTCGCGGGGACTTGTTCGCGGTTCGGCGGCGAGCGGCTCAATGCAGCAGCGGGACACGTCGCGGGTCCATCTTGTCGGCGGAAAAGATCACCGGCAGAATGTATACAATGCCATGAAACCCTTTCAGGAGCAGCTCAAGAACGAAATTGCCGGGAAACAGGTGCTGATAAAAGTCAATTTTGTCGGCACCGGTAACCATCTTGCAGTCACACCGCCGGATGCGGTCCGCGGGGCGATGGATATTCTGAACGAGATCACCGACGAAAAGATTATTTGCGGCGATTCAAAAGGATTCCTTCCCAGCTTCGAGCATTATCATTACCTCCCACTGAAAGAGGAATTTCCGAATATTGTGCTCGAAGATATCTGGAAACGCCCGGTGGAATGGTACTGGATTCTCGACAGCAATGTCCGCCCCATACCGATCCGATGCTATCAGCCGTATTTCGACGAGAACATCTACATCATTTCGCTCACCCGTCTGAAAACCCACAACGCGGTGGTGGCGACGCTCACGCTTAAGAATCTCACCATGGGCATGCCAATGAAACGCCCCGATCTCAATATCAACGACAAGTCGAAAATGCATGCGTTCGGTGAAAACGAGATCGGCCCGAAAATGATTAATTATAACCAGTTCATGATGGCGAACCGCAGAACGCCGGATTTCGCTGTGCTGGACGGTACCGAGGGTCTCGAAGGCAACGGCCCCACAAGCGGCGAACCGGTTGACCATCAGGTTGCGCTTGCCGGATTCGATACCATTGCGGTCGACCGTATCGGCAGCGAACTCATGGGTATCCCCTGGGAAAATATCGGATACCTTCAGTATTGCGCGGATGCCGGACTCGGCCAGGGAGAGCGAGACAAGATTCAGGTCACCGGCCTCGATCCGAAAGACCATGTGGAAACATATAAACTCCACTCGAATATCGAAACGCAGTTGAAGTGGAAACAGGATTTGTTCTTTAAAAGCTGATTATATAGATTGAATGGAGGGGCAGACCCCTGTGTCTGCCCTTTTTTTCTTGCTTCTGAATGAAAAATTTGGTGTTAGAATATCAATTCCAAACAAGGAAACAATATGAAAATCAACCGCAGAGACGCTCTGAAAACAACCGCCGCGGCAGGCGCTGCCGCAGGTATGGGAATAACCCACAATGCCGAGGCTGCCGCGAATCCCTACTGGATAACACCGTTCAGCCCGCCGGTCGGCTACAAACCGGATTTGACGCCGGGGCCGATGTCTGTCAGGCTTTGCTCGCACCGTGTCGGGCTTAGATATCCGGCGAAAAATCAGAGTCTTGCGGAGCAGGTAAAAAATGTTCGCGATCAGGGATTCACCGCCTGCGAGAGCGGGATTTCGCGATATAACGACAGCCCGTGGCTGAAAATCACCGAATCGGAACTCCGCGAACTCAACGATGCGCTGATAAAGTACGATGTGGATTTCTACGGCCTTCACACCACCGGCTCGAACATTCAGGCGAATCTCGAGGAGCGCGAGCAGTGTATCCGCTACACCATCAAAGGATGCGAGGCTGCGGAACGGCTGGGGCTGCGCAATGTCACTACCCATATCGGCAGTGTGGATTCGACGCCGTTCTATGTCCATCCCGACAACTGGACCATGGAGACCTGGAAACTGGGCATGGACGTGTTCCGCCGCATTCTCCGTGAGACCTCCGGCATGAAAGTCTGTCTCGGGATCGAGGCGACCAACATGACCATCATGAACAATCCCCGCGCCCATCTCAGGATGATCGAGGAACTCGGCGATCCGCGTATCAAGGTGTGTCTCGATCCGGTGAACATGACCAACCTTCAATGGTACCACCGCAACACCGAACTTATCGAGGAATGTTTCGACCTCCTCGCCGATCACATCATTTACGCCCACGCCAAGGATAACTATATCGAAAAGAAAATGTCCATTTATCTTACCGAAGTCGCGCCGGGAAAAGGTGTCATCGATTACGAGACCTATCTTGTCCGGTTGTCGCGGCTGAATTTTCAGTGCCCGCTCATGCTCGAACACCTTCCCAGCGAGGAGGAATACGCATTCGCCAAGAAATATATCGAGGATACCGCGAAGAAGGTAGGAGTGGAGATATATCAGTAAGAAAAGTAGCTTGATACAATAGAAAGACGGCGCCGGAGAGAAATCCAGCGCCGTTTTTTTGTTCAATCAGCTTTTCTCGGGTTTTATCGCGTCTGCAATGACTATTTTTGCATTTTTTTGTCAGTGATTTGAATGACTGCAGGAGTATAAAAAAATTGTTTTGGATACATTGTGACTTCTATTGTTAGAAACTCAACTTTCCGACTTAAAAGAAAGTAGCATATTGTCAGAGAATAAATATAA
>CAZCDQ010000205.1:0-4447 GCA_964497605.1 uncultured bacterium
ACAGAGGGGTTATTTTTAACTTTGATACCTCGGAGCTCTGCTCCGGGGTAGTTCATTCCATACACAAGGATAGATATATGCTGACCAGACGAGAATTTCTCAAGACCGCGGCGGCGGCCGCTGCGGCGGCGGGCTCGGTAAAACCGGTGAATGCGCTCTCTATATTCGGGAGGAATACCGGGCCGCAATTCGGCGTTCACCCGTTTGTCGAGGAACATCCCGAGGCTGTGTTTGTCATGAAAACCAACGCCCGGAACACGACCGATGTCCCGGCGAAACGAGGCGCGGGTGAGCTGTTCGCCCATTCGGTCATGGTGCCGGTCGAAAAAGACGGCATTCCGCTGACACATATGATTCCGATTAAACCGAATCTCACCGCATCGATGTGGGATAATCAGAGTTTCCCGCTTGAGTTCGGGCACGGTATAGTCACCGATCCCTACTTTGTCGAGGGTGTGATCGAGGGGATGAAAGACCTCGGGCTGTCCGGCAGCCAGTTCTATCTTCGGGAGGTGAACGGGCCGAATTGTTTTGGTCCGCGGGGATATGAGGCGATGGCGGAACGAACCGGCGCCGACATCCGCGACCTTTCCACCGATGTCCGTGAAATGCCCTCAGAGAACATTCACTGGACACGAGTGCCCGATCCGAAATTCCACAAGAAACTGCCACACCTCTGGCCTATCAACGCAAAAGACACGTTCTATCTCAATATCGCGAAATTTAAGACCCATTTCATCGGATTGACACTTACCTGCAAAAACCATCAGGGCGCGGTCGCGAGCAAATACCAGCGGTTCTGCCACGGTGAGTTGAGTTTTAAATATAACTATACAAATCTTGTCCGTAACGCACAGGAGAAGATGCAGCAATCGTATCGGGAGCATGTGGACAGAGGATATTATCTGTGGGAACAGGGGCATACCATCGGGCAATTTGTGAACCGCACCGAAATCTGGGCGAACCGTACATTAGACAATGTCTCCTCTACAAAGATGGGTCTGTGCATTGTCGAGGGCATATTCGGCCGCGAGGGAGCGTTCCACACCGGTCCGAATCCGCCCATGCATAACAGTGAAGGTATATTTGAAGCGCGAGATATTATGGCGAATATCATTATTTTCGGCAAAGACCCGATTCTGGTCGATAATGTCGGACACTGGCTCGGCGGCCACGAGCCGGGAAATTTCGGGTTTTTCCATCTTGCCATGGAGCGCGGCCTGACCTCGGTTCTCGATCCGCGTAAAATCCCGGTCTATGTCTGGAACCGGGGCGATGCAATCAGAACGCCGCTCGAAAAATTCTCACGCACGCCGCTCCGGTCGGATTATTTTGCGAAAGGGCAGGCGGGCAATGCTCCCGATGAATATGTTCTGCTCGATCAGCCCTACGATTATTCGCAAATCGAGGAGGATGTTCCCGCAGGAGCAGCAGAACCGGATGTACGCATACTCGATAATGCCTGTCCGAGTCCGGCGAATCCGTATCTGGCGTTTGAATACACGTTGACGAAACCGGGGTATACACGCCTTGACATTCTGTCGGGAACCGGAGAAACGCTCGGGATTATTGTCAACGGGTGGTGTCAGAAAGGGCAGGGATGTGCATCGTGGGATATATCAGGACGGACGGTTGGAACATACTATTATCGGTTCAGAAGCGGTGATTACGAAAAATCCGGTGAAATCGACCTGCGGTTTGTGTAACGGCATTTCAGCAGCGATATACCAAAGAAAAAGTCAGCCGCCATTTCTCACGGCGGCTGACTTTTTTTATAGGCCAATTTGTAAGAAGCCAATGTATTCCTACCAGAAAAGTCGCTGTTCCGGGTCTTTCCGGCGGGCGATATTCAGTCCGAGCGGGTGACGTTTTATCTCGGCAAGGTTTCTGACCGGGACGATTTCACCGTTCCGCCGGATTTTGTAGATGTCTATCTTGCTGGGATCGCATTCGCCGTAGCCTTTCTCCTTGGCAACCCGGGTGTACCAGATTTCACGGGGATCGTGACCCATGATATAACTGCCGACAGCATCCACCTCGAACGGCGAAACACCGGCGATGACGATATTCACAAGCTGATCGTCGCCGATAGCGTCACGGTTCAATTCCTCGCCGTCCAAACCGATAATGCCCTCGATGATGTTGATCTGCGGATTGACCGTCTTCGCATTGTCGAGACCGCGCTGAATCCACATTTCGTGGCGCATGACGCCGTTGATGCCCTGCCGGAAATCTTGTAATGCTTCGGCACTGTCCTTCTGCGCTTTCCGGTACGCGTCCCAGCCGCCTTTTTCCTCATAGGTTTTATAGCTGCTGTCCCAGTCCCAGCGTTTAAATCCGGCGGCACGGTGTTTTAGGAATTCCGCCTCGACCGCCTGCTGCCAGTCTTTCTGAAAATGGCGCATATTAATGCCGGTCCGCTTGGCTCCACCTTCGAAACTGTCCCATGAAGTGCAGAACTGGCCGTAGCCCTTGAGTACGGTACCTTGAAGATTTTTAATCGCAAGGGTGGTCAGGCCGGTGAGATGGCATTTCAGCGTTCCGATGTTGATAAGAAAATTGTCCTCGTCGCCAATCGGGCGGAAATACGGGATTTTCTTCCAGAATTTTGAATTCTCAACATTTTTCCAGTTGATCTCGGCTTTGACATAATCCTTATACTGACGGTATCCCGGTTCGATGATTGGGATACCTGCGGGATCGAACGCCTCGTAAAGTTTTCCGAGACGGCGGTTGATCGCCGGAGTGGCTGTTTCGCCTGTGATAATATTCGTATTACCGATATCGCGCAGGTGGTCGACAACGCCCACGATGAAATCGGGTTGGGTGTATACGCCCGACGTCCGGTACCAGGTGTGCTCCGGTTTATAGGTAAAATTGCCTTTGATGAATGTCGAGCCTTTTTTCCGGTCGCTTTTTACAAACAGATATTCTGCGATTCGTTTACCCTCGGCACGGATCTGCGGAACCGCTTCGTCGAACGTACCGTTTTCGTCCTTTTTGGCGTCCACATAAGTTTCTATGAGAAACACCGCTCGAGGATTATTCAGGATTTCAGGTCTGATTGCTGGACGGGTATTCCCCTCTTTGCCCCGCTCGATAATCGAAACACCCTCCTCGATGCCCATGCCGCCGCTTGTCGGATATGCCATGGCATCGTGATGTCTCAGGATGTCGCACATATATAATGATGATGCTGCGCCAAGCGTTCCCGCCGACGCTTTTTTCATGAATTCACGCCGTTCCAAAATAATACTCCTTTATTGTGAGTAATTATGTTTTAGAAAATCAATGCTTGATAGTATATTGTATAAAATATACTATTACGACGCAATTTCAAAGTGTAATGTTCCGGGGAAAAAGAAGAAGGGATTTAATCAAAAGAATTCCCCGGATTTTACTCCGGGGTAAAGCTATGGCTAAGACCCCCCTCCGGCTGTGCCGGTTTTCCCCCTTTAGCGGGGACTTCTGGGTAAGCCGGTATCAAAATAGTCTCCCCCTGACAGGGGAGATGTCACAAAGTGACAGAGGGGTCTATTCTTGATACCCCGGACTTCAGTCCGGAGTAGTTCATTTTTGGCGAATTGAGCTGAAATCTTCTCAAATTCCGTCGGCGAGGATTTCCTCAGGTGAATACCGGGATTCGGTGAGCCCTTACGGCGTCGGGCACTGACTTTCGGATGTCTGACCGGTGCGGTGCAGATGGCCGAGATATTTGCAGTAGTTGGTCGCGTCGATGGACATGCCGCAGTTTTTGAGCACCACAAACGTTTCGGTACGGCTGACACCCTCTATTTCGTGGAGTTTTGTCTCGACCACATTGCTCAACTCCTGCCGTGAATTCACAATAAAAACTGCCATAATATCATACCGACCCGTCACCGTAAACATATGCAGCATATTAGGCAGCGCGCCGATCGCATCAAGGCATTTTTCCGGCAGGATATCGAGGGATATTCCCACAATCACAATGAACGAATTCGAATAGGCGGTGGTATTGACCTGCGCGGTGACTTTGATCGCCCCCGTCGAGGTGAGCCGTTTGAGACGCTGACGGACAGTCGCCTCGGAAACGTCCAATCTGCGAGCGATCTCGGAATTCGACATACGGCCGTCCTCGCCGAGAAGTTCAACAATGCTGATATCAATGGGATTGTTCATACAAGGGTCCTTTGGGTAGAAAATTTCGAATATCGTATAATATTTCAATATAATACATGAAATTCGTATTGACAAATGAAAAAAATGTATTATATTAATAATACGAGAATCGTATATATTGTGGTTATTTTGTTCGAGAAACGCTAAGAAACGGCTATAATATTTTGAAAATTGTAAAAATGAGGGTAAAATGCCACTTGTTCAGTCACATGCCTCTTTAATCGGTGCGAAACGCGGAATGTATGCTGTCGGCGCTTTCAATATTCTCGATGAAAACACAGCCGCC
>CAZCDQ010000206.1:0-4437 GCA_964497605.1 uncultured bacterium
TTCTGTCTATTAAAATAATAATTCATAGTATGCTGTTATATCGATATGTCGAAGTATATTTTTAAAAATAAATTTCACATATCCGCCATCATCGCGGTATAAATCCGTGCGGCTTCGGGGAGCTGCGAGATTTCGACATATTCGTCCGCGGTATGCGCCTGCGCAATGGAGCCCGGGCCGCAGATGATCGCGGGAATTCCCATCTTGATAAGAACGAATGCGATGGTAACCGCCGGACAGCCGCCGATAACCGCATTTCTGCCTAACGCTCGTTTAAAAGAATCACATACCCTTTGGGTAAATTCGTGATCGGCGGGAATGAATGCCGCTCCGTCTTTTGTATTCTTCACCCGCCATCCCTCCGGCGGATCGGTTTCCCTGATATTGATGCCCTCCTCGCGGTTCAAACGTTCCATCAGTTCGTCGACCTGACGTTGTACAACCTCCGGCGGCGTTTCGGGAATGAGCCGCGAATCGAGACTTGCCGAGCACAGATCAGGTACTGCCGACAGATACAGCCCCCCTGATATCCGCTCGAAATTGAGCGTACATTTCCCGAAATAGGGATTTTCTTCCTGAAGGTACGGCAGTTTCTGAAATTCGGTGATGAACCTGACCATGTTATGAATGGCGTTGACCCCCAGAGGGGCAAGCCCCGAATGAGCCGACCGTCCGCGTGTCTCGAATGTGGTCACAAACGCCCCGCGGTTGCCGATCTGAACCTCGAGTTCGGTCGGTTCGCACGATATCAGTCCCTCGAAACCGTCATACAACCCCTGCTCTTTCGCCCAGAGGAAACCCGCGAATGCGCCGTACTCTTCCTCGATATCGCTGAAAAATGTGATGCCGCCTTTCGGTTTCATCCCGGCGCGGACAAGCGCTTTATAAGCGCAGAGCACTCCGGCGATCCCGCCTTTCATGTCGCAGGTTCCGCGGCCGTACATTTTCCCGCCGCGGATTTCACCCGCATACGGATCGACCGTCATGCCCTCAACCGGTTTGATATCCTGATGCCCGTTGAACATAAACCGTCCCGGGCCGTCGACCGCGCCGTAATCGGCAAAAAAGTTCGCTCTGCCGTCCCCGGTAGGATAGATACGCGTGGGAATGTTCAGGTCGTTGAACCATTTGTCGAGATAGTCGACCATTCCCATACCTTCGTCGTGGGTTATGGACGGTATAGCCACCATATCTTTGGTGACCTGAACGACTTCGTCTTCGTCGATCAGGTTGAGGAGTGTATCGATATCGCGCATATACGGTTCCCTGTAAATAAAGTGGGTTTCCTGAGAACAAGATTAATGATTGTCCCTAACAATGCTGCAGCAATAATATAGTATGCACGTTTTATCAGTAAGAATCAAGAGATTTTTCCATCCCCTCGTGAAAAATGACTCGATTGTGAAGGTTTTATTCAATATATTGTGTATTATGCCGTTAACTTGCTGCGGTAGAAATTGAAAGGATATATATCGTGCAGAAACCGCTGTGTATAATGACAATGGGCGATCCCGCAGGCATCGGGCCGGAGATAATTGTGAAAACCCTGCAATCGCCGCGGGCACGGGAATCCGCCTTGATGCTGGTTGCCGGATATCCCGAACCGTTTGAGCGTGAAATCGACCGTCTTGGTATTGATATGGCAGTCAAGACGATTGATTCTCCGGATAAAATTGCCGACAATCCCTGTACACTTAGTCTGATGGTTCCCAGCCGGCCGGTCGGGATACCATCCGGGTACGGCATGCTAGACGAAAACTG
The DNA here is from genome assembly GCA_964497605.1 of uncultured bacterium. GTDB lineage: Bacteria > Latescibacterota > Latescibacteria > Latescibacterales > Latescibacteraceae > Latescibacter. The sequence continues at coordinate 1,762 of CAZCDQ010000206.1, forward strand.
CGGCCGTGCCGCCGCACACACGATTGAACTTACCGCCGAGCTTGCTCTTGCGGGGAAAGTCGACGCTGTCGTAACCGCGCCGATCAACAAGGAATCGCTTTACATGGCGGGCTGCGATTTCCCGGGGCATACGGAATTCTACAAGCATCTGACCGGCGCGGCTGATATTGCCATGATGCTCACTGTCGGAGCGTTCAGAGTTGTGCACGTAACAACCCACACCGCGATCAGAGACGTACCCGACCTCATAAAAACAGCGCGGATTGTGCGGGTAACAACGCTCATGAACGACGCTCTTATACTTCTCGGCATTGAAAAACCGCATCTCGCGGTGAGCGGACTCAATCCTCATGCCGGCGAATCGGGATTGTTCGGCCTGGAGGAGATCGAGGAGATAGCTCCCGCGGTCGGGGAGCTACAGGCCGCGGGAATCGATGCGGTCGGTCCGCTGCCGCCGGATACCGTGTTTGCGAGGGCGTACAGCGGTGAATTCGACGGTGTCGTGGCAATGTATCACGATCAGGGGCATGTGGCACTGAAACTTGCCGGATTCAGGTTCAACAAAAGCGGGTGCGAAATCTGCGGAGTGAATACCACGCTCGGGATGCCGATCATTAGAACATCGGTCGATCACGGCACCGCATTCGACATCGCCGGTAACGGTACCGCAAGTCCGATGAGTATGATCGAGGCGGTCGAAATGGCGGCGAACCTTGCGCGGGGAAAACAGAAAACGGCTTGACCGGTCAGACAATCTCGGTTGATTCCTTAGTAGCCCGGATAGTATTGCGTTGGGCGTATTGAAAAAGAGATAATCAGGAACAATCGCTTGAAGTGTATCGCGAATTATGGTATATTTCATTTATAGAATTACCCCGGAGCTTACTCCGAGGTAAAGCTCTGGTTAAGGCCCCCTCCGGCTAAAAGGGGAAATGTCACGGAGTGGCAGAGGGGTCTATTCTTGCTGCCCCGTACTTCAGCCCTGGGTAGTTCATTCCGGTGCAAAGAAAAGGAAAATCATGGAAAACGACGCATATAAAGCCGCCGGTGTCGATATCGATGCCGCGATGAAAACCAAGCGCGGTATTAAGGAGATGGTGCGTTCCACGTTCCGGCCGGAGGTGCTGACCGATATCGGCTCGTTCGGCGGCCTATTCAGAGCCGATTTCGCCGGAATCGACGAGCCGGTGCTGGTATCGTCCGCGGACGGTGTCGGGACAAAGCTGAAAGTCGCGTTCATGACCGGCCGTCACAACACGGTCGGTAGCGATATTGTCAATCACTGCTGCGACGACATCCTTGTTATGGGCGCGCGGCCGCTGTTCTTTCTCGATTATCTTGCCTATGCGGATCACGATGACGATGTGGTGAGAGCGGTTGTGGAGGGCATTGCCGCTGCATGTAGAGAAAACAACTGCGCCCTCATCGGCGGCGAGATGGCCGAGCTTCCCGATGTCTATCATCCCGGTGAATACGATCTTGCCGGTGTGATTGTCGGTGTGGTCGGGAAGAACGATATCCTTGACGGTTCAATTGTCCGCGAGGGCGACGTGCTTCTCGGGCTTGCATCGAACGGCCTCCATACCAACGGCTATACCCTCGCCCGTAAGATCATTTTCGAAACTGCGGGGCTGAAACCGGACGACATCCTGCCCGGCGCCGGCCGAACGGTCGCGGACGAGCTTCTGGCGGTTCACCGTTCATACACCTCGTCAATACTTCCCTTGCTCGATTCCTCGGATGCAATTCACGCGATGGCGCATATCACCGGCGGCGGATTCCCCGGCAATGTGGACCGTTCCATGCCGGATACGATGGATGCGGTGGTTGATATCGGCGCGTGGGAGCCTCCGCCCATATTCCGTTTCCTCGCCGAGGCGGGCAATCTTTCCGAAAACGAGCTGTACCGCACATTCAACATGGGTGTCGGGATGGTGCTGTTTGTCGATGCGGAAAAGGCGGAGGATGTTGCGGATAAGCTCCGCGGCGCGGATGAAACGGTGTATGAAATCGGGCATGTAGAAAACGGCTCGCACGAGGTTTGCCTTGTCCGGGACGCGTAACAAAATTACCCGGTTTCTCGTGTATAACGGGCCTGCGATCGGGTTTGCGCTGCTGATATTCATTATGTCGTCGCTACCGGGACATCGGCTCCCGCCGCTTGGAATCGATTTCAGCGACAAATACATTCATGCGCTCGAGTTCGGGCTGTTCGGCATGTTCCTGTACCGCGCGTTCCTGTATTCAGACTTTTTTACCAGACCATACCTCATGACTATCCTCACCGGAATGCCGTACGCCGCCCTTGACGAGTTCCATCAGCGTTATGTGCCGGGACGTTTCAGCAGTATCTGGGATTTTGCCGCCGATGCGGTCGGCATACTTATATTTGCCGGCATCTCGGCGTATCTCAACCGCCGCAAAAAACACGATTCGGGCACACAGACGCCTGTTGAATAGTATTGCCGCAATCCACACGGCTGTAAAATAATCCCTATAAATCTCATTGACAAATTGAATGTAGAATTATATTATATGCTAAAATTAACACTTGTGTTCCGGCTGCCAAATAAATATAAAATATGTAAATTCTGTCCATTTATTTTTAAAAATATACTTCGACATATCGATATAATAACATACTATGAATTTTTTTTATAGACAGAATTTACATAT
>CAZCDQ010000207.1:0-4417 GCA_964497605.1 uncultured bacterium
GAGGGGGGTCAAAACAGGAAACAAAATGTCGGAGTAATCGTATAAATACAAAGGCTTAGAAAAATATCGCGAAAAATGCATCATCTGCCCTTGAAACAATTTCACCTAAAAATTTTCAGGTGAAATCAGAACGGATGACTTTATAAGGCTTTTTCGTATTTTAATTGTGAGGAAAAAAAGAGACAGGCGAAAACAGACCGCGATGGTTTCGTTTTCGTGTCAACCATAAAACCGGGAGGTGATGAAGATGTTACGAACAACAAGAGTAATACTTGTAGCGGTTCTTCTTGCCGCGGCGGTTGTATATTTCAACGGATGTTATACGGTGGTATCACAGTCGAACGTGCGGCAGACGTATCCCCACAGCCGCCTGGTTCCTTCCGGAGACCGGGATAAATATGCGGAGGAACAGGAATACGAGGAATATGTCGACGAGGACGAGTACTACGACGACTATTATACCGAGGAGTACGAGTACATTCCCGAGACAGGAATCACCAATTATTATATAACCGAGTACGATTATAATCCATGGTGGCGTTACCCGCCGCGTGGAGTTTACTGGGATTACTGGGATCCATACTGGGATTTCGGCTACTATTCGCCATACTGGTCGGTCGGTTTCGGTTGGAGTTATTACGATCCGTTCTATTACGACCACTGGCGATGGAACCGTTGGCATCATTACGGCTATTACAGCCCGTACAACTACGGCCATCATTACTGGCATGATCCGTACTATTACGGCGGTTACGGCGGCCACAGTCATTATGCCTACGATCACTACGGCAGGTACTATACCATTGACCGCGACGATCGCAGGGCGGCTCGGCGTGAGGATAGATATGCCGGATTATCAACCGGTGCGCGCAGGGGGGATACGGGCGCTGTCACAGGCGCGTCACTCGATAGAGCCGCGCGGATAAGCACATCCCTCGAGAATTCCGCGGCCCGGCGGAGCGCTCGGATTGCAGCAGCCGAAACGAATGCCCAGCGTTCCCGTGGGAACGAAACGAGCACGACCAGCAGAACACGCAGAAATCCGCAGACAACGGCTGAACGTACGACGAGAACCTCAAGAACTGTGCGGACACGGATACCGGTCAACAAGAATGCCGAAAATCCGTCCCATCCGACATCCATGAGCAGGACGCGTTCAACCACGAGCCGGACGCCCGAGACGCAGTCCAATTCGAGAACTAGAACGACCCGTACACGGCAGCCGGCCGAAAGCAGCCGTTCGCGGACAACCACAACAAGGTCGTTGCCGACTATTCAGCGCGCACCGAGCAGCTCCTCGAGCGGAAGAAGCTCGGGAAGCCGTTCCACCGGCAGTAGAAGCTCTGGAGGAAGCAGGTCCTCCGGTGGCAGCAGCGGCGGCAGCTCGTCCGGCGGCAGCAGTGGAGGCAGTAGCAGTGGCGGCGGAAGAAGACGATAAAGAAACAGGGACGAAGATGATGAATTGTATGAACGGGAAGGGAAAGACAATGAAAACAATGAGGCTTTTCACGGTAACAGCAGCATTGGTTGCGGGGCTTTCGGTTGGTGTGCATGCACAGGAACCGGTCTCGGGCGGTGATGTTATTACCGGCGCACGGGCGCTTGGAATGGGCGGTGCGCAGATTGCCGGTGTAAACGATGTCACCGCGGTTATTTATAATCCCGCCGCGCTTGCCCGCATTGAGAAAGCAGAGTTCCAGTTCGGGCTCAATATAGCGAACACCGAAATGAGCACAACCCTGAAAAGCCCGACACAGAACGGCTCCGGAAGTATTAGCGACCACAACACTACTTTCGGGACATTCGGGCTTGCGTATCCGGTGCCAACCGAGCGCGGGAGTCTGGTGCTTGCGCTGGGTGTAAATAAAGTGAAAGATTTCAATGACGCATTCTCGAACGAGTATTTCGATGAGTATGCGTTTCAGGCGGATGACGGGGTTGAATGGGACGGTTATGTCACCGAGGAGAACATCGAAAAAGGCGGCGTGAATGTTATTTCATTCGCGGGTGCGGTCGACGTTTCCCCGAATGTTGCCATTGGTGTGTCGATTGATGTTTTTAACGGCAGATACCAGGTCGACAAACGGTTTCTGCGGAATAATTTCGAGGGCGCGGACGGAACGCCGAATACCGGCGACGAGGAGTCCTGGCTTGATGTCACCGGCGGCGAGGACAACATCTCGGCGGTCGGATTCAAACCATCGGTTCTGTATTTTAAAGATAATTTTCGGTTCGGCGCATTTTTGAGATTCCCCATGAAATACCATATCGAGCAGGATAATTACGAGGAATATTATACCTCGAACAACGGATACCATTTCAACATCCACGAAAGCGGTACGCCGGATTCCTCCGATTACTGGGGTGTGGATTACGAAATCTCGACACCGATGCAGCTCGGTCTCGGTATGTCGTTCGGCACGCCGGGAGTGAGAAGCATCGCGGTCGATATGGTGTACGAAAACTGGAAAGAAGCCGAGGATGTTGATTTTCCGTACTATTTCAGCGATAAATTCAAACCCACAGTGAGCTGGCGTATCGGTATGGAGCAGCGGATACCTTTTCTCGATATTGTCGGACGGGTCGGATATTATACCATGCCGCTGAATTTCACAGGCCCGCGGGATGATTATTACGGCGCTCCCGAAATCAATATTGACAACGACCGCGACTATATTACGTTCGGTGTGGGCAAAATGTTCGATGAGAATTTGCAGCTCGATGTTGGTTATGCCCACGGATTCTGGCGCCAGAAAGAGGTCAACAGAACAGACGAGAAGACCGACATAAGGATTTACGCGACGATGACATACCGTATGCCGATCTTCTAACGGAAGGAAACAGGAACGTCTTACCGATTGAATACATGCAGCGGCGAAACGCCGGTTACTGAATAGACGCAAATAAAGAACGAATGCAATAAAAAACAGGAAGTTTGAATCTTCCGTTCAATACTGAGGCAAGACGAAAGGGGAATGATTTTCATTCCCCTTTGCCTGTGTTATGATACCGATAAATACCTTGACAAGACCGTGTCATTTTTAAACATTATTAGTACATGCCGAATGCCGGTGTCACAAGGCATATAATGGGACCAGGGGAAAAAGGAAGAATGACGTTGAGAAGAATGAATGCCTTTCAGGCGGGCTTCATTGCGTTCGGCGCAGCGCTGAATGTGTCGGTCGGTTACCTTGTGAACATCCTTAAACTGCCGCTCTATCTCGATTCTATCGGCACCATTCTTGTATCCGCCCTCTGCGGCTGGCAGTACGGCATCATGACCGGCCTTGCCGCGCTGGTTGTGCTGACAGTGACATCGGTGCCAACCGTGTTCGCCTATGCGGGCACTGTGATTGTAATTTCGGTGACCTCAGCCGCATTCGCGAAAATCGGATTTCTGAAAAATGTCAAAGTCACAATTCTCGGAGGACTGGTTATCGGGCTGGCATCCTCCATCGTATCGGCGCCGGTCACCGCGTTTCTATTCGGCGGCGTATCGCTTGCGGGATCGGATGTGATAACCGCGTTTTTCAAAGCCGCGGGGCTTCCTGTATGGCAGAGCGTCCTCTACGGCAGCCTTGTAACCGATCCGCTGGATAAACTCGCGACCGCGGTCATCTGTATGATGCTGGTCAGATCCCTCCCCGCACATCTTCTCGACCGCCTTCCCGGCAAGAAGCCTCCGCTGCGCTGAATCTTGAAAATACCGCTCCAGAATGTACCGCAAACGCGGTGTAAAAAATAAATATGTTCGTTTATCCCGTTCATTAAGCATAGTACAAATGATGTATGAATTTCCTGAAAAAGTATACTTATTCTTGTGTTTTGCTTATTAAAGGGGATAGACGGAAATGTTTAAATAATCTGCAAACTAAAAGTCCGGCCTAAGCCACCGGACTTTTTCCTTGATTACATGCGGGCTATGTGTTATCGTTTTCGTAAGGTTATTAACGCCAACAAAAATCCCGGGAGAACGGTCTGTGGGAATCGAAATCTTTGTCGACGATTATCTGTGCAAGGGCGCGGACGGCTGTGGATTGTGCATGCATGTGTGTCCGAAGAATGTGTATGACAAGTCCGAAGAACTTACCAAGTGGGGAGTCAAAGCGCCTGTGCCGGTCCGGATCGAGGACTGCAACGGCTGTAAGCTCTGTATGATTTTCTGCCCGGATATGGCGATCGTTTTGGAGAAAGATGAGAAAGAAAGGCACAAAAAAACAAAGTCTGAACCGCAGATGAACGCGGATTAAATGATTGCGCTGATTGTAAAGTAGGGGCAGCCCATGGCGGCTGCCCAAATAAAGAATATGGGCTATTTACTTGACTTCGGTACATCCTATATGATGGACTATATGATAATTGAGGATTGATTAAGGTACTATATATAGTATCAACCCCACTAAAGTAAATACCCAAA
>CAZCDQ010000208.1:0-4410 GCA_964497605.1 uncultured bacterium
CATCGCCTGCGCTGAAAGCAGCGCCGGCAGAATGAACAGACACAACAAGACGGTGGATGCAATTTTTGTTCTCATGGTACCTCCTTGATGTAGTTTTGGGTAATCCTTGCGGTTACCTAAAACCTTATAGTAACGGGCAGGAGCAAGCCCTGCCTCTGCGGTAATAAATAAACTCAATCGGTTTATCTTCATATACGTACAATATTAATATCCGGGTATCCAGTTAAATAAGCTTAAAAGCCTGGAAGCCACAGAAGACTTCACCCTTTCATTCCCTTAAAAAGAGGGGTTGATTGTTAGTATTACAGTTCCCCTCGTCCGCTGGTGGAAGAGGGGGTAAGGAAGGTGAGGTTAGAATAACAGCCGTTGATGACTTAACGTGATAACCGAATATTGATAATAACAATATCATAAAAGTAATGTTTGCACAAATTCGATCAAAATAGTAATCAGTTCATCCACCATCTTTCTTTTCTCTACTCTCTCATTTCTATTAAGCCAAAGAGCGGCCCTTCACAGTAATCTTTGTCCTTAAAATGTTCTTTAAAGAAATGAAAATAATCCCATAAGATTTTCGCTGTGTTTTTATTTTGGTAAAATCCAAGCAACATACATAGTTGTGACACAGCATACGGATCTCTTTGATAATATTTTATGATTTCTATAATTTCCCCAGAATAATTTTCCCCAGCGCCGTGAATAATTTTAATAGCAATTTCTATAAATGTATCATTTTTAGGTTTTTTCAATTCTTCTAAAATAATTGGAATTGATTCTTCTTTGAATTGTAATGATTTTTTTATCAATACTATATGATTTAAAGAATCCGGATTTTGATTCATAATATCGATCAGTGTATTCACATTTTCTGTCTCTTCAATTATTTTTCTTTCTTCTTCACCCCGCTTAATTAATTGTCTTGATATTTGTTCAGCCATACTATCAACTTCAGGCATCAGGAGGGAACTATATAGTAACCGAGAAGCGGAAAATTCCTGTATAGGGTTAGACTCATAAAAATCATCATTCAAAACAGGAGAGTTATAATCAATTTTATCATAGTCAGGCAGGATGTCTTGTTTGCTCATTATTCTATCAACGTTATTGCCATAGCAACAGCGTTTGTATTTTTTCCCGCTGCCGCAGGGACATGGTTCATTCCTACCAATTGCTTTTTGTTTCATTGCATTTTCTCCGACTCTCCATTAATAAATTCAATTTCATTTGTCGATTTGATGCCAACCAAAATTGTGCGATTTGGCACAATAACGACTCATATCGTTCCGTTATTTCCTGACTTCATGGTCGCGGTACCGGGCGAAATAGAACAGCCGCACCGGATCATTCGATACATTGAAATTCGCATGGGGCGTTGTACTATTGGTCGGAATCATATATGCTGTTCCGGGCGGTTGATACCGTATCTGCTTGCCCATCAGGAAATAGCTTCCCTCATACATCCCCGTCCAGACCTCCTCGGTTCCTTCTTCGTGACTGTGCGGATGGAAAAATGTCATCGGGCTGAACGACACAATTTGCACCGATTCAAGCGTCCCGAGACCGTCCCCGGTCTGAAACACATGTTTGGCAATGCCGACCCAGTGGGTATCAGAGGTATAATACGGCCGTGCGTTCACATCGACCGCGAGCATACGGTCATTCGGTCTGAATCCCTCCGGTACCGGTTCGCTTATAAGATACATCTCAAGCGTTTCATCGCCGGTGTTCGAGAGCGTGAATTCGAGGTTTTCCGGCATGAGTACTGCCATCCCCGGATAGAGGTCGCAGGTGTCGGTTCCTGCGGCCGCAGAACCTGTGCCAGAAAGCACATAGAATATTTCCTGTTCACCGTGAAGCGTGACCGGCACGGTGGAATTATACGGCATGATGGTCGCACGGACAAAACGGTTTGCATATTTCAATACCGCGCCCCGGGATGGCGGATTGATTGTATCGCCGTTACCCTGAAGCAGGATATCGCGCTCGATGAGAGAACCGTGCGTGTGACGGGGCAGCGATTCTTTCCAGCTTCTGATGAACAGGTCAATGTTCGGTTCGGTTGCAGGATCGAACGGTTTCGGATCGAGCCGGCTGAGGGGAATTTCCTCGGTCGGAACGTTCCTCATGAACCAGAACATTTTGACCGGTTTTTCGGACACATTGATGTTCGAATGCCATGTTTTACCGTCCGGCGGGATTTTGTAGGCGTCACCGGCTCTGAGCTTGCGAAGATGTTTCCCGAGGAGGAGCGTGATATCGCCTTCAAGCGCGAACCAGACCTCCTCCACGCCGACACCGTGACTGTGCGGCTGTCCCATGGTCATAGGATCGAACCATACCGGGCAGAGTCCGGTCAGTGTGGCAAGCCCCTCGCCGCCGCGAATGCCCTGTTTCGACATGTGCGTCCAGTGGCCGGTGGTTCCATTGTACGGCGTCCGATTGCAGTCTTTTACCAGCAAGTCTTTCCTCGGTTTGAATCCATCCGGCGCCGGCTCGGTAATGATATACATAGTCAGCGGGTTATCGCCGGTATTGGCGATGGTGAATTCGAGCCCCTCCGGAACAAGCACAAGGACTCCTGTAAACAGTTCTGCGGTCTGTCCTCCGGCGCTCATTGTTCCAGCGCCCGAGTCGATATAAACGATTTTCTGTTCGCCGGTGAGCGTTGCGGGCACGGTCGAAACCGCCGGTTCGAGCGAGGCGTGTGAGAGGCTTTTTATTACAGTTAGCACGGCGCCCCGCGCATGGGGTTTCAGCGGATCGCCTTCGCATGGAGTCATAATGTCGCGGACGACAAGCGTGCCGAACTCGCTGCGGGGCATGGACTCGCGCCAGTCCGAGATGAACATGTCGGGATTTGGGTCGGCGGCGGGATCGTAGGGGCTGCCATCAAGCATCCCATATCCGGGAGACTGGGCCATTACCAATGATGAAACAACGGTAAAAATGAGAAAAACAAAACATGTTACTTTTTGTATCATCGTTTTCTCCAGTGGAAACTTAATTCACCCTCACCCACCCTGCTCCCTCTCCTCGAGAGGAGAGGGATTAAGGGGTGAGGTGATTTTTTATTTTTTTCATAACATTTTCGATGTCGTGTCTGACTTCTTCATTGGTAAATCGTATCACATTAATGCCAAGTTTTTCAATAATAAACGTTCTATAGCGGTCGTACTCGCGCTGCTGTTCATGAATACCACCGTCGAGTTCAATGATAAGTTTTTGTTGTTTGCAATAGAAATCGGCGACAAAAAATCTTTTTTGCCCATCCATCTCAAATTCGATAGGATGCTGTCTGTAGAACCGTAATCCGCCCAGTTTCCGATTCCGCACAATTTGCCATAACTTTTGTTCGGCGGATGTTGCTTTTTGGCGTAATGTGCGGACTGTTTTGTTGATGTATTCAGTCATATACCCTCACCCCCCTAACCCCCTCTCCCGCTGGCGGGCGAGGGGGAGCTGTGATACTGACACTAATCTCAAGTTCAGCGTTTTGCCCGAAACGCACCCTCTCCTCGTGAGGAGAGGGGATTAAGGGGTGAGGTTAATCCAAATAGATTTTATAGACAAGATTAATTCCACCCTCACCCTCCCTGCTCCCTCTCCCGCACGCGGGCGGGGGTGGGCCAATATACTGACATCGATCTCAAGTTTAGCGTTTTGCCCGAAACGCACCCTCTCCTCGTGAGGAGAGGGGATCAAGGGGTGAGGTTGTATTACTTACATGACATTGCCGGAAGACGACCGAGCATCCTCATCCACAGGATGCGACATCATCCATAAAAGTTTTCTCGAAACCTCGCCGGTATTGATATTCGTATGCGGCGTTTTGCCGTCCGCAGGCGCCTTATAAGCAGAACCCTCGGGAAGCATTCCACGCTGATTGCCGAACTGAATCCGTATGTCGCCTCTCAGCGCGACCCACACCTCCTCGACATTGGATTCGTGATAATGGAGCGGGACGTAGGATTTGGGTTCGAACATGATTGTATTAACACCGACAAATGTCGAGAGCCCGTCATCGATACCGAACAGCATGTCGTCGGTTCTCTCTGTTCTCGAACGGCTGGAGCTTATCCTGTTGTCGTATTCGTCTTTGACAAGTATTAGTCCTCTCGGTGTGAAATTGTCCGGTATGGGCTCCGATACGACATACATTGTCAGGTCTTCGCTGCCGGTGTTGGAAATTGTAAATTCGACATCGGGCGGTATGATGACGCCGATTCCCTCGACCAGTTCCCGTGTCATACCGATAGAGTTGATTTCGCCTTCACCCGAGTTTATATACAGCAATAATTGCTCGTCCGATAGCTCAGACTGGTCGGTTCTTTTGTTTTTCGCAAGTGTGGCATAACTCACATAATTAGACTCAGTCAGCACAGCGCCCTTTTTACGGGGATTCACTGGATC
>CAZCDQ010000209.1:0-4400 GCA_964497605.1 uncultured bacterium
CGAACCTTATCTCATTGCAACTTAACACTATACAACAACTCGGAAAGTTGAGTTGTTTTATCAATTGCATAATATACGCCAATATATGCATTTCTATTGAAATTAATACAGTATCTAATATTACCAATTTCATTTTTACCTTGTACACCACTAATTGAAGGATATGGTCTATTATTGCATTCAAATTTGTAATAAAAGTTTTCTGACTCAGCAATATTTTTTAATTCCCATCCTCGTATAATATCAATTATCGAATTATCTAAAACATTTAATGAAGTTTCAGGGCTAATTAATGGCATGGCTTGAAAAATGAATGCTGGTTGCGATGCGATATATTCTCTAGCTTCAGCTTCCTTTGTTCTCATGTATTCTTTTGCTCTACCTTCAGCTGACGCAGAGTTTAAAACTGCTTCCCTAATTTCGTGTTGTGTCATTGGTTGAATTGATTCCCTGTGTCTTATATAGAATGAATGTGTTTTTTGATAATCAAGCATATGAGGTTTAAATAAACTCGATGGAATATGAACCAACAACACATATTTATCGTTTTCAAGTTTAATTGGATATATTTTAAGCCCAGAAACTCTTGGCTGAATCGAGCTTGAAGCTACTCTTTCTAAATTCTCTGCTTCGTCTTTTCCATTATCAATTCCAACGATTTGTTCACCAATTGGAAGTTTTTCTTTTGGTTCCTTTACACCAATTAGAATATCTCCGCCATTTGAATTAGCAAATGCTGTAACATCTTTCAGAAATTCTTTGTACTTGTTTTTTTTTCCTGCTGAAAACGCTACTTTATAATCTAAAAAAGAACCTTCAGGGATTTTTCTTGAAAGAAAATTCTTCAAAGAATCTTTGTTCATGTTTTCAGCTTCAGCTTTTGTAATAAACATCTTTCAAGTCCCCAAAAACATGATGATAATTTCTTATTACAATAATACTTTATATAATCGTTTTTTCCAAGTATTTAGTATTTGCAATTGTATTGAACGATTATTATTATGTGAAAAATGACCGGGGTTAAACCGTATCAGAAGAAAAAGACCATTGTCCGGGATAAACCACCGTGAATTTATGAAAAGAGGTATTACAGAAACGTCTGTAACGGCTGCGAGTACTGCGCTGCCATTCCAGAGCGGAGGCTGCGAGCAAAAACGGACGGAAACCGAATTTCGTCATCCTGTTCGCCGACAATATGGGTTACGGCCCCTGTGGCATACACAGAACCAGTGCGACCGGTAGCAAGGGTCTGCTTTGCGGTGCAAGAGACGACACCTTGGAGGCCTCTGCTGTTCGATGTGAAGGCAGATCCCTCTGAGCAATTCGATGTGGCAGACAGACATTCCGACGTTTTCGCGCAGCTTATCCGGATCGCGGAGGATCACTAAGCCGAGATCAAACGCCGCGGCGAAAACCGTGATCTCATCGAATGGTTTATTAATGTTTGGACGACCGCGCCCTGCAAAGGCGATTGAGTTTGTGTAACATAGTGATATCCGGTTGAAAACAATCTATTAAAAAAGGACAGGTATGTTCTCACTCAGAAACATTCTTTTAGCGATAGTGCTTGTTATACTGATTCTATATTATTACCCCATACAGAGGAATACTTCTCGCGTTTAACGATTCATAATTTTGTCGCGGAGGACAAGGACGGTAACGAGATTAAATTCCGTCAGTACAAAGGGACCGTTCTGCTGATTGTGAACACCGCAACGGAATGCTGCCTTACGGACCAGTTTTTCAACCTGCAGGAATTATATGCTTCATACCGCGACAGAGGATTCGAGGTCTTGGCATTTCCGTCAAACTCGTTCAACCAGGAGCCGAGAAATACGCGGGAAATTATAACGTTCTGCACGGACAACTATCTTGTCGACTTCACAATCTTTCATAAAATCGAAGTGAACGGTCCCTATAAAGCCTCAATCTATAAATTCCTGACCGAAAAGGAAACCAATCCCAAATTCTACGGAGAAATCAAATGGAATTTCGAGAAATTCCTTATCGGGAAAGACGGCACAATTCTCGCACGGTTCGATCCCAATACAGATCCGCTCAATCCGGCGATATTCGACAAAATAGAAAGTGCTCTCGAGGATGAGCTGCCGTTCTGGGATATTTTTTAAGGATATTTCAAAAAAACCGTTGACTGACCCATGCTTTTTTTGATACAAAAACATTGTTACATTATCAATTCCTTTTGCTTGCGTTGATACGCTCCTGCGCCGCCTCGATGATTAATCGAAGCATATCGGCGTAACGAAGTCCCTCGAAACCGGCCATAATGTTGAATTTACCGTCCCAGCACCATCCGGGATTCGGATTGACCTCCATAAGTTTGATGGTGCCGTTCATGTCGGCACGATAGTCAAACCGCGCATAATCCCGGAACGCAAGCCGCTCGAATAATAGACTTGAATAATCGACAAGCCGACGGTAACTATCGTCATCCAGTTCTGCCTGCTTATATTTTATCTGTGTCCAATATGGTGAATCCGGGTCCCATTTCGATTCGTATCCGAGGATTTTGGGCAATCCCGGATCGAGATTCGAGTAGTCTACTTCGAGCGGGCATAAGACTTTATGTGTTAAACCGGGATTGCCGATTATCCCGATTGAATACTCGTTTCCGCTAAGATATTCCTGCACCAGGATCGGTACCGACCCCATCGATTTGCGAAGCCAGTCAATATACGCAACCAATTCCATGACATTATATACCACCGCATCTTTTGTGATGCCGATACTGCTGTCGCCGTAATTCGGTTTCAGCAGTGCCGGAAATGTCGCCGGCAGGGTCGATATCATATCCTCAGAATTATGGTATGTTTCCATCGGCACAGGGATATCAAGCGATTCGGCGATTGCACGAACAAAATTTTTGTTATAGCTGAATCCGAGCGTCATCGGTCCCGATCCGGTATACGGAATTTTGAGCATTTCAAGAATCGCCGGTACATGAAGTTCCTTGAACGGGTCGTTCTGAAAACCCTCGTCGCAGAGATTGAACACAAATTCGGGTGGATTATTTTTAAGAGAGTAAATAAAATTATTGTGATTGTCCATAAACGAGAACCCGTAGTCTTCAAGCTCACCAAGAGACTGTTTCAGTTTACGGATCGTTTCAAAATCCTCTTCATTGAACTTGCCGCCGAGTTTTATCGGATCGGGAAACCGCGGATCGCCGAAAAGTACGGTAATATTCGAGTACGTTAGTTTTGCTTTGCGTATAGGTTTCGTTTTTTCAGGTGCTTGGACGGTTATAATCATGCGGTTTGCCATCATACCGAGGTCCTGGCCTCTGCTCGAGGTCGATTCAAGATTACCGTGAAAATACAGATTACGGTATCCGCATTTTTCGAGCAGCTCGGCAATTTTTTCTTTTGTGTAAAGACGCTCGGCATAAAACTGGTCGGCAAGCACACCTTTCTCCGCATGGGAAATCAGTTCGCGGGTAACGATTCTGTCGCCGCTGCGTGAAAGCGCACGTTCCCTGCAGACAAAATGATTCTGGTCGATCCATTCCCATGACCGCAATTTAAAATGCTGTTTCATCCAATCGCCGTCAACTATATCGAGGAACAGATAGCCGCTCGAGACAAGCTGCCGCGCAATCGATTTCAGTAACATTTCATCCTCGCTTTCCTGCTCGAAATAGCCAAACGAGTTACCGAGCAGAAGAACACTATGAAATGGTCCGCCGGGCGGATAAAACTTACGAGCATCACCCTCGTGAAAACTGACATTAAAATGCTCGGCTTTTACCCGTTTTCGCGCAAGACGGATAAGATACCGCGACCGGTCGACACCGACTATCCGTTTGAATCCGCGACGTGCAAGTTCGAGTGAATGACGGCCCTGACCGCAGCAGAGATCAAGAATATTGTCATTGGGTTCGAGCGAAAGCGTTCTTACAACCAGATCGATATCGGTTTTGGTATTTTCCTGATTTTCAACAACATCACCATCGGTTTTCAGATAGAGGGAATTAAAGAGTGTTTTCCACCAGTCAGTGGGAAGATGGCGTTCTAGATCGGAAACGGGACCCAGTGTCCGTGCCGGGCCAGAAACTTTTGTCGTTTTCTTTTTCGGTTGTGCTGAATTATGTGCATTCATTTCTTTTCTGCCCTTATCATTCGAATAAAAAACTTAAACACCGGTCGAGTATACATAATCCTCGCCGGTAAACTTTAACAGTTTTGTGACGGGACAATGGCTGAATACATACTTATTGTCGACCGTCACCGCAGCAAACACCCGAAAAATTCTACACGTATTTCCTCTCCATTTAATCTTATGTCATACATTTAAAAACCACTGGTACCTTTTTCGTTGACACATTTAAAAGCATGCTAAATTACAGTTATTATTACCATCAATCAAGCATTTTTTTACCT
>CAZCDQ010000210.1:0-4397 GCA_964497605.1 uncultured bacterium
TTATCTCATTGCAACTTAACACTATACAACAACTCGGAAAGTTGAGTATTTAATATTAATTTTTGTGCTTTCAATTAATTTCGAAATAAGTTCATCAACATTATCTTTAAAACTATTTCGATACATTGCCCATGCGTCTTCAAAGGATTTCATTGATCTTGCTTCTGATATTTTTTGGTTTGTTTTATTAGCTTCTTCAAGAAAACTTTCTTTATGTATGAAGCCTGATTCTACAGCTTTAAGAATCTCTAAATCAAATTTATCTGTACTATCAAAATTGTAGTTTTCTAAAATTGAATTCCATTGTTTTTCATTTTCATTAGTGTTATTTTCACGAGTTCCGTACAATACCGAATAAATATTGAAATTTTTAATGTAATCGATAGGTGGTATATTATCACCTTTTGAATATCGACTCCATGTAAAAAGAGTAAGGGTTTGTAATGCTTGTTTTGTAACTTCGTTTTCAAAACTCTTAAGCATTTCGATCATTATATTTGCAAGCCGTTCAATTTTTTTAATTAGTCTGATATTGTTAATGTCTAGCTTTAAAACATAATCTTTCAGTTTTTTTATATGTTCAGTACTTTCAGGTAATCCTATTTCAATACACTCTGAAGCTGAAAGATCAAAATGAAGCTCAATATCGATTACCTTTTCGCGAAACAATTGATAGTCATCTTTCATTTCATTTTTTATTGCTTCATCGTTAAGAATTAATATTACCTTACATTTTTTTTGTTCTTTCAAAGAATTAATAAGGCCAAAAATATCAATGACTTCTAATCCTTTTCCTATTCTTTCGAAATCATCAAAACATATGATCGATTTATTTACATAATGAAAGGAAATTTCTTCAAATGAGGGCGTTATCGCACCGGCATAAGGAATTTCTTTTAGTACTGATACAATGCCTTTTGCAGATTTTTTTGTAATTAGGTCAAAAGTATTTTCCGAAAAAGATTCAATATTTGTATCAGTTCCGATTTTCTCAATTTTTAAGGTTTCTTCAAATATCATAGTTTTAAGAGAATCTATCGAATTTATTCCGAATAATGAAACATAGGAATATTTATCAAGGGCAATTTTCTCTTTTTTTTCTTGAATATACTTTTTCCAAGTGTATGTTTTACCAACACCCCATTCCCCTCTAATTGCTAAAACTTCCGGCTCATCAGTAGACAAAAATCGGTCAATTTCTGCTTTTATAATATCAAGAGTCATTAAACATCTCCTTGATTGTTATATGAATTAATATTTACCAAAAACATGCACAAATATTCTATCTCTGTCAAGAACATTTTCTCCAACTTCCCCTTTGCCCCGATCCCCTCTCATCAATTATATTATATGCCGACCTTAATAATAACTCTCACTTTTTTCAACGAGACAAACCCATGAACGACCATCACATAAAAACCATCGCCGCCGAACTGAACATATCGCCGAATCATGTCCGCGCTGCCGCCGAGCTTCTTGACAGTGACGCGACCGTGCCGTTCATTACTCGCTACCGCAAGGAGGCCACCGGGGGCATGGACGAGGTGCAGGTTGCCGCGGTGAGAGACCGGCTTGCACAGCTCCGCGACCTCGACAAACGGCGCGAGGCGATTCTGGCCTCGCTTGAGGCGCGCGACCTTCTGACCGACGAACTCCGCGAAAAGATCGAGCAGGCCGAAACCATGACCGAACTCGAGGATATCTATCTGCCCTATAAACCGAAACGGCGGACACGGGCGATGATGGCGCGTGAGAAGGGGCTGGAACCGCTGGCGGAAATGATCCTCGCGCAGGGGAATATCGATCCCGAGGCCGAGGCTGAGGCGTTTGTGGATGAGGAAAAAGGTTTGGAAACAGTTGAGGATGCACTCGCCGGCGCACGGGATATTATCGCTGAGACGGTGAACGAGGATCAGAACGCCCGTGAACGGGTGCGCGGCTTGTTCATGAAAAAAGGGACATACCGCTCGGCGGTTCTGTCCGGCATAGAGGAGGCGGGCGAAAAATACCGCGACTATTTCGAATGGGAAGAGCCGGTTGATACGATACCCTCGCACCGTCTGCTCGCCATGCGGCGGGGTGAGAACGAGGAGGTGCTGAGCCTGCGGGTGGTTGTGCCAGAGGAGGAGGCGTTTGCCATACTCGACAGCCTGTTTGTCACCGCGGAAAATGCGGCGTCGGAACAGGTGCGGATGGCGGTGCGGGACAGCTTTAAACGGCTGCTTGCGCCCTCGATGGAGACCGAAATACGGCTCATGTCGAAGAAGTGTGCGGACGAGGAAGCGGTCAAGATATTTGCCGACAATGTCCGTCAACTTTTGCTTGAACCGCCGCTCGGGAAAAAGCGTGTGTTGGCGATCGACCCCGGATTCCGCACCGGCTGCAAAGTCTGTTGTCTCGACAGCCAGGGCAAGCTGCTCGGGCACGATACCATCTATCCGTTCATGTCCGACAACGCTAAAGAAAAAGCTGCGGTCACAGTCAGGTCGCTTGTGAGCGAATACGGTATTGAGGTCATCGCGATCGGGAACGGCACTGCGGGACGTGAAACCGCCGATTTTGTACGGTCACTCGGATTCGGCGCGGGGATTCAGGTGGTGACCGTGAACGAAAGCGGCGCGTCGGTGTATTCAGCCTCCGAGGTTGCGCGTCGGGAATTCCCCGATAAGGATGCCACGGTTCGCGGCACAGTATCCATCGGACGGCGGCTCATGGACCCGCTGGCGGAGTTAGTGAAAATCGACCCGAAATCCATCGGTGTCGGGCAGTACCAGCACGATGTCGATCAGGGGCTGCTGAAAGACCGTTTGGACGATGTCGTCGTGAGCTGTGTGAACAGTGTCGGCGTCGAGGTAAACACCGCGAGCCGCGAGCTGTTGACATACGTGTCCGGACTGGGACCGTCGCTCGCCGAAAACATTGTTATGTATCGTGACAAGCACGGGCCGTTCCGATCGCGTGGAGAGCTAATGAATGTAAAACGTCTCGGCGGGAAAGCGTTTGAGCAGGCGGCGGGATTTCTACGGATCGCCGGCGCCGAAAATCCGCTGGATACAAGCGCGGTTCATCCGGAAAGCTATCATATTGTGGAGAAAATGTCAGGCGATGCCAGCTGCACAGTGACCGACCTGATGAAATCAGAGGAGAAACGCGGGCGGATAAAGCTCGATAACTATGTAACCGATACAGTGGGGCTGCCCACACTCACCGATATTATGACCGAGCTCGAAAAACCCGGCCGTGATCCGCGCGAGCAGTTCGAGGCGTTTGCGTTCTCAGACAGTGTGCATTCAATCGAGGACCTTGAGCCGGGCATGAAACTGCCGGGCGTGGTCACGAATATCACTGCGTTCGGCGCGTTTGTGGATATCGGAGTGCACCGTGACGGGCTCGTGCATATCAGCCAGCTTGCCGATAAATTTGTGAAAAATCCTGCCGATGTGGTGACCGTGAACCAGAAAGTCATGGTCACGGTGACCGAGGTCGATATTGCCCGCGGCCGCATATCCCTCTCCATGCGGGGAACCGCGCCCCCAAGGCAGTAATCCGATAGATATATACTGTTTGTCCGTTCAACGTGCCGTAGGACATTGAGCTGATCCGGTAGATTTATGGGTAATGTTATTAATGAGAATCCGTCAAATTCCGAGGCAGTTATTGTCTCTATAGAGGATAGTGGTGCGGTGGTTAGTGAATTCGGCGGGTTTCAATCCCTCGAAATCGAGCGCGCGGAATCCGTTCACGCGGGCAATTGTGATCGCCTCGTGATACTTTTCCCGCTGGGAATCGTCCAGAACAATCACACCACGGTCTGTCAGGGCATGCAGGCTCTGCTCAACGCAGTTTACCCGGTCACGGCCGTCTACAATCACAACATCATACCGCTCTTCTGTCTCGCTGATCGTTCGGCAGTAGGCGCCGTCCGAATCGTCTTTGCGGTACAGAAGCGTCACATTTTGGGGAATTTTGTTTCGAACGGCCTTATACCAGTTCTCGTCGTATTCCACCGAGGTGACATGGTCGACCCGGTCGGCCCAAAAACGGGTGGAGAATCCGCTACCGTACTCAAAAAAAGTGAAATCGGATTTCAGCCGGTCTTCGAGAAAAGACACGATCTGAAAGTTCATCCAGGGGATTTCAGAACCGTCCGGTTTTGACGGCCTCCCTCTTTTCAGGCTTTCGAACCACCCGGTTGTGCTGAGATATGACTTTCTGCCCACCACCAGTTTATAGAAAACAACGAACCGACGGAATAGTTTATTAAACAATGTAGTATCCTGTATATAAAACTCTCTGTGATGTCATCATCCGTCAATCAAACAATCTTCAAAATCCGCATAATTAGAATGAACTCTCCCCGACCCAAGGGTCGGGGTATCACGTTGCCTCGCCTGTGC
>CAZCDQ010000211.1:0-4384 GCA_964497605.1 uncultured bacterium
CGTACCGGCACGACAATCATGCTCACTACTCACTACATCGAGGAGGCGGAACGGCCCTGCAACCGTATCGCTTCACCTGTTGTGGATGCGGGAAAAACAGAAAAATATTAAGAGTCTATGTTGGGACTATTGTTGGGACCAAATAAAAAAGACCGCAATGAGCGGTCTTTAAAATTTGTATAAGTTATTGTTTTTATTACTGGTCGGGGTGGGGAGATTTGAACTCCCGGCCTCATGCTCCCGAAGCATGCGCGCTACCCTGGCTGCGCTACACCCCGCAATTTCCTACTAAAATAACACTTTTAGAACCAAAAATCCAATAATTAATAACGCAATAAATAAAATCGACAACAGATTGAAATATTTGTCGATAAATTCCCTGATTCTCCTGCCGAATTTATAGATAAGCCCTGCCACGATAAAAAATCGGGCGCCACGCGATACAGCTGAGACGATAACAAATGCGGGAAGATTCATTCCGAATGCACCTGCGCTTATGGTAAACACCTTATACGGTATCGGTGTGAAACCGGCGACACCGACAAACCAAACGTCCCATTTGAGATACCACTGACGAACCAGTTCGTACTGGTCCATGACACCGTAAAATTCGAGAATCTTTATCCCGACAAGATCGAAAAATAAGAGCCCTATAAAATATCCGATTATGCCGCCGACAACCGACCCGACTGTGCACAATGCCGCAAATTTGAACGATTTCGAGGTTGCGCCGATGGCAAGTGCGATGAGTAAAACGTCTGGCGGTATGGGGAAAAACGACGATTCGGCAAGCGCAATTATAAATAATGCAACCGCTCCGTAAGGAGTATATGCCCAGTGAAGCACCCAGTCATACGCCCGTCGGTGAAAGGCGGCCTTACTCATTGTCCCACCCCTGTTGACCAACCAACGGAACGAACGTACAGCCGGTGATCTCGCGTTTCTCGATTATAACGTCGCCCTTTTCGATTACCTGAAGCCGCTGGGAGGTCCGGTCGCCGACAGGGATGACAATCCTTCCGCCGATGCCGAGCTGATCGAGGAGCTGCTCCGGTACCGCCGGCGCACCCGCAGTCACAAGAATTCCCTTATAGGGAGCTTCCTCGGGCCAGCCCATAGTACCGTCACCAACCTTAAAATGTATACCCTCGATACCCAGATTAGCAGCAACTTTTTCAGCCCGCCTGGAAAGTTCTTCGTGCCGCTCTATTGTGAATACCGTGCATCCCATAACCGCGAGAATAGCTGCCTGATATCCCGATCCGGTACCGATCTCGAGCACCCTATCGCCCTCACCGCAACCAAGTTCATAGCTCATAAGCGCAACGATATAAGGCTGAGAGATTGTCTGTTCGCTTCCGATGGGAAGAGGATAGTCGCCGTAGGCTCTCGGCCAGAATGCCTGATCGACAAACAGGTGACGGGGAACCGATCCCATCGCGATAAGCACATGCTCGTCATCGATTCCGCGTTTAATAATCTGCTCTTTGACCATCCGGTCCCGGGCGATTTCATAATCCATGTATCGTATGTTCCCCGTAATCAGTTTCCCTTATTCACTCCGTAGTCTCAGCAGCGAGGATGACATTTCACTGCCATCAAAAATCCCATTTCATCACTTCACCGAGAAAATCCTCGGCGGTCATGTTCAATTGCAGCGGGGTAATCGATACATTCCCGCGTTCGATTGCGGCAAAATCGCAGGTAGCATCGCCTTTCCATTTCTCAACCTGACCGGCGATCCAGTAGTAGGGTTTTCCGCGGGGATCGATTTTTTCGACAATAACATCTCGGTACGATCGTCTTCCGAGTGTAGTTATCTCGAACGTTCCTCCGGACCATTCTGCGGGAATATTCACATTGAGAAAAATACCGTTCGGCATAGTATTGTTCATTACTGTTTCGACGATATTCACCGCAATATCGGCCGCCTTCTCAATATCCGTTTTTAAAGGCTCCACCAGCGAAAATGCCACTGACGGCAGACCGAGGATTGCCGCCTCTGCGGCACCGGCAACGGTGCCCGAATAAATAACATCATCTCCGAGATTTGCGCCCTTGTTAATACCAGAAATCGCCAGATCGGGCGTCCGGTCAAAAAGCCCCTTAAGAGACAGCATCACGCAATCTGTCGGGGTACCGTCCACCGACATGGTATTGCCGTCGATCTTGTTCACTCTGAGAGGACGGTTCAGTGTGAGCATGTGGCTGACTGCGCTTTGTTCGCTGTTGGGCGCGACCATTATAGTATCCCATTTTTCTGCGACTTTTTTTCTGAGAACCTGTATTCCGCTGTCAAGGATACCATCGTCATTCGTAATCAGAACAAGCTTTTTCATATCGTTACTCCGAAATACCGCATATACCTCAGATGAACGGTACGGCATGCGTATAGATGATACGTTTTTACAAGAACGTTAGGTTTCAACTCACAAAATCAAATGAGCAGATTTCATCCGTCTGCTCATTCGATACGAACATGGTCGGGGTGGCGGGATTTGAACCCACGGCTCCCAGCCCCCCATGCTGGTGCGCTACCGGACTGCGCCACACCCCGACTGTCTGCAACGTTCATGTTAAAAAATGGTGGGCAATGCGCGATTTGAACGCGCGGCCTTTGGCTTCGGAGGCCAACGCTCTATCCAACTGAGCTAATTGCCCCAATACCAGTTATAACGTCCTATGAATTATTTACTTTTCTTTTTATGTCTGTCTTTTCGCAGACGTTTTTTTCGTTTATGCGTAGCGATCTTGTGACGTTTACGCTTTCTACCGCAAGGCAATAGCGCCTCCTTTCATAAGGTAAAACTTCTGAATGTTAAAACATATTCTTTATTTCGCGGGACGGTTTAAAGACCGGCAGTTTACGGGCGGGAATTTTAACTTCCTCGCCTGTTCTCGGATTTCTGGCTGTCCGCGGCGCTCGATCCACGACGTTGAATGTGCCGAATCCTCTGATTTCAAGAGGATCCTCGGTTTTCAGCGCATGTTTCACCGAATCCAAAAACCCTTCAACCACTTCTCTCACATCGACTTTGCTCAAACCCGTATGAGACGCCACTCTCGAGATAATGTCTGCCTTAGTCATCCAATACTCCTTTCGGAAACCGTCTATACTATCAATTCTTAAATTCACATCGGCCGTCAGCTGGAACATCGGTTCCATTGTGCTGTTGTATTCGAGTAAAACAGGCCTATTTATATTTTTTCCAGCGGCCGGCAGCAAAATTTCTATCGATAATGCCGTGAGATCATCCTCATTCAGAATTCCATCAGATACATGATCCTCGGCATTTTTCTGTTGATACCGAATGTAAAGTAATCGTTTTTCAATTCCATGAGCATATCACGCAGCGTATCCCGCGATTCCTTATGAACGGGCGGATACTCGCCGAGTCCGGCCATGACGCCCGCCATATCGATCGCCGACTGATATGTCCCGAGCAAATCGACAAGACCGTTCTCAACCGCCTGACGTCCGGTATATACCCTGCCATCAGCCAGCGTCCTGACCGTATCCTTATCCATTCCCCGCCCCTCGGCTACAGCAGCAACGAACTGATCGTAGGTGTCCATGACTACAGCGTCAATTACTTTCTTCTCCTCCTCGGACATTTCTCTCATGGTGGAGCCGGTATCTTTGAACTTGCCGGACTTTCTTACATTGAAACTCACGCCGATCAGATCATATAAACCGGACAAATCCGGGAAAGTCGCAATCACGCCGATACTTCCGGTAATCGTGCCGGGAGTCGCCATGATACTGTCGCATGCTGCCGCTATATAATAGCCGCCGCTCGCTGAAACGGAGCCCATCGACGCGATTACAATCTTCCCGGCATCGCGGGCCTTTATCACCGTTTCATAGATTTCCTGAGTTGCAGATACGCCGCCGCCCGGCGTATTGAGCCGAATAACGATAGCGGGGATATTATCGTTCTTAATATATTTTTCGAGCTTTTCAACAACAAAATCGGGAGAAATAATTGCCCCGTTCACCTCGATGACCGCAACGCTTTCCTCGGCCAGTTGGATTCCGCCGCCGGATACCGATGCAAGCATAACCAGCGCAACGAATATTACAACCACGAAAACACTTAAAAGCGCCAATCCGAGAATTAAATCCTTACGGTGTATCATATTCCATGCCCCACAATAAGTTAAGATAGATAATATAATTTTTTTCAGCTCGGATGTCAATAGAAATTACCGCGGTAATTGTCCCTATTTTTCGTTTTTCTTTCCGTATCAATGGAAATCTGTGATTGCAAACCATAAAATATCGTCGTATATTCTTTTCTTTCATCTATTAATGAATTGTTTATAACAAACTCGACAGTCAAAAGTTTAATTTAAGCAACCAATTGTGAATGTCCAGTATTAT
>CAZCDQ010000212.1:0-4323 GCA_964497605.1 uncultured bacterium
AGGATTGATTAAGGTACTATATATAGTATCAACCCCACTAAAGTAAATACCCAAAAAAAGAATATATTCGTTACAAAAAGTCCCCCGCCGGGGGATTTAACAGGGGGCTATTCAACTTTGAAAAACGAACGTGTGTTGACCGGCCGTCATTTCATGCAGGGTAATGTCGCCTGCGCAGAGGGCGCGCTTGCCGCCGGATGCTCGTTCATGGCGGGTTACCCGATAACACCCGCGACCGAGATCGCCGAACAGCTCGCGAACCGTCTCCCCGCGCTCAGGGGAGATGACGGTGTGTTCATCCAGATGGAGGACGAGATCAGTTCGCTTGCGGCGGTGATCGGAGCGTCCTGGACCGGCAAAAAGGCCATGACCGCCACCAGCGGGCCGGGCATCAGTCTCATGCTCGAGCATGTTGGATACGCGGTCGGGACCGAAACACCGTGCGTGATTGTGGACGTTCAGCGCGGCGGGCCGACAACCGGCATCCCCATTGTCGAACTCCAGGGCGATATGGTGCAGGCACGGCGGGGATCGCACGGCGAATATCAGATCATCGCCGTTGCTCCCTCGTCGGCTCAGGACATGTTCGATCATACGATCCTCGCGTTCAATCTCGCGGAGAAATACCGCACACCGGTCTTTGTCATGGCTGATTCGTTTGTCGGGCACATGCGCGAGGAGGTAGTAATTCCCGAATCTGAGGATATCGAAATTGTCGACCGTGTGATTTCTCCGGAGGGATATAACAGCGAAACAGACCAGGGATTTCTTTCGGAGGATGTTGCGCCTATGCCCTTATTCGGCCGGGGATTCAAAAGCCATGTGACCTCCTCCTGCCATACCGAGACCGGAAAGCGCAATGTGACCGACGCTTACGCGCTGGACAATTTCGTGCGGAAACTGAGCGGGAAAATCACCAAACACCGTGACGACATTGTCCGTGTCGAAGACAAGACCAAAGGGGTAGACATCGCAATATTCTCCTACGGCATCGTGCACCGCGCGGCGCGTGCGGCGGCGGACACTGCACAAGCGGCGGGCATCAACGCGGGAACATTTCGGCCGGTTACAATCTGGCCGTTCCCCGATAAGGAAATCGCTGAGATGTCGAAACGGGTCAAGTCGATCCTTGTCCTCGAAAACAACCTCGGGCAATTGCTGCCGTATGTGAAAGCAGAGGCATCGTGCCCGGTGCATTTCTTAGAGCCGGAGACTCTCGGCACAATGCACGATATCGGCCGTATTGTCGCCACATTGAGGGAGATATCGTCATGAACAAAGTCCATCCTTATGACAAATATATCCGGCCCTCGGCACGGCGCACGACGAACTGCCCCGGCTGCGGCAACGGTATCCTTGCCCAGTCGATTCTCCGTGCCATCGATAATGAAGAGCTCGGTATGGACGATTTCGTATTTGTATCGGGGATCGGATGCGCGGCATGGATTCCGAGTCCGTTCTTTTATGCCGATGTCCTTCACACCACCCACGGCCGACCTATCGCGTTCGCCACCGGGATAAAGCTCGCTGCGCCGGACCGTAATGTCATGGTCGTATCGGGAGACGGCGATCTGCTCGCTATCGGAGGGAACCATCTGATCCATGCGGCCCGGCGGAATATCGATATGACAGTCATCTGTGTGAACAACTACATCTACGGTATGACCGGCGGGCAGGTTGCGCCGACAACGCCGATGGGTCTCAAAACGATGACCTCGCCGTATGGGAACCTCGAGAACTTTTTCGATCCGTGCAAGCTTGCGATTGGCGCAGGAGCGACATACGTGGCCCGCTGGACAGTCTATCATGCGCTTCAAATCACAAAAGCGGTCCGGGCGGCGATGAATCACCGCGGATTTTCGTTCATTGAAATTGTCAGCCAGTGCCCGGTCCAATTCGGACGGAAATCAGGAATGGGAAACACTGTTGCCATGTTCGACTATTTTAAGGAACATGCGGTCAAGATTGTGAAATCGAAAGATATGACTGAGGAGGAGCTTACGGACAGAATCGTTGTCGGGGAGCTTCTTAATATTGAGAAACCAGTGCTTAGCGACGAACTCGCGAAACTCCGGTCCGAACTCCGGGAAAGGGGCACCGATGCCGAGAGTTGAGGTGAGATTCGCCGGATTCGGCGGCCAGGGTGTTGTGCTCGCAGGGGTGCTGCTCGGGAAAGCCGCGGTTATCTCCGAGGGAAAACACGCCATCCAGACACAGAGCTACGGCGCGGCGGCACGCGGCGGAGCGGCACGTTCCGATGTCATTATCAGCGGCGATATCATTGTCTATCCTAATATTACTGCGCCACATGTGTTGGCGGCGTTTACGACCGAGGCGTATGATAAAAACAAAGCCGAACTCAAACCGGATGCGGCTGTCATTATCGACGAGGGATTTGTTACTGTGCCGGACGATGTGCCGTATAAGGTGTATGCGGTTCCGGCGACCGCCACGGCAGTGAATGAGTTCGGGCGCGCGATTGTGGCAAACATGATCATGCTCGGATACTGTGCGGCGCTGACTGGCGTTGTCGGTACGGACGCTCTCGAGGAAACGATCGGAACCAGCGTTCCGTCAGGCACCGAGGAACTGAATATCTCTGCATTCAGAAAAGGTGTCGCCCTTTATCAAAAGAGAGAGAAGACAGAGAAATAGTATTATTTTCACCGCAGAGCGCGCAGAGGGATGACCTCACCCTTTAATTCCCTCTCCTTAAAAGGAGAGGGTGTATTACAAACAAAACGCTGAACGTGACATCGATCCCAGTATATGGGCTCTCCCTCTCCCGAAGTTTCGGGAGGGCGTTAGGAGAGTGAGGGTATGTAAGGGCAGATTGTCAAGTCCTAAAAGACAGGATACCGCGTAGCGGAGGGGGGACTTAACCACTGAATACACTGTGATTATGCGGTATTACGATGGATTCATTTTGCTGAGAAACTTATGAGACTCCACGAATACGAAGCGGCTGACATTTTCGAGCGCGCGGGCATTCCCTTTCCTGAGCGCGGTGTAGCCGAAACGCCGGATGACGCGAAACGGATCGCCGCAGACATCGGCGGACCGGTTGTACTGAAAGCCCAGGTGCTTGCCGGCGGACGGGGACATGCTGGGGGAGTGAAGATAGCAGAAACGCCGGATGAAGCGGCTGATACGGCCGAAAGAATGTTCGGCAGAAAGGTCAAAGGCCTCGCGGTTAACAATCTTCTTGTAAGCAAAAAAGCGGATGTCAGACAGGAACTGTATGCTGGTATCACGGTGGATGGCGTGCTTGGAAAACCGGTCGTTGTAGTGAGCGCTGCGGGCGGTATCGACATTGAGCGTGCCTCGAATGAGTCGCCGGACACAATTGTCTCGCTTCATGTCGATCCCGGCGCCGGACTGTTCCCCTATCAGGCACGAAACCTGTTCGCGAGGATCGGTCTTGCGGGAAATACCCTTGTTCGGGCAGCCGAAGCGCTGGTCAGCCTTTATGAGGTTTTTACAAGTTATGACGCGCTCATCGCTGAGATCAACCCGCTTGCTGCGCTCACAGACGGCGGCGTTTGTGCGTTGGATGCAGTGCTCGAGATTGACGATTCCGCAGTATCCCGCCAGAAAGACAGAATACCCTCGGGGCTCGACCGAATCGAAAACTTTCTCGAACGCCGCGGGAAAGAAATTGGGGTGACATACGTGGACCTTGAGGGTGACATCGGCATCATATCCTCCGGCGCAGGACTCGGGATGGCAACCATGGACTGCATCGGAAAACGGTTCAAACCGGCGAATTTCCTCGAGACCGGCGGCGGTATCACCGGGGAGCTGATGTACGAGTGCATGAAATTAGTGACCTCGAAAGAGGGACTCCGGGCTATCGTCATTAATATCTACGGCGGCATAAACCCTATTCACGAGGGCGCGAAAGGGATTGTCCGGTTTATCGGTGAGCACAATCCCGGTATCCCGGTCATTGCGAAAGCCTTAGGGAACCGTCAGAAGGAAACCTGGGATATTCTCCGCGCCGGCGGCGTCGAGGTGGTGACCGATGTTGCAACAGAACGGATGATTGAGCGGCTGGCGGAGATGTTGTGAAGCAAGGCACAACGTTTTTAAAAACAGGCACAAGAGCACAAAGGAATAATTCAACCCAGAGGACGCAGAGAAAAGACGACCTCACCCTTTTACTCCCTCTCCCGTTTGCGGGAGAGAGGGAGTAAGCAGGGTGAGGGTAACATAGTCATTCCTGTAAAAAGCGGGAAAAAGTGAAAATTAATTAAGGGACTTATAATTAACTCGACAGTCAAAAGTTTAATTTAAGCAACCAATTGTGAATGTCCAGTATTA
>CAZCDQ010000213.1:0-4280 GCA_964497605.1 uncultured bacterium
CGCCGCAATGCGGCGCTTTTCCTCAAGAGGATCTTTATTAATCGGAATATTACTCATGTTCAACCTCAATTGATGATATGATGATTTCATTTCCTTTTATCAATTCCATAGGCGATGCGCAGTCCGGACAGTACATGATCGGCATGTGAAGTTCGTGTTCCTTTCCACATTCCGTGCAGCGGCCGACAATTCCCTGTGTTTCGATGATCAGTTCAGCTTTTTCAAGTATGGTATTCTGTTTTTCCATATCGAAATACATCTGCATCGAATCGGGAACGATACCCTGCGTCACACCCACCGTAACATACACATGGGTGACATATCCGCTGATATTCTCATCAGCGACCGACTGCAACACAGAGGTTACAATCGAATGTGTGATAGCGGCTTCATGCATCAGCAAATACGGGGCAGGCCCGCCTCCAGC
This sequence comes from uncultured bacterium, assembly GCA_964497605.1. Classification (GTDB taxonomy): domain Bacteria; phylum Latescibacterota; class Latescibacteria; order Latescibacterales; family Latescibacteraceae; genus Latescibacter. The sequence goes on from CAZCDQ010000213.1 coordinate 428, forward strand.
GGCATTTCAATAATTCGACGTGTGCCGATTGGTGTTTCCATGACGACGCGGGGACGGTTCGCTGTCGTTTCGACCCGTCCGATGATCGCGGCATCAACGCCGTAACGGTGTCCGCGAAGAGCCGCACAAGCGTTCTCAGCGGCCTCCGGTGCAACAAATAGGATCGCTTTTCCCTCGTTCGCCATGGTCATCGCGTCAAGACCCAGAATTTCCAGAAACGAGCCGACTTCAGGACGGATAGGAATCGATTCCTCGTCGATCACAATCTGTAATCCGGTATCGATTGAAAATTCGTTCAATGTCGCTGCAAGCCCGCCGCGTGTCGGATCGCGGAGTGCGTGAAGATTCCCGCCGACCGCCTGTTCGACCTCCTCCAGCATGCTGTTCAGCGGGGCACAGTCGCTTGTGAGCGTGTCGGAAAAACCGAGATTCTCTCGAATGTTTAAAATAGACGCGCCGTGATCGCCGATTGTTCCCGATACAAGGACAGCGTCGCCATCACATATAAATTCAGGCCCGAGAGAGCCGTGCACTTGCGTTCCAAATCCGGTGGTGTTGATGAAAATACCGTCGATGATACCTTTTTCGACCACTTTCGTGTCGCCGGTTATCACCCGAGAGCCGGTCTCAAAGCAGGTATTGCCGATGGATGCCAGGATCGTTTTTAGTTTGACAATCTCGAAGCCCTCCTCGATTATGAGGCCGAGGGATAGATATTGCGGTTTCGCACCCATCATTGCAATATCGTTCACCGTTCCGCACACGGCCAGTTTGCCGATATCGCCGCCCGGAAAAAACAGGGGAGAGACAGTGAAACTGTCGGTTGATACGACAACGGGCGGTGTAAGGTCTTCGAGCACAGCGGCGTCAAGCGTAACAAAAGGTTCCCCGTCCCCGGCAAGTGCGGGATGTATGATCTCGGCAATCAGGTCCTGCGAGAGTTTCCCGCCGAATCCGTGTGCGATACGTATTCTGTCAGCCATCGATGTTCTCCGGATATACATAATGCGCGCGGCAGGTACCTTCATTGCTTACCATGCAGGGCCCCTGCGGATTCTGCGGTGTGCAGACATTGCCGAATAGTTTGCATTCGTCTGGTGTGAGTTTCCCGAGCAGGACAAGATGACAACTGCAACCAGGCAATATGTCCTCCGAAGGCGTTTCCCCGATAGCGTAAAATAAAAGTGCGTCGTATATTTTATACTTTCCCCGCAGTTCGAATCCCGTTCCCGGAAGAACGCCGATTCCGCGCCATGATGCATCGGTCATCTCGAACACCTCCGCGAGCAGTTCCTGCGCCTTGACATTACCGGTGTCCCTAACCGCGCGTTTGTAGCAGTTATCGACCATCGGCTTATTGTTCTTTATCTGACGGACAATCGAGAGCATCCCGGCGAGGATATCCACCGGTTCAAAGCCGGTTAGCGCCGCGGCACGCCCGTATGTTTCCGGCAGGAAGTTATATGGCTCCGTACCCGTTATCACCGAAGCGTGTCCGGGGAGTAGATATCCGGTAATAGTGCCGTCATCGCTTCCGGCAAGGGTCTCGACTGCCGTTGGGGCATACCGGTGGCAACAGTATATGAGAAAATTGTCCGGTACTCCAGCCTTGAGCATCGCAGCGACCGGAGCTGCGGTGGTTTCAAATCCGACACTGAAAAAAACGACAGTGCGTCCGGGATTTTCCGCTGCAAGTTTAACCGCTTCGGCAATACTGTACACGATGCGGACATCGGAGCCGCGGCTTTTCGAGTCGAGGATAGAGCCGTCCGAAATAGGTACCCGTATCATATCACCGTAGGTACAGAGGATTGGATTATCCGGCAGCATGGCAAGTTCGATTGCGGTAGCGATCACCGATGCGGGCGTGATACAGACCGGACAGCCCGGTCCGGCGATCAGTTTGATGTTGTCCGGCAAAAGCTGACGGATACCATAACGCCCGATTTCGTGCTCGTGCGTCCCGCAGACATGCATGATCTTCTGAAGCGGCAGTCCCGACGCGACATCGTGCAGCGCGGTTGTCAGCTCTTTGACAATGTCTTTGTCGCGGTAGGGGCGTTCTTTCATCGGTGACAGGCCTCGGGTTCAACGCGCAGGAACGTTCTGTAAACGGTATTTCTAAAAATAACAAAAAAATCACATAATTACAACGAACAAATAGAAAAGAAAATCCCCCTCCGACACCTCTTTTTTAAACGCAGAGGCCGCTGACGCGGAGTAAAAAACTGTCTGAACCGCAGATTGACACAGATGAATGGATGACACAGATAGAACCTCACCCCTTAATCTCCTTAAAAGGAGAGGGGCAGATGCATACATAACGGCACTCCCTCGCCCGCGTGCGGGAGAGGGAGCAGGGAGGGTGAGGGTTCATAAATCCCCCGGAGGGGGACAACGTGTCAAACCCAGACCCCCTCTCTGCATGCAAAGAGGGGGAACGTGAAAAAAAACTTCACCGCCATTATACGGGTCATTCCCGTGAAAACGGGAATCCACGCCAAATACTTGTATGGATTCCCGACTCGTATCACTCTCGGGAATGACACATGAGCACCAGAAAAGGTAACCCACCATGTATCTCGATCTCAAACCGCTCATGAGCGAAAAAGAAGACCTTATCAACACGCTGTGCGGCAATTGCCGTCACTACCGCAGACAATGCGAACTCTGCCGCCTTCACCAACTGAAAAATCTGATGTATTATGTGTATGAACGGGGGATGCATGTGGAAAACGCGCTGAGGCTTGTGGAACGGCAGCTGGATAATACGATCAAGTGGATAAACGAGAGGTATGATGCCAGGCATGGGCTGCATGTGGGGGAGGGGTGAAAATATCGGTTGAGATACAGTTTATATTGATTATATTTTAAAAGAGAGGCGCTGTTGCCTTCTCTTAAAAAAGGAGTCTAAAATGACCCAATTTTTGAGGGGGGGGGCGCGCATTCCGACTTAGTTGTAGAGGGCATATTTGCGACTCTAAGCTTGCTCTTGATATAGTCGCATACCCTTCGTACAAGAGCCGGGGAGGCAAATAGCACGTCTCCCTAATAATATTATAGCAAGCGGCATATGAGGCAAGATTGTGCCGCGCCTCTCCTTTTTCTGTAACAATATTAAAGAATTATTTTATGCATTGCATATAAACATGAAATTACATTCGATGAAGTTTAATAAAAATGTAAATAACAATACAATAATATTATAAAAAATAATATTGGATATTTTATTATGCCAAATTCAGAAGACAAAAATTTAGAAATAGCATTTGGCGGTGACTTGAATGAGATAGATGCCGATATTCTTATTGAATCACTTATTAATTATTCTTCTGTTACACAAGAGGTATCCGCATATTTATCACCTGGATCAATAGCAAATATAAAAATTAAAGCTCCAAGGCAAGGGAGTTTTATAATATTATTAAAATTAATAGCACAACACGGTGGTGACATTTTCACAAGTGAGAATGTAGATTTTGCAGCAAATGTTGTAGGTATTGTTGGTAGTTTATATTGTTTAAAGAAATGGTTTGCAAAAAACGGTAAACCAGAAATTGTAAAAAAAATTGATGGGAATAACATAGAATTATCTAACGAAAATGGTAATATTACAATAAGTAACAATGTTTATAATATTTATCATGAAAATCCTAATGTTCGAAATAATATAAGAAATACTTTTTCAAAGCTAAAAGATAAAGAAGAAATTACTGATTTTTCAATTAGAGATATTGATACCAGTGATGATATATTTAAAGCAGAAAAAGAAGATTTTAAACAATTGGCTTCTACTGATGACGAAATTGAACAAAAAAAACAGAAAATTTTAAAAGAGAATGCGGAATTATCT
>CAZCDQ010000214.1:0-4071 GCA_964497605.1 uncultured bacterium
TTTCTGATGTAAACCGTAACAGCGTTGTGGACGGTACTATCGTTAATTTCTCATTGGTCGGTGAAGCCGGTGTTATTCAGGGGCAGGTTCCCACCGTTGACGGTGTGGCGACTACCCACCTCTTGTATTCGCCCTCAGACGCCGGTAAAGAAGTGGTCATGACCGCATCCGCGAACGGCGTCGAGCATGAAATCAAGATTCCGCTTCCCGGATTCACCGCAAAGTATTTCTCAATCGACGCCTCACCGAAAGCGATACCTGCTGACGGTAAGTCCGAGATTATTATTAATGTGACGCTGTTTGACAGATCTGGCTCGAGCGAGAATGTGCCGAACGGCACCATGGTTGCGTTTACGACCGAAGGCGGTATTCTGAATCCCGCCGTTTCCCGGACGTTGAATGGTGTGGCGACAACGCGCCTTATAAGTGACAAAAACGCTTCTTTGGTTAAAGTGAAAGCTCAATCAGGCGATCATGAGGATGCAATTACGGTTCGATTCGAGGAAGTCGGCTCTATTGTGAATGATGTAAGTTCTATCGAGCTAACGGTCGACGATTCCGAGCTTCTTGCCGATGGAATCAAATCGACAATGATTCACGCACGGCTGAAACGTCACGACAATACGATTATCACAAGACCGACCACAGTCAGATTTGAAACCGACATTGGCGAAATAACGAGCAATGTATTGTCGGATTCAACCACCGGTATGGCTTCCGCACAATTCTCGTCAAATTTGGTCGGAACCGCGACGATCAGAGTATCGGTCGGAACGGTGTACGATATGGTGAACGTATTTCTTGTTCCGGGACCGCCTCTTGCCATCGACCTTGATTTTGAACCAAACTCAGTGGGCATACAGGGATCCGGACGAAACGAGACATTGCTTGTAACCGCATTTGTAAAGGATAACAAGAACAATCCAGTTGCAGATAATAACTATGTGCAGTTCGAACTAATCGGGCTTTTGGATCCGGAATCTTCCCTTAGCCCGACCAGCGCCGACAGTAAATTTATCAGCGAACCGGTTCCCACGGTGAACGGCAATGCGAAAGTTGCATATCATGCCGGAGTTATTTCGGGTACAGTTAGAATCAAGGCGAAAATCGTTGAGATTGACGGTACCCCGATCAGTCCTGAGATTTCAAGTCAGACAACCGAGATTCAGGTGTTCTCGGGACCGCCATATCTCGATACGACTAATTTGAGCGATCCGTTCTCGGAATCGCGTATGACAATAGCGGGCGGTCCGCTGAATATATACGCAGGTGAGCTAAATACAATAAACAGTAAATCAATAATTACCGCGCTTATCGGCGATAAATATAACAACCCGGTGCCGAGCGGTACTTCGGTATCCTTTAAAACAACCGGCGGTAATGTTACAACAAGATCTGGCTACACTGATTCGACAAATGTCAATGAGGGGATCGCATCGGTAATTCTGCAGGCTGCGAATCCGTTCCCAACCGTGGCATCGGGCGACCTTGTTATTCCAAATCCCAATGCCGAATTGGGCGGGCCTGCGACTTTCGATCTTTCGTCCCGTCTCGGCGCGTATGATTTCGACAACGACGGCGATGTGAATGACGGTATCGCGATTGTCACCGCGACGACGAAAGGTTTAAACGAGAACGATGAACAGGTTATTGCCTGGAATTATGTGCCGATCGTATTCTCGCTTTCGGTGCATACGTTTACGGTGACTACCGATTTAACGACACTTCATATCGGCGAAACGGCAACGCTGACAATAACGTTAATGGATATTAACGGTAATCCCGTTGTCGGCGGATCGAAACTTGAATTCACGTCGGATCGAGGAGCGGTTTCGCCCTCGGAAATAGAAACGAGTTCACCGGGGCAAACGCAATATACATTCTCGCTCACAAATGACAAAGACCCAGATTTAAGTACTGCTGGCAATACGGTTGTGAGTATAAAACTGACGAGTGCCAACGGAATTATGAGTATTATTTCTCCGGCAATCCTGCTGGATGTGCCGTAAGAAATGGATATAATCCTGCTCTTCGAGCTATATTGATAAAGGGGAAGTTTACATGAAAAAAATGTTCCTGTTACTGATAGTTCTGTCGATGCTGATACAGCCATCCGTTTCTGCCGAAATGATAGGAAATCCGCAGGAACAGGTCGGCAAGAAAAATCTCTTTGTTGGCCTAGAATTTTCAAGCATCTTTCACAATTTCGATCTCGATACGAACAGCGGCGTCGATACCTCTTCCGAACGTATGACGCTCAAAGTCACGACCGGTTTGAGCGAATGGTTCGATATATTTCTGAAAGCCGGCGGCGCGAGTTTGATGATGGATTACGAAAAAGAGAGCAATGCCGTAAAGAATTTCGATAGTACCATGAATGTCGGTTTCGGCGGCGGAGGCAGGATTCGTCTTCTTAATTTCGTGGATTCCGAGATGCGGGTATTCGCGCAGGGAGGCGCATATTATTTTACTTCGAGCGACGATATCATGTGGGAAATGAGTGCTATTTCAAACCGCACGATTGAGCGTGATATGAAATGGATTGATATGTATGGCGCTGTTGGTGTGGTAAAACGTATGGATTTTATCGATCTGAATTTCGGCTTGGGATTTTCTCAGGTCAAATGGTGGATGAACGACACAGAAATTAATAAAACCGGAACTGCGGAAACAAGAAGCGTTCTCGAAGAACGAGATTCGTTTGAATCAAAATCGCCTTTATTTGGTTTTGTGGGAATCGATTTTATTCTGCCGCTCGAATACAGACTTTCGGCACAGGCGGGTGTAAGAAATATCGACGAGGCTCAGTTCAGTATCGCGATAAGTCAGGGCCTGGAACAATAAAAAAACTGTGTTAGATTTTTTTAAAGCTCTCTTTTTGCAGGTAAAGAGAGCTTTTAGCGTTTAGAAACGTTCTTATTCGGTGAGGTTTTCCACTACAAACGAGCCGACTTTGCTCATGGAGTTTATTTCTGTTTTTGTAATTGCGCCGACCTCCCAGTAGTAGGTATTGCCTTCGATGAGCTCGATATCACCCGAATACGTAATATTTGTTTGGGATTTGTTATTTATAAGAGCTGACCATATTTCTCCACCGATACGTGAGGTTTTAACGACAATTTTGTATCCTGAAGCGCCCTCGGTCTTTTGCCAGAGGAATTCAGGCGTACTGCTTGTATAGTTGAATTTGTCGGGCGAAACAATCTCCACCGACGGAAGGACACGGTCGGTTTCAACTGTTGACGATGAGCTTTCCCAGCATTTCTCGACTGCAGTAATACGGTAATAATAATCGACGCCGACATCTACCGCATCGTCGATATAACTTGTTGTGATGGCGGTGTTCAGATACGAGTAGGAAAAGGCGACGTCATCAGCGTTCTGAGAGCGGTAAATACGGTAATAGTCCAGATCGGGTTCGGTATTCGCAGCCCAGGATAGTATAATTTGCGGCGATTCGATATTCTCCGCGACCACAATCAGATTTGTTGGTTTGGCCGGACTGCCTTTTTCGAATGGTTTTCCCTCAATTTTCGCAAGTTCGCTTTTATTGCCGCTCAAGTCGATAGAAGCAACGCCGAAAGTATAGAGTGTGCCGGTGTTTAAACTTGTGATGGTGATACTGTTTGTGACTGTAAAGACGCTGTCGGCGTTAAAAATCGGGGTGAGTTCTTCCCCGACAGTCCAGTACACGTTGTATCCTTTGAGGTCGGAATCGGAGATATCCTGCCAGATAAGCGTAACCTCAGCATTTCCGGTATAATATATTTCGAGATCGGCAGGAACAGAAAGTGCCTCGGAATTATCGCTGCCAGTCGATGAGGAGCATCCGCTCAATTGAAATATTGCGACAAGAAAGATTGCGGACAGAATATGACAATATTTCATGGTATTATTCTCCTAAAACTTCTTAAAAAATGAACGGCGAACGATTGTATGAAATATACGTAAATATATAACGCAGTCAAGAATTCAATTAATCAAAATTGACATAAAATACAATACATCCTATATTAAATAACTCAACTTTCCGACTTAAAAGAAAGTAGCATATTGTCAGAGAATAAATAT
>CAZCDQ010000215.1:0-3909 GCA_964497605.1 uncultured bacterium
TTACCATAGATATCGGGTTCTTTCTTTCTTATGAAGTAATATTATATTTACTTATGAGGCATTTTTAAATCGTTATTCAATATTTGCGGAGGAATTATAATCGGAAGATTTGAATTTTTTGTCGCGAAACGCTATCTGTTGAAAAAGAAAAAAACAGGTTTTATTTCGATTATATCAGTAATTTCAATTGTCGGTATCACAATTGGTGTCGCTGCGCTAATCATTGTGTTGTCACTCATGAACGGTTTTTCGAAAGAACTTCGCGAGAGCCTGGTCGGTATGGACGGTCATATCTGGATATCGAAACCGCTCGAAGGCGGCGTCTCGAATTACCGCGATGCGATGGCGAAACTCGAAAACGTTCCCGGTATCGCCGGTATATCACCTTACTGTAATTTCGGGACTGTCGGGTTCGACCGCGATATGTCCAATCCGGGGTATATTATGGTCCGCGGTGTCGATCTTGATACGGTCGATTCTGTCTCCGATGTCAGAAATTTTATTCGAGGTATCGGGAGGCTCGATTTCAGAGAGGATGAGGATGGAGTCCCCGGGGTGGTTCTGGGCAGCTATCTCGCCCGTACGCTCGGATTTTCCGATATCGGTGATTATATTTTCTTTTACGGCCCGGGAGATTATGACAGAATTCTACAGGATATGACCACTCCCCCGCTCTATAAATTCAGAGTAACAGGTATTTTCGAGAGCGGCTTTTACGATTACGATAATTCCGTCATGCTTATCGGGCTTGAAAAAGCTCAGGAAATAAACGGATACGACGCCGATACGGTGTCCGGCATTGTTCTCAAGCTCGAAGACATGTTCAAAGCCGAGCAATATGCCGCACAGGACGGTATCATCGATCAGGCGCTGGGCGGATATCCGTTCTCAAGCATGAGTTGGATGGAGCAGAATCAGATACTCTTCCGATGGATGAAAATGGAAAAATGGGCGGCATTTATTGTCCTGAGCCTTATTATACTTGTCGCGGCGTTCAACATTATTAGTTCCCTTATCATGATGGTGATGGATAAAACCAGAGAGATCGGGATTCTGAAGTCCATGGGAGCCTCGAACAGCAGCATCCAGCGGATTTTTGTCTATCAGGGCGCATTCGTCGGCGTGACAGGGACGCTTATGGGCAGTGCGCTCGGGACGCTTGTCTGTTATATTCAGGATAAATATCATCTGATCAGCTTTCCGGGGGAAATATATTTTGTCAGCTCGTTGCCGGTGGATTTTCAGTTGTCCGATACAATAGCCATTACATTGGTTGCGCTTGTTCTCTGCTGGCTTTCGAGCTATTATCCCGCAAAAAAAGCAGCGGAACTCAATCCGGTCGAAGCCATCAGGACCGAATAATCTAAACGGGGATAACCGTGCCGAATACCATATTAAGTGTCAAATACATAACGAAAAACTTTATCATGGGTAAAAACACGCTCGAGGTGCTCCGAGGTGTATCACTCGATCTTGACAAGGGGCAGATCGCGGCGATAGTCGGTGAATCCGGCGCCGGAAAATCAACGCTGCTTCATATTATCGGTATGCTTGACCGTCCGACAACCGGTCATGTCATTCTGAACGATGAAGAATTGACGGTAAAATCGGATTACGAACTTGCGAAATACCGCAACAAACAGGTGGGATTTATTTTCCAGTTCCACCATCTTATGCCGGAGTTCAATGCCATCGAGAATGTCATTATGCCCGGCCTAATCGCAGGCGATAAGAAAAAGAATCTGCGAAGCCGCGCAGAATACCTTCTCGACCGTGTGGGGCTTTCACAGCGTTACGATCACCGTCCGGGAGAGTTATCCGGCGGGGAACTGCAGCGGGTGGCAGTCGCACGAGCGTTGATAAACAATCCTGCGCTTGTTCTTGCGGATGAGCCCTCGGGTAATCTCGACCATAAAAATTCAGAGATGCTGCTCGACCTTATATGGGACCTTGCAGCAGAGCAAAAATGCACATTTATCATTGTAACCCATGATATGTCGATCGCCAAAAAGGCAGACAGGGTAATGCACCTTCGCGACGGCAGTGTGAAAGAGATTGATCCCGGAAAATTTTCCGAACTAACTTTCCTCAATAACGTTTAAAAGAGGAAGACTGGTCATGAAAGGGACCTAATAATCCAAACAGTTTATCTTAGAAGTGAAATGAACGACGGGAATATGAAACGGAGATGATATAAAGGATGAAATGCCAGATATGCAACGTCAATGACGCAAATATCGTTTTTACACAGATTATCAATTCGGAAAAATTTGTTCTTAAAATATGCACCGAATGCGCGAAGAAAAAAGGTATTTCGATAGAGATCGAGAAACCGACTCAGCCGAAAGTGAGTTCGCTCATCGGCGGTCTTACCGGAGATTTGACGGTCAAAAACGACAAAGACATACCTGACCTCACCTGCAAAACCTGCGGGCTTACATTTGCCGAGTTTAAGAAAAAGGGGTTGTTTGGCTGCGACGAATGTCATACCTATTTTGGCGACCATATATCCTCGCTCTTGAAACAAATTCACGGTACCGATGTACACGAGGGCAAAAAGCCGGATACACCTACCAAAGAGGGCAAAGGGGGCAAAGAGGTAATCAGCCTGAGAAAGCTTCGGACTCAACTGAAGAAAGCGGTTGAGCTTGAAGAATATGAAAAAGCGGCGGTTATTCGCGATAAAATCGCAGCGCTCCAGGAGAAGAAGATACAGAAATGACGTTTGAGAGTATTGTAAATTCCATCCCGGAATGGTTGAAAGTTGAGGGGCCGGAATCTGACATGGTCATATCCTCACGGCTTAGGCTTGCACGTAATATTGCAGGCATACCGTACGCACACCGTTCCGACGACCGGAAACTCGGCGAGATTATAGAAAATGTTCTGGATGCCGTACATTTCGCCGGATTTGATGCGACGGATTTTTTCCGTATCGACGGTTTGGACGAACTCCATAAAACAGTATTCATCGAACGTCACCTTATCAGCCCGGCGCTTGCGTTCAAGGACGGCAACTGCGGCGTTCTGGTCGGCGAAGGCGAAAACAATTCGATTCTGATCAACGAGGAAGATCATCTCCGCCTACAGTCGTTGACATGCGGATTCAATCCGATATCCGTGATGGAAAAGATAGTCGGAATCGACAGCAATCTTTCGAAAGCTCTTGATTTCTCATATTGCAGGGAATACGGTTATTTGACCGCATGCCCGACAAACATGGGAACAGGCTTGAGAGCGTCGGTGCTGATTCACCTTCCGGCGTTAGTGCTCACGAAAGAGATTCAGCGGGTGATCCGAAGCTCGTCGCAGCTCGGTCTTGCGGTCAGAGGATATTACGGAGAGGGTTCGGATATTATCGGAAACCTTTTTCAGATATCCAACCAGCGGTCGCTTGGAAAAAATGAGAGCGATATCGTTGAAGCTCTGATATCGGTGGTCAAACAGGTCATGGAGTATGAACGTCAGGCGGCTGACACACTCATGCAAGAGGCGAAAAATCAGACCGAGGATAAAATTTGGCGTAGCATCGGTCTTCTTAAAACGGCGCGGATGATGTCGACAAACGAGTTTATGAATCTCGGCTCTGCGGCACGATTCGGTTGTTATCTGGGACTGATTGACAGAAAGTTTGTCAAAATATTAAATGAATTGCTTGTCCTTTCACAGCCCGGACATCTCCAAGTAAAATACGACTGTACGGTGGAAGCAGCCGAACGCGATTCTCTGAGAGCAGAGTTGGTACGGGAACGTTTTGTTGACGTAATACTGTAAATATGTTATATTGTAGTAACTGAGAGAATGTAATTGTTTCATATATATATATTTAATAAAATACGCTTATCGAGTTTAATCAGCAAACAACAATATGCAGTATCATAATAACCCAAAATCAGGCTTATATCGTGT
>CAZCDQ010000216.1:0-3866 GCA_964497605.1 uncultured bacterium
AGGGCGACACAAGAATATTCCCGGTCTCACCGGAATCTACAATCGCGCCGTTTTTCATGATGAATGCCGTTTGTGAGCCACGTATGGCGCAATCAACATCGTGGGTGATCAACAAAAGAGTCACCTCGTCAAGGGTATCCAGGGCAGCCATAACCCGTTCGCGATTCGTGTCATCGAGGCCGCGGGTCGGTTCGTCGACCAGCAGAACGGCGGGATCGTTTATGATGCTCATGGCGAGCATCGCCCGCTGGTTCATGCCGCCGCTGAGTTGGAAAGGATACGATGTGAATACCGCCCCGGGATCATCGAAACCGAGCATAGTGAGCAGATTCATGGCTTTCTCTTCTGCTATCGGCCGCTCGCCGGGATGATGGATCGTATAGGCCTCAATTATCTGATCGCCGATGGTCATTACAGGATTGAAGAATCGCTCGGCATTTGACCAGCAGAGCGATACCAATGAACCCCGGTCAGTGTTGTCCATACCTTGCTCTATTATGTCTCTGTCACCGACTGTTATCCCGCCCTCGATTCGTGCATTTCGTGGGAGAAGCTGCATCATGGCAAGCGCGAGCACACTTTTACCGCATCCGCTTTCTCCGAGAAGCGCAGAACGCTCACCCGGATTGATTGTCAACGTAACATCGTCAACCGCTTTCACCGCACCATGGGGCGTATCAAATGTCACGGACAGATGTTGTATCGAAACAGCACTCACATTCACGGTTGCACCTCCCGTAGAGCGTGAAGGTCCGGTTTCAGGAACGGATCGAGGGTTACGCCTTCCAGTCCATCCCGATAAGCGAAATAATAGCGTTCATGGAAAAGGGGGACGACTGGTTTTTCCTTTGACAGCATATCCAGTATGCGATTGTATAGAATCTGTTGATGCTGAATCGTCGATGCTCCCACGGCTTCGTCAAACAGCGAATCGAGCGTACTCGAGGCATAATGCGTTGTATTGCCGATAGAACGGACCCTCATACCCTCTGAATATGCAAGACGGCGGATGAACAGCTCCGGCGTTCCCGTCGGCATCGACAGGGGATATAGAGTAATATCGAAATCGCCCTCCCGAGTCGCGTCCTGCCAGGCGCCGCCTTCAAGAACCTTTACGGCGATACTCACGCCGTAATTCTGATAATAATCGACAAGATAATCGACCACTCGACGGTATCCCCAGGAATTCATGTCTCCCTGGTTGGCGAGGAGAACAAGTGGACGTGAGCGCAATGCAGCGGGCAGGGCTGCCGATGCAACCGGACTGTCATGATGAATCGGGAATCGCCGCCTATCCCACAACGATGCTCGATCGACGAAATAGTCATGCGCGGCGATTCCTGCGCCATCGAGTATCCGCGATACCAGTTCTTCACGGTTGAGGAGACGGTCGAACGCGTTTCTTGCTTGTGTGTGATCAAAGGGAGAACGCGAGCAATTGAACAGCAAGTAATGAGTAATGGCAACATCAAGTGAATCGAGCGTTACGCCGGGTTTCCCTGTAAGCATGGTCCGTTGGCTCGCTGGAACGCCGCCGTGATGGGCGATCATGTCGATGTCGCCACGGAGTAGCGACATGATGCGTACGATGGGATCGGGAATGACGCGGAACTCTACTGTAGTGAAATATGGTTTTCCTTCATAGTAAGCGGAAAAAGAGGTGACACGGTCATATTCCCCGATTTTACCGCTGTCATAGACAAACGGCCCGCAACCGACAGGCGATTCAAGCTTACCGTCGGAACCCCATGAACCGGGACTGAACATGCCCGCAAAATAATGCCCGACTTTGTTCGGCAAGTCCACCATCGGTCGAGAAAACGAACACACGAGAGTTGTTTCATCCACAGCGGTTGCCGTTTCGAGATGCGTGTAGACGCTGTAATAATCCAGTTCAGGGTGGTCATGGAGCCGGAACATATTTTCCTTGACGAGTCCGGCGGAAAGGGACGCGCCATCATGAAACACGACATCGTCCCTCAGCCGGAATGTCCATTCCTTGCCGTCATCGCTCACCGTCCATGACGTTGCGAGTTTCGGGCGAGGGGCGAGGGACTGGTCCAGTTCCGTAAGTGTTTCCCAGACATTGGAATTCCGTTGAATCATGACCGGATTGTTTGTGCCGAGGTCAAGTCTCGACGGCACGCCAATAATAAGCGTAGTATCATCTCTGCCGGTTGTCCCGCAGCCGGAAAAACATACAGAAAAACACAATAGAATTCCGGTAAAGACAATAACTGCCTGATGTATCTGCTTTACCTCATACTTCATCGAATTCCACCTTCGGTCATTGCAGTGATCTCCCCGACATTGAATAATGACCGTTTCTTGTCGAGCATGTCCCGGAGTCCGTCGGCGACCAGATGCAAAGCCAGACCGACCAGTCCGATGAAAAGCGAAGGAAACAGCAGTATCCATGGTGTTGCAAGAAATGATTGACGTGCATCAGCGAGAATAACCCCCCATTCGGGAACGGTCGGTGATACCCCGATGCCGAGAAAACTCAGGGACACGATTGAAAAAATATCGCCGATCAGCACTGTCACAAAGATTACCATAAGTTGGGGGAAGACTGATGGCAGCGCATTCAGGAACATGTTTCTCGCCTTTGAATAGCCGACGGAAGTATTGGCGGTGATGAAATCGAGATTCCTGACAATGGCAAGCTCGTTTCGCACGATACGGGCGACCTGCACCCAGCCGGTCAAAACAAGAAACAACACCAGATACCACGTCCCGCCTCCGAGAATCCCCAGGAAACAAACCGCAAGAAGAAAATTGGGAAGCGCTATGAGTGCATCGACAAAACGCATAAAAACGGCGTCGATCCATCCGCCGGAAAACCCCGCTACAGTCCCGAGCAGAAGCGCGATTCCAATATTACCCGCGGCGATGATACAGGCAAGGCCGAGCGTTGTTCGGGAGCCTGCAAGAAGGCGGCTGAACAGATCTCTGCCGAGATGGTCAGTGCCCATGATATGCTCGCTGTCCGGCGGTGAATATATCGCACCATAGTCTCCCCCAGAAGGATCATAAGGTGTCAATACACCGGCGAAAATTGTCATCAGCGCGATTAAAAAAAGAATTGCCAATCCAATCTTCCCATATAATGGCATATCACTGTATCCCGCTTTGGGTTGGCCGTGGATCAATATATCTGGCTATGACATCTGCACCGAGATTAACCACCACCACGACACCCCCGAAGAACAGGATATACCCTTGAATCACCGGATAATCCCTGCTGAAAATCGCCTCGAAAATATATGACCCCATCCCGGGAAAAGAAAAAACCGATTCAATCAGCACGATACCTCCGAGAAGGCCGGCAAAACGAAGAGAAAGGAAGGTGATTGACGGTGTCATTGCGTTTCTCAGGGCATGCATTACAACAGCGCGGTTATACGTCAGGCC
Organism: uncultured bacterium; assembly: GCA_964497605.1. GTDB lineage: Bacteria > Latescibacterota > Latescibacteria > Latescibacterales > Latescibacteraceae > Latescibacter. The sequence goes on from CAZCDQ010000216.1 coordinate 3,415, forward strand.
TTTCCCCAGGGCTGTAAGAAAATATTCCGCATGGATCGCTCCGAGCAGGGAGTTTCTCACGATCCTTGAGAGTGATATTCCAAGCATTCCACCAAGCGTGAATATTGGCAGAACGAATCCGCTTCCCTTACCTGTCCCGTAGAGCGGAAACCAGCCGAGACGATACGAAAATATATACAAAAACAGTAATCCTACTAAAAAAACCGGAAACGACGAACAAATCACGGTCGTTATCCGAATCGCCTGATCGACCGGGCCATGTTCATAGAGAACGCTGAGGATGCCGAGCAGCAGCCCGAGAACAGCTCCGAGTGCAATCGCACCTGCCGCGATGGTGAAAGATACCGGTATCCGGACCAGGAATTCCTCAAGCACCGGACGGTTCGATTTCAATGAGACACCGAGATCACCGGAAAGAACGGAGGCTGTCCACGCAAAGAAACGTTCATGAG
>CAZCDQ010000217.1:0-3849 GCA_964497605.1 uncultured bacterium
GCTTGCTTTCTCGCTAGGCCAGAACTATCCGAATCCGTTCAATCCGGTGACCGTGATTCCTTTTACAGTGCCTGAGTCCGGACACGTTAAAATCGAAATTTATTCGATTACCGGACAACGTGTTGCGGTTTTAGTCGATGGTATTCTCTCCTCGGGGAGTCATCATAAGGTATTTAATGCAGATCATTATCCCAGCGGCATGTATTTTTACAAAATCAGTACAGGAGATTATATTGAGACGAAATCGATGCTTCTGCTAAAGTAACTGAGTAATTGGAATTATTATGATAAATAAAGCTGTTTCATTAACCATCATTTTTCTGTTCTATTCAACAGTTTGTTTCGGGGATATATCCGGCCATGTCAGGGATTACAGAGGCATTCCTGTTGAAAATGCTACTGTCAATTTTACCGATGAGTTGAATCCTGACAACACATATAGTGCAACAACAAACTTTGACGGCAGCTATGAAATCAGCGGCTTACCGACATCCATTGCTAACCATGATATTGAATTGCCTTCACCGGTAATTTTAAATCAAAACTATCCCAATCCGTTCAATCCGCACACGACCATTTCATTTTCTCTCGAATCTGAGGGCTATGTTGAACTTAATATATATAATATCTTAGGTCAGCATATCAGAAATCTTATCAGGAATTATTATGGTTCTAAGGGAATGTATTCAGTTACATGGGATGGTTTGGACGATAGCGGAGTATCGGCCGGGTCGGGAATATATATCTATCGTCTCAGAACCGGTAGTTCGATTGTATCGAAAAAGATGCTGCTGCTCGACAGTGGGAGAGTTTTTGCAACAAGGAATGTTTCAAATTATGCATCAAATTTTGAGTCAAACACTACGAAACGCGAATTACCGAAAATTGCATTTGAAATATCATACAATGTCGTTATCACCGGAGAGAATATTGAACCGTTCGAGAAAAACGGCGTAATCATTCGAGACACTGATCCCTCTATTGATTTTCTTGTTGCACGGACAGATCCCGGATTTCGTCTTTCAATTGTTCATACGAACGACACTCATGGTGTCATTGTGCCTTCTAATGGTTATGGGGAAGCTGCGCGAGCCGCGACTTTGACACGATTACTCAGAAATCAGCGTCAGAATGTGCTGATGCTCGATGCCGGTGATCGTTTTCAGAGAATTGAATTTAACGAAGTTGTACACAATGCACAAAATCAGATTATAAATCTTATTAATTATGACTGTATGACCATTGGTAATTGGGATTTGAGTTGGGGACCGGAGCTGTTTTCCGATTTTGCTTCCGGCACTAATGCAGCTATTGTTTCATGCAATATCAACGTAGAGAATGAACCGGTTCTTCAAGGTTTGTTTGAACCGTATATGGTTAAAAAAATCGACGACCGCAAGATAGGATTGATCGGTGTTGCGACAACGGAGAGAAATGTTTATGAATATGTTAATAGAAATTCTATCGATCATATCATCTTGGAAGATATTATTCCATCCGTACAAAAAGCCGTGGACGATCTTCAAGCGCAGAATATTAATATAATCATTCTTATAAGTCACAGCGGATATACAGAGGATTCAAAGATTGCCGGAGCAGTAGATGATATCGATATAATTGTCGGAGGACATGACCATGTATTGTTTTCAAACACCAATGAGAGAGCGCCTTTCCCATATCCGGTGAAAATAACTTCGCCCTCGGGAGAGCCTGTTCTCATCGTTCAATCGGGTTATTTCAATCAATACGTCGGATGTTTGGACATAATATTTAATGAAAATGGAATTGCACAATATTGGTCCGGTGATTCATATAATGTGAAAAATGTTTCTGAAGACTATGTAATTAAATCAATCGTCGATTAAGTTAAAGAAAATTAATAATTGATTTTTTCAGAAGTGAAACATGGTGTTGGTGAAATAGTTATATGAATCAAAGTAGGTTTTCAAGCCATGAAATAAATTATAATTTTCACATTGTATGAATTCAAAATAACACTCCGCAGTCTTACCTATCGCCTATTTGCATTAATTGCGGCAGTGGCTCAAACCGCTGCGGTAATCATCCTGTATCTGACAGCGAATTACAGCTCGGGGGAGCATGCGGTGCGATTCGATGGCGGCGATCTTGCAAGCGGGATGTATTTCTACCGGTTTGAGACCGGGGGTCTGGTGAAAACCGGCAGGATGACGTTGGTGAAGTGAGTTAATGGCACAGAGTTTTGAAGCAGGCACAAAGGATGATAGTAGGGATAGCCCTTGCGGCTACCCTTTTCCCACCTCAGTGTCGGTAAAGGATTTGTAGTGTCGAACCTGTGTGCTCGCCATTTTCTTTCACCACAAAGGCACAAAGGAAAATGTGTGGTCAATCCTTGCTGTTGCCCTGTTCTCATCGCAGAGTGCGCAGAGGTTTTAAGTCCCGAAGTTTCGAGATATGAAGATTATAGATCAAAACAGTATAAAATTTATGAAAGTTTCGGGTTAGTAACGTATATCCTTTTAGTATTCTGAATTCTGTCTATTTCATTGTTTAAACCTGTGCCGGAAACCATGTAATATTGAGATTTATTTCGCTTGGCCCCATGTCATGTTGAGCACATCACCGGAGGTATTTTCAAGCGTATCGATAAACCATGTAAGCCATTTGAGTTCCGATTCGAGAAATCCGACACGCCGTTTATGGAGTGAATAAACGATAAATGGATAGGAATCCTTATCTTCCGGCCATTCGGTGAGAAGTGTGTCGAGCTGGGCTTGTACCGCCGTGATTCTTTTTGAAACTTCACCGGCAAGCGTCTTGGTGTCGGGTGACATCGCCACCGCTGTGACAAGATATGAGTCGAAATCATTTTTATCCACATAATCAAAACGGAAATCGTTTTCGAGAAACGCGCTGAGTTCGTTTTCGCCCTCATCGGTAATGCTGTATACTTTTTTTGCCGGTCTGTCCTGATCGCGGACAAGCTTTTTTTTCACCAATCCTTTTTTTTCAAGTTTATCGAGCGTTTTGTATAATCCCGCCCGCGAAAAATCGACCCATTCGTCGGAACCGCTTTCTTTCACATGGGATAAAATATTGTATCCATACCCAATTCCGCGTTTAATATACGATAGAATCAAAGCATCATTAAGAGTCATAAATGTTCTCCCATTATACAAATTTTCCCGCATGAATCACGAGCCGAAACGAATTGTGAGGAGTGTATTACGGTATAACATCAAGAATCGCAAAGTGTCCGGTTCTGCCGAAAGCATTCCTTGTCTCAAAAGACGTTTCTCCGACAAATTCTTTATATATCAGAATATTCCCGGGCTGCCTGGTTTTCAGCCTTGACCCGTCTATAACGAATTCTTTGAAATTTGGCGTTATTGTATCCATATAAACCTTAATCGTATCATCGTTTATTCGTTCGATATAAAGCTTCATGGAGTTTAGTATCCATTCGAACTGATCGCGATTGTGAGTAACATATTTGACACCGTCTAACGGATAGTCTGTATTATCAGTATCGTTGAACCGCTCAAGTTCGTCGAATCGCCCGTCTGAAACCGGAGACTGAAGGTCCTCCCATACGAGATGAGTCATATAAAGGGCCTGCCAGGGGATTGTCCCGCCACGGGGACTTTTCGAGAGAATATCATTCATTCTCCAAATATAAATGTGCATATACGCCGGAAGAAGTTTTTCGCGGACAGATAGAATATCGGTGAAATCCCCGAATCGAGAAAATGTGTTGAGTTCGTTATAATTTCTGTTCTGTGCAATCCTGTGAATCTCAAGCGCAGATTGCGGAATATCGTTCCGCTCGTAATATGTGCACCTGCCGTATGCATCGAACGCGACCCATTT
>CAZCDQ010000218.1:0-3839 GCA_964497605.1 uncultured bacterium
CGTAGGAGCAGGGGAGGAACACGGTCTCGTAGACGGAGCCGAGGACGAAGGCGACGGCCTGCTGGAGGAGCTTGACATCGGGACGGGGGATGGAGATGGGGCGCTTCTCGCGGCTTCCGGACTTGTTCGCCCACATCCGGCTGTACGGCCGGGGCTCGTGCCGCCCGGAGAGGAACCGGTGATGACGATCCCTGCAGCAACCTCGTTGCTCGAGGTGAACACCATCGCCACGCCCTTGCCCACGAACGGCATAACAAGGAACTGGAGGAACACCCCGACAAGCACCGCATGGGGCATTTTGAACACCCGTTTGAAATCGCCGAGACTTAACGTCGTTCCCATACAGAACATAACCGACATGATAAGCGGGATAACAAACTGCCGGAGATCGAGCGGCCCCCAATCAAGGAATACCGCCGGATAAAACATCGGCGCCGCAATGAATGCCGCCATCCAGAAACTGAATGCCATGCTCGAAAGCGTCCGGTGATAGCTCGCATAAAGCGCAAGAAAGACGAAAAACGCCACTGCGAACGGCGGTACGAGCGCGGCCCATCCGATCGCAAGAAACAGTGCAACAGCACACATCGAAACAATGCAGACAAATAATGACAACGTTCTCAGTATCGAAACGGCGGTACCCGCTTCATGACCGTTATCGCGGTTATTGCTCATAATCAAACCTTATCGATGATTGGGATGGTTCAAGATTTAAATTATATAATAAAATCCGCACCTGAAAGCAATCCTACTTTTAAACTATCTCATTTACCGGAAGTCCGGATACGGTCAAAATATATTGAACCGATCGATGAAATAGCTTATATTATGGGGTTAGGAAAACTGACACGATAAACGTTACCTGAAACGGTCATTGACAACTGTGCGGGGGAGTATGAACGGCAGCTCGGAAATAAAATACGATCACAAACACATAGAACGGAAATGGCGCGAAACCTGGGAATCCCGTGGCGATTATACAATCGACATCGACAATGCTCCGAATCCCTTTTATAACCTTATGATGTTCCCCTATCCCTCCGCGGAGGGCCTTCATGTAGGCAATGTTTATGCGTTCACCGGATCGGATATCTACGGCCGTTTTATGAAACTGAACGGATTCGATGTGTTTGAACCGATCGGTTTCGACGCGTTCGGTATGCATTCCGAGAATTTTGCCCTGAAAAAGGGCATGCATCCGGCAGAGCTTGTCCCGAAAAACATTGCCCATTTCCGTGATAATCAGCTCAAAAAGATTGGATTTATGTTCGACTGGAGCCGTCAGGTCGACACAACTACCCCGGAATACTACAAATGGACGCAATGGATATTCGTACAGCTTTTCAACAGCGGGCTTGCTTACCGCAAGGAAGCGTTTCTCAACTGGTGCCCGTCATGCATGACCGTACTCGCCTCGGAACAAGTTATTGGCGGTGAATGCGAAAGGTGCGCAACACAGGTCGAACAACGCAACATGCTCCAGTGGTTTTTCAAAATTACCGACTACGCCCAGCGTCTGCATGACAATCTCGCTGTCATCGACTGGTCGGAGATCACCAAAACGGCGCAGTACAACTGGATCGGCCGCAGCGAGGGCGCCGAGATCGATTTTGGTTTGGACGGTCTCGATGAGAAACTGCGGGTGTATACAACACGTCCCGACACGATTTTCGGCGCGACCTACATGGTACTCGCACCCGAACATCCGTTGGTGGAAAAGATCACAACGCCGTACAAAAAAGACGACGTCGATAAATATATTGCCACGGCAATGTCAAAAAGCGAAATGGAGCGTATCGATGATGCCGGTAAGAAAACCGGCGTTTTTACCGGCGGTTATGCGATAAATCCCGCGAACGATGTAAAAATTCCCGTGTGGGTTGCCGATTATGTGCTGTTCGGCTACGGCACTGGCGCTATCATGGCAGTTCCGGCGCATGACGAGCGCGATTTCGAATTCGCAACCGTCTTCGGCCTCCCTATTGTCGAAGTCATATCACCGGACGGCGGCAGCCACGACCTTACGGAAGCCTATACCGGCGAGGGTGTAATGATCAACTCGGGACAGTTCAACGGCATCAAATCCCTCGAGGCCATCGGGAAAATCACCCAATGGTTCGACAATCGCGGGCTCGGAAAAAAGACTGTCAATTTCAGACTCCGCGACTGGTGCATCTCCCGTCAGCGTTACTGGGGTCCTCCCATTCCGGTCATTCTCTGCGATTCGTGCGGACCGCAGGCGGTTCCCGAGGAGGATTTGCCTGTGCTGCTTCCCGAGATGAAAGACTTCAAACCGGACGGTTTAGGAACCTCGCCACTTGCGCGAAATGCTGATTTTGCAAATACAACCTGCCCGAAATGCGGCGGCGCAGCCAAGCGTGAAACGGATGTCATGGACAATTTCTTAGATTCGGCCTGGTATTTCCTCCGGTATCCCTCAACCGACTGTTACGATGTGCCTTTCGACAAGAAACGCACGAAAAAGTGGCTTCCGGTTGATATGTATATCGGCGGTAACGAGCACGCGGTGCTTCATCTTCTGTATACGCGGTTTATTACAATGGCACTGCATGATCAGGGTTTTTTAACATTCAAGGAGCCGTTCAAAAAGTTCCGTGCCCACGGTCTCATTATCAAGGACGGCGCAAAGATGTCGAAAAGCCGCGGAAATGTAGTCAATCCGGACGCGTTCATCGATCGGTATGGCGCCGATTGTTTCCGCACCTATCTCATGTTCCTCGGACCGTATACTCAAGGCGGTGATTTTCAGGATAAGGGCATAATGGGCGTGCGGCGGTTCTATGACAGAATTTACCGCATCGTGAAATCGGAAACCCTTGCCGAGGGAACGTCACCTGACAAGGAATTCCTTGCGCTCAGGCATAAAACAGTCAGGGATGTGACCGGTCACATAAAAAATCTCGAATACAACACCGCCATCGCGTTCATGATGGAGTATCTGAACGGTATAACGAAGAGCGATACTGTTTTTAAAGACGATATGGAGACGCTTATCACGATGATATCACCATTTGCACCTCATCTCGCCGAGGAAATGTGGGAATTGCTCGGGTATAAAGAAAGCGTATTCAACGCCTGCTGGCCGGAGTGGGACGAATCGAAAATCGCGCTCGACACTTTCCCCCTGGTGGCACAGGTAAACGGGAAAGTTCGCGCGAATATCGATGTGCCTGCCGATATCTCGAAAGATGAGGCCATCGAAACCGCCTTATCCATCGAGAATGTCCAACGCTTCACCGAGGGTAAAACTGTGGTTAATACAATCTATGTACCGGGAAAACTGGTCAATATTGTTCTAAAATAATACCATAGATGAGCGCTGTTAAAACGATTGCGCGGCAGCGGATAGGAAGGCGGGGGCACCCCCGCCTCCTGCCACACTACAGAGCGTACGGTTCCGTACCACGGCGGTTTCCGTTCTCGCGTTGCATATCACCTCGGTGCCTGTCATCCTGTCGGCGCCCAGTTTTATCTCGCGGATTCCGTCCGCTACTTCCGGCTTCAGGCTCTCTTACGAGACATCTGCCAAGGATGCTCAGAACTTCGGTTGCCTTGCTCGAACGAATTCAGCCCTTCATCGGGTGGTTAGTCCGACTACTATGCCTTCGGCTGACTTCTCTATGCTCATCCGGTAATGTCTCTATTACCGTAGTCATATACTCGCCATAGTGGGAGACAAACATGGAAACCTCCCCGGGTGATGCGCATCCACCTTCACGATTATGCCTGACGCAGATACGTCCATGCCTTCCGTACAAGTATAGGACTTTGAAGATATTGGCCTCCTCATCCGGCATGACCGCCTCGTATGCGATTTC
>CAZCDQ010000219.1:0-3738 GCA_964497605.1 uncultured bacterium
GGAGAGGGAATGAAAGGGTGAGGTCGTTTTGTATTTCTGTGGTTTCCCGGATATCTAGCTTACTTAACTGGATAACCGGCAAAATGATTATGTACGTTATCTTTTTACTCGATTAATTATAAAAAATGTAAATAATTATCCCCTTTTATCGAAAGAATTCCTCGACGCTTGGGTTGGGGTAGTTCATTAAGCAAGACACAAGAGAGAGTATACTTTTTCAAGAAATACACACATCATATTGTTATAAAAATATATAAAAGTATTGGAGTTATATGAGAGTTCTTATTACAGGCGGCGCGGGATTTATCGGGTCATGGGTGTCCGACATTGTAAAAAATGCAGGTTATGAAGTATTGATTATTGATAATCTGTCTACGGGAAAACGCGAAAACATACCGAATGGAGTTCGGTTCAAGAAAGCCGACCTCAGAGATCCGAATCTCGAACAACTATTTAATGACTTTAAACCGCAAACGGTCATTCATCTTGCTGCGCAGGCATCGGTTTCTTATTCGGTCAAATATGCGCTCGAGGATTTGGACATTAATCTGAACGGCGGAGTTAACGTACTGGAATGTGCCCGAAAACAGGAAGTAAAGCATGTTATTTTCTCCTCGACAGGAGGAGCGATTTATGGTAATGTCAGCAGCGGAAAAGCACATGAATCATGGGAGCCATGCCCCCAATCCCCATATGCTGCGGCAAAAGCATCGTTCGAATTATATCTTTCCGTTTACTCTCAATTGTGGAACATCAAAAGCACGATTCTGCGCTATTCGAACATATACGGCCCCCGTCAGGATTTTTCCGGTGAGGCCGGAGTAGTTGCGATTTTTTGCGACAAACTGAAAAAAATGGAACAGCCGACTCTCTTTGCAAAAAGCATAATCGGCGACAGCGGTTGTCTTCGAGATTATCTGTATGTCAAGGATGTCGCAAATGCAAACCTAAGGGCGCTTAAACGCGGCAAAAGCGGCATATATAATATTGGTTCGGGTAAAGCCACATCAACGCAAACAATCTTTAATATATTAAATAGAATTTCGGCTGCAAATATTACACCGGTCTACGACCGCCCGCGGGTGGGCGATGTAAAACGAAATGTATTGGATAACTCAAAAGCTTACAGAGAACTCAATATTTATCCGCAAACGAACCTTAATGACGGTTTACGGAAAACCTGGGAATTTTATTCCGGATATTGATTACTTTCCCCGGCGGTTCTCTTTTTAATTCAACGAGCGTTTTGTTTCCGTGTTCATGTACATTCCCTTAATCTTTGGCGAAATATGCTTTCACGAGAGGTGATCGGTATGCGGTCTTGTTGAGGGCGTTAATGATGTCACGGCTTGTGAAACGGACAAAATCGATTGGAAAAAATCCGTCTTTTGTACTATATTGAATGATGTATATTATTTGTTTCTAAACGGAACGATTGTTAAAACATACTGGATTTTCACATAAAAACGGATGGTAAAGGCCATGAAACGACGAGACTTTTTCAAGAAAACGGCAACAACCTCTATTGCCGGCGGTATCGGTATAAACCAGCTCGAGCAAAAAAAAGAAGCTTCGGCCGCACCGGCACGGTCAGGCGCTCAACCGTTGGTGACCATCGCTGCCTCCAACGAGGAGGCGCTCAAGAATCCGGCGCCGATCGATGCCGAACTCACCTATGAACAGGTTCGTGATGTTGTGTGGCTTGCGCTCGACCGTGACACATCCTCCCAGAATTTGCGGAATATTGTGAAAAAAGACCACTGGGTTGTGGTCAAAACAAACATTGTCCGCATTGTTTGGCTTTCACAGGAGGGATATTACGGCCGTCCGGGGCTCGCGCACGAGTTTGAACGTGAGGAGGATGCCCTTGCGTTAGTAACAGATCTTCGTGCCATCAAAGCGGTTATCGAATACCTTATAGAGAAAATTGCCCCGCGCCGCATCACTATCGCCGAGGGGCCTGCGGAATGGTATAATGCCGAGGGCTCGATCAAACCGGGGAATTATGTGGACGGCTGGCATTACGAGTTCGAGGGATTCGACAATCTGTCGTATGCGAAAATTGTCGAACAGCTCAACGGCAAAAACGGCTCGATTGTGGATATTGTCGATCTCAACGAGGACGAGGGCGTTTATGTCACCGATTTCGATCCTTATAATACCGGTATCAACGCATTACAGTTCACTCCCGCAGGGGATGCCGACGGCACCTCCGACCGTGAGCCCACACGGCGGAAAGGTGTGTATATGCCGAGAACTGTGCTCGATAAAGATATCCTCATCACTGTGCCGGTGCTGAAAACGCACGGAAGTGTCGGAACGACGCTGTATATGAAAAATTTCATCGGATGTGTGCATTCGACATCGTACGACAGAATGGTAACCCACAAGGGCGTATACCATAAGGGCAGCGATCTCAATCTTGTCCGTGGTATTGTCGATCTGACATGCGCCATCGATCCCGATTACGGTGTCGCCGAGGGATTTTGGGCGGTTATGAATCATCACAGCGGGCAGAAGGGGATCGCAATCAACCACAACATTGTCGTGGCAGGCGCCGATATTGTCGCCGCCGAGTCAGTCGCCAATATGACCATGGGATTCAATCCCCTCGATTTTGATATCCTCCGCTGGGCAAATATGAAAGGTCTCGGCGAATGGCATCCTGACAACATCGAGATTGCCGGCCCCTCGGTGAGATCGGTCAAGGTCAATTATGCGAGAGCCTCCAACAAATACGTCGCGCGCGGCATTCGAAAATGGCTCATGGCAGGGCCGCTCAGAAGACCGGTCGAAAACGCCGCAAAACTGAATCCGAATCCGGGCGACAACCTTGAAGGCACGCAGTGGGAAATTCTGGACGGCGATATGATCATTGACAACGAGCCGCTGGTGGACCGTTTACGCTATAAAGAATGCCTCCCGTATCCGATCCCGGGAAGCGCAGATGCCCGTAAAAATTCAGTGTATTATCTTGCGGTCACGGTGCAGGGGCTGAAAAAAGGGCTGCTGGGGCAGCTTCTTGTCGGGCTCGAGGGCGGTACGTTCAAAGCCTATTTCGACGGCCGTGAAAAGGGCTACAACCAGAAACAGTACCCATACGATCCGACGCCTACAGCGTTTACTATCATCCCGAAAGGCGATACGCCGCTGATTCTCGAGATTACCAAAACCGGCGGCCGAAACGAACCGGTGAAAGTCGCATGCAATCTGTGCGACCTTGACGGCGACCGCCTTGAGGGCCTTGCGTTCATTCCGCAGGGAGAATAGCCGTTTTCAATAGTATAAAAAAAGAAGTTTCGATAAAATATCGAAACTTCTTTTTTTATACTTCTCTATTCAAAATAACTCGGTTTTGACTTGACTGTTTTTTGCAAATGTTTATAATGAGCTTCATCAAATTGACGTTCCCGGACTTGTTTTGACTTGACTGTTTTTTACAAATGTTTATAATGATATATCTGAAAGACTTGGACACAAAAACGTTTTGACTTGACTGTTTTTTACAAATGTTTATAATTTTTCATAATTTTTCCTTTATCTAAACAATGTTTTGACTTGACTGTTTTTTACAAATGTTTATAATAAAGAAGAAAACGAAACGCTTATCGGACAAGTTTTGACTTGACTGTTTTTTACAAATGTTTATAATGGCGGTGCCATGCAAGTTACGCAAAGTTTAGTTTTCTGGCGACCCCCCAAAAACCCAGATGAGCCAAGATATAACAGATTGATAAA
>CAZCDQ010000220.1:0-3655 GCA_964497605.1 uncultured bacterium
TCGTGTACTTGCGGAGTTAACTCGATAGCCACTATATATAATTAGAAATGGTACCATATCAAAGAATGTTATTCCTTTCTGTACGATAATGACATTTGGTTTTGACATACAAAGAATCGGAAACAAAACGATACGAGCGTTCGATGACAGACACGCTTCATAGTCCATTCCGCACACGTGTAGATTCTGTCGACGTAATGCGCGGACTCACCATGCTCGCCATGGTGTTTGTGAACGATCTGGCCGATTTTGCGCCGGTTAACGATGTTCCGCAATGGCTGCGGCATATGGAATCGGGTGTCGACGGATTCACGTTTGTCGATTTGATAAAACCCGTTTTCATGTTTATTCTCGGCATTGCAATACCGCTTTCCCTTGGGAAACGGATTGCACGGAACGATCCGCTGCCGAAAATCATCTGGCATGTGCTCATTCGCAGCATCTCGCTCATAATTATGGGACTCTTCGATGTCAACCGCGGCGTTAATTCCCTGGGCAGAGGTTATGGCGTGATGCTCGACTGGCCGATCGGTTTATGGAAATTCCTTGCATGGACATTTATTTTTCTCGTGTGGCTCGATATCCCGCTGAAATCCGATACAGCAGTCAAACTGAAAAAAGCCGCGGTAGTTGTCGGACTTATTGGCATCGGATGGCTCATCGCAATATTCAGAACATCTGACGGCGGGACATTTTATATAAGCTGGTGGGGCACATTGGGACAACTCGGTTGGGCATATCTGTTTGCCTCGCTCGCCTGGCTCCTTTTTCGAAACAATCGTGTCAGCATTGTAGCTGTGTTTGTCTTAATGCACAGCGCATACCTTGGGATGACGAACGGGCTGTTTCAGGGAAACTGGATAGTATCGCTAATAGGAAGACCGGTCCTCAGCACACACTCCGCAAACGCCGTCGCGGGACTTTTTATCGGCTCCCTGATCGTTGAACATTCATCTCATAAGAAAAATATTCTGTCCGCGCTTGGGTTGTCGCTGTTTACGTTTATCGCCGCCGTTTTTCTGCGGCCGGTCGGCGGACTCCACAGCCCCTCGACAAGCTGGTCGCTTTCCGCGACATGCTTCGGTTCGTTTCTCTGGGTTGCGCTCTACTGGTGCTCTGATGTTCGTGGATGGCAGACCAGCATGGGTTATATTCGTATAATAGGCCAAAACTCGCTGCTTCTTTATCAGATGTCGCGCTACTGGATATTCATCTACTGGTTAACCGGATTGCGTTTTTATGAAACGCTGGGCGAACAGCTCTTTACCGGCTTGATACGTGCGGGTTCATATACAGTTTTTCTCGGCGTTATTACTGTTATTCTCACAAAGAAACGGATACTCCTGCGCGTGTAATTGTATTTCGGGAAAATGTTCACCCTCTGAAACACTACGGCATTTTAATAAACAGCTTTCGTTCTTTCATATACTGTATCTATTATCGCGTTTATATATTCATACTGATATGCTCCCGCCTAATAACGGCCGGGATCGTCCTAATGGCATTATACCTTGCTTATTAAGCATTTATACTAAAATTTTTACTGATAGATTACTAAATATTCTTGCAAAATAATTTGAGCTGCACAATATTGTCTTTACATGAATTCTTTTGAGGGTTTTTACTCCTCATGATTTCGATATGGGGAATATCGGATAAAAAATAAGTCTCTTCGCACTTTTTGACATTCGGCGCCGCCTGGCCTACAACACAACGCTCACAAAGAGGAAATGCGCCTGACGGGTTTGCCGGTCAACCTGCCTGCTATGGATCCTTTTTTGGCTTTCTCTTCAAGATCGCTCAAGGCCGCCGGATGCATGCTGCACTCTTCAGAAAGGAAAACCGCCGTGCCGAATTGGTACTCGCTGACGGTCGACGATACGCTTCAAAAGTTGGAAACCTCCGCAGAGGGGCTTGCATCTGAAGAATCTAAAAAACGATTCGACGCAGATGGTCCCAATGAATTGAGGGAGAAAGAAATCCGGCCATGGTGGAAAATTCTGCTGGAGCAGTTCGTCCAGACCATGGTGATCGTTCTTATTGTGGCGGCCATCATCTCGGCCCTTATCGGCGATTGGCTGGAGGCCGGAGCCATCCTAACCATTGTGATTCTTTTTGCCGCCCTGGGATTTGTGCAAAACTACAGGGCCGACCGCGCTATGGCAGCGCTACAGGAAATGTCCGTACCCGAGGTCGACGTGTTGCGGGACAGGAGAGAAAAGCGCATATCCAGCAAGCGCCTGGTCCCGGGCGATATCGTTTTTCTGAAAGCGGGGAACCTGGTTCCGGCCGACTTGCGCATCATGGAAGCGGTGGATCTCAAGATCGATGAATCTGCACTGACGGGCGAGTCCGAGGCGGTTTCAAAACAAAGCGAACCCCTCGATGCAGCTGATCCTGCTCTGGGCGACCGTATCAACATGGCTTACAAAGGCACGGTGGTAAGCAGCGGGCGCGGCAAGGGGGTGGTCACGCAGACCGGCATGAACACCGAAATAGGAAACATTGCTTCCATGATCCAGGTGGAAGAAGAGGAAGAAACGCCCATGCAGAGAGAACTGAACCGTGTGGGCAAGATTCTTGCCGCCGCAGGCATCGCAGTTGCAATCATCGTAGGCTTAATCGGTTATTCCGTTCTCGACCAATCGATGAAAGAAATGTTTTTGGTGGCGGTCAGCCTGGCGGTTGCCGTGGTGCCTGAAGGCCTGCCTGCCGTTGTCACCCTCACCTTGTCTCTCGGCTCTCAAAGAATGCTCGGTCGTAACACGCTCATTCGAAAACTGCCGGCGGTGGAGACACTCGGATCTGTCACGGTAATCTGTACGGACAAAACGGGGACCCTAACCCAGAATCGAATGACCGTAACGGAAGTTTTCACCATGGATAATCGAGTGAAGCTTAAAGGGTTCGACAAGCCGCCAATGCCCATCCCGACGGAACATGACCCTGATCGGATGGCGCAACTGTCCGAGGACGCTGCTCTGCTGATCGGCTGCGGTGCGCTCTGCAACAATGCCGAACTGGAATGGGATGATAAAGACAAGTCTGTCCACACCGTCGGCGATGCTACTGAGGGCGCATTGCGTCTTGCGGCGATTCGAGCCGGTTTAAGCTATCAGCGTCTACAGGAACAAATACGCAGAATAAACGAAATCCCGTTCAGCTCCGAACGTAAACGGATGACAACCTTCCACCGCATATCGGACGAAAGCGCCGGCCTCCCTGAGTTTCTGCGAATGGCCCTTTTTGACGGCAAAGATTATCTGGCAATAACCAAGGGTGCACCGGACATCCTGCTGGACATTTCCGACAGAATCTGGACGAAACAGGGGCCGAAGGATATGGACGATGCCATGCGGACCCATATCGAGGATCACTATCAGTCTATGGCTGAAAAAGGAATGCGCGTGCTCGCTCTCGGCGTGCGTTTTCCGGATGCCGTTCCATCGCACATAGACGATTCCACCGAACAGGATATCTGTTTCGTGGGTTTATTCGGACTTATGGATCCTCCTCGGCCCGAAGTCAAGGAGGCGGTGAAAAAATTCAAGAGTGCGGGAATTCGCCCCGTCATGATCACCGGTGACCATGCAGCAACGGCCTCGAGCATCGCCAGGAATCTCGGTATCGCCGATAACGAGCGTGCCTTAAGCGG
>CAZCDQ010000221.1:0-3461 GCA_964497605.1 uncultured bacterium
AAGGTTCTTTTCTTTTGTCGGTAGTTTGACGGATTTTCGAGAATTATAGTTTAATGTGTTTTTTAAAGATTATACGTGTGTGGTAAAAAACTGAAAATACGGACGCATGTCAGAAAAAAACATAAGTTTGGTCTCAAAAACTGGAGAATCACCGAATATAGAGTTCGAGCGCTTTCGTTTTTCCTGCATCCGTTTTGAAAACCCGTTCGATCAGTGATTTAAGCTTTTGCGGGCTGAGAATAGGGAATTCGTCGGGGATATTGACCAGCCAGTCGGCATCCCAGAGAATGCGGAATTCGAGCGTATCGATATCGCGGCCGGTGTGATGGCTG
The DNA here is from genome assembly GCA_964497605.1 of uncultured bacterium. Taxonomy (GTDB): domain Bacteria; phylum Latescibacterota; class Latescibacteria; order Latescibacterales; family Latescibacteraceae; genus Latescibacter. The sequence goes on from CAZCDQ010000221.1 coordinate 333, forward strand.
CCGACAATACGGCACACGTGGTTGATGAGATCGGTTTCCATGCCGAGATTCCCCATGATCCCGCGGGCAATTGGCGGTCCCTCGATCTCCTGGTATTTCCCGGCGGAGGATCCGTATTTTCGTTCCGCCTCGTGAATACCGATATCATGTAGCACAGCCGCGGCAATGACAACATCCATGTCGCCACCCTCGGCCTCAAGCAGGTATTCGGCATGCTCGAGCACGGAAAGCGCGTGTAAAATACGTTTTTGATCGTCCCCAAACACATTTTTCATTTCATCAATGAGACGATTTCTGAGAGGTTTCATGCATTCATCCTTAATTTATCATTTTACTCATACGAAACCCGCAAGTCGCGGGTAACATCCCTGATGAGCGATTTTACTAAATCGCCGTACGCCTCCTCCGGATCGCGGGCGTCGAAATGAACGCCGCCGCCATGAAACACATTGACCTCGGCTACAGTCTTATCATCCTCTCCGGTCGCCGCCCAGACGGTTGCGCCGCGGTTGGTTTCGTAAAGCTTCACCACAAGAGATGCGTTCACGTCAGCCCGCATGCCCATGCCGAAAAAGATATTAAGTTTCGGTTTTACCTCCGAGATATCGAACGTTCCGGTGATAATCGCGCCGACATTGTGTTTTTTACCGATTGCTTTGATCGCGTCTGGGCCGAGTGACGAATGTCCGACAGATTCGAGAACGCTGTCCATGTCCCCGAGTTCGATAATCGCTGCCTTGTACTGCGAGTTAGTGATACTTGCCATGAACTGCTGTGTGGCGTACTGTGAAAGAGCGCCCTCGGTATTCGAGGTGAATCCGATGATGCCGACAGCCTCAAAGGCAGAAAGATCGATCAGCGGGGGAACGATTGTCTTCGGTCCGCATCCTGCGGCACAAAGCATAATAACGAACATGACCGCAACAATTCCGGCGGTCTGGCGGCGTTGCGCATGATCTGTATTCATCCGGGTATCCTCTGTATAGGGCGTACTATGAACGTGGTCAGGTATTTGCCCTGTAATGTAAGTAATTTATCCGTTCTTTCAAACAGATTTGTCCGGGATAGCCGAATCCTGAACCACGTACCGTTATTCTATTGATTTCTTCTATACATATTATATATTTAGCTAATACGAATAGATGTACCTTAATGTAATGCGACTGAATCAAACAATTTAAATTGATAGAATTCCCCGGAGTTTACTCTGGGGTAAAGCTCTGGCTAAGCACCCCCCTCCGGCTATGCCGGATTCTCATTTTTTAGGGTGGACTATTTGATAAGCCGGTATAAAAATAGTCTCCCAAAAGAGGAGATGTCACGGAGTGACAGAGGGGTCTATTGATACCCCGGACTTCAGTCCCGGGTAGTTTATTTAACTTTTTAAAGACGGGGTTGCATAATGAACATGAGAACGTGTACGCTGATAATCATCGCAATCATGGTAACGATTCAATTCGCAGCGGCGGAACCGGGCCGGTGGGAGACCGAACTGTCCGGCGAAGGCTGGCGACTTTGGCTTGACCGCGAGGCTGAATGGAAGAACGACGATATATACCTGCCGCCGGTCGATCTTGCCGCGCTGCCGGTCAATCCGCCGACAATCGGATGGGACGAACTCGAACGATTTGCCGGGATCGAGGTCGCGGTACCGGGTACGGTCGAGGAGCATTACTGGGGCGCGAACGGTAATCCGGTCGGCATTGCGGGCGATTACAGAGGCGTGTCGTGGTGGACAGCCACATTCGAACTCGACCCGTCCCTCAGGGGAAAACGTATCACAATCATGTTCGATTCGGTTAATCTCAGGGCCGAGGTGTTTGTGAACCGGAAGCTCGCCGGTTACGATGTCATCGGCAATACGCCGTTTGCGATCGATGTGACCGGCAAAGTGAATTTCGGCGAAACGAATACGTTGAGTGTGCGAATAACCGATCCAGTCGGGAATTTCACCTGGGAGGATAACTATCTTCAACGGTGGGGGGAGAACAATGTGCCGGCAGTTCACGGTTTCGGTGGTGTGACCGGGCGGATGTATCTTCGTGCAACCGACAATATCCACATCGACGATATATACGTTGAGAACAAACCGGCAGTGACAGAGGCCGAGGTGTTTGTTACGCTTGGAAATTACTCCGGCACGGCGAAAAGCGGCAGCATTTTCTATGTGGTGCACGAGTGGAACAATCCTGAGAACATCATCTGGAAAGAGTCTGAAACGGTCACAATTCCGCCGGAGGGTGCGGTGCGGTCACAGTATTTTAAAACCCCGAAAGCGGAGGTATGGAACATCCGCGACCCGCATCTGTATACGGTTACGGCGACCTTTGTGTCGGATGATGAAGCTGTTACCGACACCGTGGAGAAACGGTTTGGCTTCCGGTATTTCGATGTGAAAATGAAGGACGGCGACAAACGGTACTATCTGAACGGCAAACGAGTATTCGTGTTCGCCGCTATGACACGGGGATTCTGGCCAAAGAACGGCATGTTTCCCACGCCGGAAATGGCGCGGCGCGATGTTGATATCACGCTCGAACTGGGATTTAACATGATGCTGTTTCACCGCGCCATCGGACAGCATTATGTGACCGAGCTCTGCGATGAAGTCGGTCTTCTTGTTTATGAGGAACCCGGAGGATACCGTTGCAACCCCGAACCGGACGAGAATGCCCTTATCTGGCGGCGCGAGAAACTCCGCAGAATGATAATACGCGACCGGACATATCCCTCGGTAGTGATCTATAACATGAAGAATGAGGCGCGGGCATATCCGAACGAGGACGATATCAACGACATGAAAATGGTGCATGAGCTCGATCCGGGGAGGATTGTGACCTATAACAGCGGGCGGAATCTCAATATCCGCATGACCGAGCGGCTCGAAAAGGATCCCAACAAACTGCACATGCTGCCGCACGACGACACCTTGTATTATCACGGCTGGTGGGATCATCACCACTGGTTCCGGTATGCGAGCTATTTGGACGATATCTACAACAATCCAAATTTCTATATGCGCGGCACAGTCGTCTGGGGCGATTCACTTCACCGTCTCGAGGAGGATGAAATCATTTTCTGGGGCGAGGAGGGCCAGTGGGGCACCATGATGCGGCTTGAAAAAATCAA
>CAZCDQ010000222.1:0-3211 GCA_964497605.1 uncultured bacterium
AAACCAATCTCAAATCTTACCTCCAAAAAAAAACGTAATAGCACCCGCTTTCTTCTGCAAAGATAAAGCTTTCACGAAATAAAGTGACTAAACGGCATAGTCAATAATGTCAATAATATCTTACATGAGTTGTCAATAAATCCCTACACAAATCATCCCGTTATTCTGTCTCATTCCAAAAACAAACGGCCGCAATTGCTTATTATGATAATCGCAACATACTGTAATTGCATGTTATAAATAGATAGTTGATGTTTTTTTTGTTTCCATAAAATCATTGGCATATAAATTGCTCAAATAAGGGCATAATAGAAGTGACGTGAAAAGTGCAATAAATCGCTGATAGATGAATTTTACTGGGGCGAACGCAATAACATGAACAGGTTATGAGAATAAAAATTGGAGAAGCTTATGGACTAACAGTCTTATTGCAGTTTTCAATAATGTATCGGTAATTGTATAAACAATTCGAGATTGTGTTTCGAGGAAGAACTTTATTAAAAAAGGAGCTATCAATGAGTTGGAAAAATCTTACGATCGGCCAAAAAATTGCATTCGGTTTTTCATCGGTTTTATTAACGCTTTCTGTTATCGCGATTTGGGCGATATTCGGTATCGGCGGCATTGTTAACAATGCGGGAGAAGTTATTGACGGAAATAAATTACGTGGTGAAATGGTACAGAAAGAAGTTGATCATTTAAACTGGGCGAATCAGGTCACCGCTCTATTAAACGACAAAAACGTTACCGAACTGTCCGTTGAAACGGATCCTCACAAATGCGCGTTCGGGGAATGGTATTACAGCGATGCGCGTAAACATGCCGAAGAGCTTGTGCCTGAGATACAAGCATTTTTGGCCGAGATCGAAAAGCCGCATAATCACCTTCACCAGTCTGCAATCGCAATAGCGGAACACTATCAGGATGTTGATATGGAACTGGGAAATTTTCTGCGGCAGGCAAAAACCGATCATTTGACGTGGGCCCACAGTGTTAAAGATGCATTTGTGGATCATTCGATAAACAAATTAGATGTACAGATGGATCCGACGAAATGTCCATTCGGCGTTTGGTATTATTCGGATGAAGTGAAAGAGCTCAGACGCAACGATCCTGAAATTGATCGAATCTTAGCGGCTATTGAGGAGCCTCATAATAAATTGCATACGAGCGCTGCAGAAATTGACCGGTTAATTCGTGCGGGAAAACGTTCTGACGCAGCCGATTATTATATGAAAACCATTAAGATTTATACGTATGACGTACTCGACCATATTGACGAAATGGTTTCAATACTTGACGGCAAAGCGAATAAATATCAGATGGCACAGGATGTGTACGCAACACAAACTCAGCCGAGTCTTGTTTCTGTGCAGGATTTATTAAATAAAATCAATACGACTGTCGAAGAAAATGTGATGACCGATGAGCAGATGCTTCAAGGGGCGAGCCGTACGAAAATGGCAGTCATCAGTCTCAGTGTCATTGCCGGTATTGTGGGAATATTCCTCGCATTTACGATTTCCCGCGGTATTATCAAAGCGCTTGTTAAAATAATTGAGGGTCTTTCAAGCGGTTCCGAACAGGTTGCCGCCGCTTCAAATCAGGTTTCAACATCGAGTCAGCAGATGGCGGAGGGATCGAGCGAGCAGGCCTCAAGCCTTGAGGAAGTATCATCGTCGCTTGAAGAGATGACCTCCATGACCCGTCAAAACACGGAAAATACCAAGCAGGCGGATACAATGTCCACCGAGGCGCAGAAAGCCGCCGAACAAGGTTCCAAGGCTATGGTCCGCATGAACGATGCAATCAATAAGATGAAAGAATCGTCCGACGAGACGGCGAAAATCATTAAAACTATCGACGAGATCGCATTTCAGACTAATTTGCTTGCGCTTAATGCCGCTGTCGAGGCTGCGCGGGCAGGCGAGGCTGGTATGGGATTCGCCGTTGTTGCAGAGGAAGTACGAAATCTTGCACAGCGGAGCGCCGAGGCAGCGAAAGATACGGCGTCTCTGATCGAGGAATCGCAGGCGAATGCCGAGAATGGTGTAAATGTCACCAAAGAAGTTGGCGAGATATTGGATGTAATTGCGCAGAAGTCACAGAAGCTCAATAATCTCATCAGTGAAGTGTCTACTGCGAGTGAAGAGCAGACACAAGGGATAGAACAAGTCAATACTGCGATTTCCCAGATGGATCAGGTTACCCAAGCGACTGCAGCCAATGCCGAGGAATCGGCATCGGCAAGCGAAGAGCTGTCTTCGCAGGCTGCCGAACTTCAAGACATGGTTACCGTACTGACGTCTCTTGTGAAAAAGGTGTCAAACGGCAACCATGGGCAATTATCGGCAACGAGCAATCGTAAACGAAAGGTTGCCGCTCCGGTGAATGTTAAAAAAGCGCCGGCGCTTGCTTCTGTGAAATCCTCAGCCTCAGACGATATTATTCCCCTTGACGATGATTTTGAAGAATTCTAAAGTCGGGCAGATATCCGTTTCTCCTTTCCGAGACCGGGAACAGTTTGAAATCAAAACGGTTCCCGGTTATTATAAACACTTTTATTCATAAAGTGTGTTTAGATAGAAAAAATGTATAGAATGTACACGAAGAATCCAATCTCCGTGAGGACTTGGCAGGCTTTCATGTGCCTTAAACGCTCTTCGTGTACATCCTTTTTACTTGTGCTACGCTGCCGAAATCAGCGTTTCTTACTATTCGATTTCACACCGGAATATCCGCTTATCGTTACCGCATATACACATTTCACTTTTATTCTGAAAACATCTTATTATATTTTATACAACGTGGCTTCGAACGGTTTTGAATGAATCAAAACAGGGTATTACTTAATGAAACGTCGCAAATTTATACAGACGGGCGTTGCGGGAGCGGCCGGTATCGGACTGGGCGGTTGCGCGGGAGGGCTTAACCGGACTGTCACGCTTGAACCGGAACTGCCGCCGTTTTCGTTCGGCGACAATTATCCCAAACCGGACGGCGGCGCCATCGGCATGAGTGAATTGGGCGATACGGGTATCAAAATCTCAAAATTCGGATTCGGTTCGCACATGCGGCCCTATCTGACACCGTATGTGAAAGAACGCGAACGGATGCTGCGCGATGCGTTCGATTTCGGGGTGAACCTTTTCGATGTGTACGATGTCGAGCACGGCATTTACCAGTACGAGCCAACCGGCAGGTATCTCGC
>CAZCDQ010000223.1:0-3183 GCA_964497605.1 uncultured bacterium
CATATTTATAAAGGCGGTCTCGACGATCTGAAGATGATCGGGGCGAATCTTCTCGATGCCGATTTAACGAACGCATATTATTATTAATGCTGCAATAATAGGAGTGTTATTTGAAAAAATGCTTGTTTGCCGCGGCATTCTTCGTTTTATGCATCTTCGGCTGCGGCGGAGAACCGGAAACATTGGAGCCTGACGTTATCTCGTATGGGATTTTCAGGACTAACGAGCCGCCCGCGATCGACGGCATCATGAACGATTCCTGCTGGAAAACGGCTGACTCTATATCGCTGGTGAGATGCGACAACGGTGACAAAGCCATGTATCCCACCACCGTGCGAGCTGCATATGACAGTGAGTATCTCTATATCGGATTCGAATGCCAGGATCCTGACGCGTCAAGCACCATTACCGGAAGGGACGGTCCGGTATCGGATCAGGAGCATATCTCTGTTTTCATCGATGCCGATTGCGATGAGCGTTCGTATGCAGTGATTGATATTGCTCCGACGGGGGCGCAACATGATGCGTTTGTTCTTTTTTCCGGCGGAAATAAGAAAATCATGACTGACTGGAACTGCAACGGCATACGGTCTGCCGTCTCGGTCAACGGCGGGGGAGCAGGGCCGGGAACGCCCGACCGGTTCTGGATTGTCGAACTGGCGCTGCCGTTCGGGGAGTTCCTGACCTCGGAACATATTCCGCCGGTACCGGGCGATATATGGCGGATAAATTTCTACCGCACCGAACTGACCAACACCCGCGACATATCGGCATTCTCCCCGACCGGAAACGAGGATTTCCACATTCCCGCGAAATTCGCATCACTTGTGTTTGCGGAGATTAGCGAATAAAAAAAGACACATCCCCGATGTGCCTTTTCTATGCCGGAAACGGTTCGAAATCTTTAAATGAATCAATTATTTCCGGCAAAAACCTGAAATTCAGAAAAATCCCTCGCTCTTTAATCCCCCTAATTTTTCCGGTCGCACCACTTATGTGTAAAGGACTTAGATAAATTCATCTGAGTCTTTTTTTTACACCCACAATGACTATCACCAACATATATTGCTTTTTTTGTTTTGCCGATATCCTCAAGATTGAACCCTACCCTTCTCCAGCAGGTGCGGAGCTGTCGCAGAAAAGTGTGTAATGGGCGGGATGATAGGTTCACACGAGCGCACATTGAACGAAAATACTTGACAAATGCACTGAATAACACTATATAGCATTACAACATAATGTTAAAACAATATCGGGAGGGCAAGATGAAACGAGCACTGCTTCTCTGCATCACCTATGTTTTCATTATCGATGTAACTGGTGCACAGATACCGCAGACAATGAGTTATCAGCGTGTGCAGACGTTACTTGACAGACCTGTTGCCGGGGGCAGTCATATTGTCAACTGGGAGCCGGATGGATTGAGTGCGGGATTGTATCTGTATTCGTTGGAAGCTGACAATAAACGGATGATGGGCAAAATGTTGTATTTGAAATAGTAGTATGTTATGAAACGAGAAAGAATATTGATAAAAAATGAATACATTATTTTCGCCATATTTATGATTTCAATATCAAGGAATATATTGCGTTGCTGCTTGTTCATAACATCAAGCCCAATATCGTCCGGCTTTTATATTCGAACACTTTCATTCACGGATCGGATTCGTACATCCTATCGACAAGCATGAGGGGCGCGCCGAAACAATTATTGCTAAACGAAAGGAGCAATTGACAAAACAGAAGAAAAACCGTATACTTTTTTGGCAGGTGTTACACTATTCGACCGCCACCCGTCTCACTTTTAAACCGCCCTTTGTAGGCGCGAAACAGCATGATCCACGACGGCCTGCTAAAGAACGACTCCCCACGGGGTGAGTGGGATATTTCCGAAAAGGGACGGGCGATGCTAAAGGAAGAGCAGTAAGCAGTGAGACTGGTCTGCTCGATCCAGTGGCTATTTAACTTTGTGATCAAGACGTTCTAAATGATAAAATTAGGGATAGCAGAATGAGAAACGAAAAACCTGAATTTATAGATCCCATTCTATTTGATTTACACTTTGAAGCTTTTCGAGCGTTTGTTGAGGATCATTCAGGTGTGAAGTTTATATCATTTTCTGCTAATCCATATACCGAAAAGCAAGAGGGATACAAATATAAAATATATAGTGAAGCCCGCGAAAAACTCGCCTTTTATGCATGGAATAAGGAGGACATAGGAAGTGGTCTGCTAGTAAAGGCGGCAATCGCTGCAATAGAAATACCAAATAATAATTTGTTGCATTGGCAGGGGAAATTTGGCCCTGGTACAGGACTGCACCAACCTCTCTATAGTGCACAAGGGCAACCTCATAAGCTGGTAGCTATCGAACAATCTTTATACAATCTTTATCACACTCAACAGGATGAACAATCATTCGATATACTTATCGATATATTTGGTAAGAACTACCCTATTGTGGCATACTTATTTTTCTTAAAAGATCGCTCACAATATCTTCCTATTGCTCCGTTAACTTTCGATAGGGCATTTGAGTATCTGGGGGTTAATTTCATAACCTCTCATCATTGCTCATGGGTGAACTATACTAATTATATTGGGATTATTGGTGAGTTGAAAGAGTTGCTCTTTGAGAAAATGAAGGTTGAAGCCACTTTGCTTGATGCACATTCATTTGCATGGATACTCGCATCCCAAATGGAGAAAGAAAACAGGCTCGCGGATACACAAGAATATATGAACCTGCCCACATCTGAACGTGAAGCGATTGTAAAGGCGCGAAGAGGTCAAGGACGATTTCGTAAATATCTGATTAAATATTGGGATGGGTGCGCAGTAACTGGATGTCGAGAGGAATCATTACTCATTGCCTCTCATATTAAACCTTGGAAACACTCTTCTCTAAAAGAAAAAATATATCCTTATAATGGCTTATTATTAACTCCATCACTTGATGCTGCATTTGATGGTGGGTATATCAGCTTTGATAATGAGGGCAGCATATTAATTTCTGAGAGATTGACCTCAGTTGATGCAGATGCACTTGCTATTCATGCTGAAATGCGACTGAGGAGAATTGAGCCAGAGCATAGGGAATATTTAGAATATCATCGCAAACAAATTTTCAAATGAGCCAATTGCAAAAGTCAAACTTCGACCGATTTCTAAATATATTCCCCT
>CAZCDQ010000224.1:0-3181 GCA_964497605.1 uncultured bacterium
GTGGTTGCCGCGGCAAATGAGCTTGATATTCCGGTCATTATCCAGACCTCTGTGAAAACGGTCGACTGGTACGGTCCCGAGGAGATTGCCTGCTGGTTTCGGACAATCGCAGGGAATGCGGCGGTACCGGTCTCGCTGAACCTCGATCACTGCCGTTCGTTCGAGATAATTCGAAAGTGTGTGGAGGCGGGATGGACCGATGTTATGTTCGACGGTTCCCATCTGCCGTTCGAGGAAAATATCCGCCAGACCGCGGAGGTGGTTGCCTATGCCCATGAGCATAGTGTCGGTGTTGAGGGTGAGCTTGGTGCGATCGCCGGTGTGGAGGACGATATTTCGGTCGCCAAATCTGTACTGACCGAGCCGGACGATGCCGAGCGGTTTGTCGATGAGACCGGCGTCGATGTTTTTGCGCCCGCGATTGGTACCGCCCACGGCATGTATCATTCCGATCCGGTCATCGATTTCGACCGTTTCGCCGACATTGCGGAACGGATTGCTGTCCCAATCGCTGTCCACGGCGGTACAGGACTATCACCGGAAACGATCCACAGACTCATCCGTCTTGGCGGCTCGAAGATCAATGTGTCGACAGCGATCAAGCAGGCGTATCAGACGGCGGTCGATGGTGATCCGGATCAGTCGAAAAACGGCGAACCGCTCGATGTCATTAAACGGGTGTATGAGGATGTCCGCGATATTGCGAAGTCTCTGATGGTGCTGTTCACTGAAACCGGTCGTTCCAGCGAGATGCCCGATGAGTAATCTGAGGGCGGTGGTATTCGATGTGGACGGCACCATTGCAGAGACCGAGCGGGACGGGCACCGCGTTGCGTTTAACCGTGCATTCAAGGAAGCGGGCATTCCGGTCGAATGGGATGTAGAGACGTACCGGAGCTATCTCCGTGTCGGCGGGGGAAAAGAGCGAATCCGGATGCAGCTCGACGAACTCGATTACGGCGATCCATCCGAGCGCGACGATCTCATTCTGCGCATTCACAAACGGAAAACAGAAATATTTGGCGATATTGTCCGCGAGGGTAATCTTCCGATTAGACCTGGAATCAAGCGGCTTATCACAGAAATTCACAATGCCGGATTAAAACTTGCGGTGGCCTCGACCTCCCAGAAGGCCGCGGTCGAGACAGTGATACACATGCTTTTAGGTGAGGAGATTTTTCGGTGGTTCGATATAATTCTGGCAGGAGATGTAGTGTCGCGTAAAAAACCCGATCCGGAAATCTATATGCTTGCCGCATTAAGGCTCGGGATAGAGCCTGACCAGTGCGTCGTTGTCGAGGATTCAGGTATTGGCTGCGCCGCGGCTGTTGCAGCCGGTATGAATTGTCTTGTTACCACAGATTATTATACCGGCGATGACCGGTTCGATGGCGCCGGTTTGGTTGCAAATTCGCTCGGTGATCCCGGAAAACCGCCGGTCATGGTAATATCGAATCCGCTTGATATTCAGGTAGGTGACTATATCACGCTTGGAACACTCGAGGCGATTGCCGGGCAGTAACTGGAGTAAGTATATCTTGTTTAAATTCTTATGTTTAATTGTTGAATCATTTCAATAAAATCAATACATTCAACATCTTGTTTTTTTACAGATTAGAGGGATTTTGTAGTTACTTTTTTTCAATGGCGTTTTAGGCTGTTTTGCTTCAAAAGTCACAACAATTTTATTCATTAATTTTGCATACGCTATCAATGTAATATCATTCTGTCCAGCACCTCTTGATTCGTTACTTATTTCATACTCTTTTTCAAGTGCTAATGACGCAACGTTTATTTCATTTGATACATCTTCATAATAAAATTTATTGCTTTCCATCCACAAGCGCAGTGGATATTTCTCTCTTTTCTTTTCCATCGGCAATTTTTTATCCGACGGTGAAATAGGTTCGATTTCATCAAAAATTGGTTTTATCAGAATTATTTCGTTCCTATAGTCGGAAAGCTGTGCCCAAAGTGAAGGTAAAACTTGTGGTGGGTATCTAATATACCATGCTGTGATAAAAGTGTCGGCATCTGAACAGAATTGCCCGATCATAAATATTTCTCCAACTCAACAGCATAGGATGGGTTCTTTAAATCAAACAATTTGCATAGTTTATGGAAGTTTATCTCCTGATTATGATACGCTTGGAAAATTGTATTTGTATAAATGTGGCCGTATTGGTTAAGTATCTCTTTGGGTCGATTCCTTGTTGGCCTACTTTCACTTTCTTTTATTTTTTCATGCAATTTCCAGTATTCATCTTTTAGTTGATTTTCAAAAATATTATAGTTGTGCTGATTGATAATTTGCATTTGTCTTAATCGTACAAGACAAGCGTAGGGACTCACTTTAAAACTTTTCGCGATTTTTTTAATTGTATTCAAATTATAAATATTTACATCTGCATCCATCGCTGAAAGAATCTGTTCGGCCGGCATTAAAGCATTGCCTGCTAATTCATTACACCATCTTTCAATAGTGTTATTATAATCTTCCCAATCATCAACCGTACTTTCCTTCCTCATTATATGCCCAAGTTCATGAAAAAGTGTAAATGATTGGGCTTTTTTAAAATCTGAATCATTGATAATAATGATTGGTAATTTTGAATGATAAATTGTCAAGCCACGAAATACTGTTTTACCAATGTGAGACCACCCTTTATATTTACTGGTCATAAATATAAAGATACCTTTCTCTTCTATAACTTTTTTCAAGCCGGCAAAACTCTTACTGTTTTGAGATAGATTCAACCAATCTCTCACTTTTTGCGCCGCAATAACTGGATTAGTGTTCGCGTTTATTTTTGGTGGATTAATAATGGGGACAGTCTCACCCATATCCTCAAGTAGCTCTATAATCATTATACGTAGTCGCTCAACTCTGGCAGTGAGACTTAGTACTTTATGATCATTAAAAACATCGGCATTACTTTCAGTGAGCTTACGAAAAGCGGGTATTGCCTTATCAAACTGGTATTTTTTAGGTAAGTGATCTGAAACAAACACCCAACGAGGTACTTTATAGAGATTAGCAAGGGTATCTAATTGTTTAAACGTTGGTTTTTGATCCCCCATTTCTATTTCATTGATCTTTGCTACTTTTTTTTCGACAACAGAAAGATTCAATCAAAAGATTCCTCGGACTTAAGTCCGGGGTTATATTGTGAGGATGAGC
>CAZCDQ010000225.1:0-3141 GCA_964497605.1 uncultured bacterium
CATGCCCAGTGTCCGCTGATCGGATAGATGAGTCCGCAGATGAACGCACTGTAGATGAGATAGCTGGTGAATTTGGTTCTGCCGGCCATGGCGCCGGACACGATTGTTGCCGCGGTTCCGGCGAAAACCGCCTGGAACAGCCAGAATGTCCAGTTCAGGCTGCTGACATCGCTGAATTCGGACGCCGCAAAGTGGGACATTCCGATAAATCCGCTCGCGCCGCCGCCGAACATGAGGCCGAATCCAAGAAGGAACCACATGAGCGAGCCGATCGAAAAGTCCATGAGATTTTTCATGATAATGTTTACCGCGTTTTTGGCTCTCGTAAATCCGCTCTCAACAAGCGCAAAACCGGCCTGCATGAAGAATACGAGAAATGCTGCAATTGCTGTCCAAATAATATCTACATTAAGCTGCACATCCTCTGCGGTCATTTCCTCTGCCAGTGCAAACGTGCTGACGGATAGGATCATGAGCACCGCAAGTACCGTATATTTTATAAGCGTTTTCACTTTATTTACCTCCGATGTTGCCTGTTTTTGGGCAAAAAAAGGCCCTCTATCAATTGTTACGTCGTTAAAATTTATTTTGTTAATACGACCGCGTGATAACGGCTGCACCGGCTTAGAATGTTTAGAATGCGGTCGATGCTGTCAGACCGAAAAACACCCGTGAGGCATCCATATCGGCAGCATCGTATGCATCAGAGCCGTCGCTGTCGAGAATAGACGAGAACATAACTGCCGGTGTCAGCGAAAGCACTTCCATCACGTCGAACGTTGCGCTCACACCGAGCAGCAGATCGGACAAACCCGCGCCGGATGTCGTAGTACCATAGAGACCCTGATTCATATCCTCGGAACCGAATCCGATTGAAGCCGACAAATCAAGGTTGGTGATGTCCGCAACAGGTACGCTGTAGCCGCCGCCGACCAGCACATAAGCGCCTTCAACAGCGTCAACGTCATAATAAACGGTGACAGACGGGCTCAGGATAGTATCGTAGCTTGCGCCTGCATAGAATTCTGTTGTGAAGCCACCTACGTTCGGGAATGTGTATCCGATGATACCGACCGAATAGCCAAGGCCCTCAATCGCATCGATAGACGACGAATAATCGACCGTGTAGTCCCATTCGTTCATCTGGCGTGTAGTCCCGTTTTCGTCGGTGAGGTCCATATTACCCCAGAGGTTTACGCTTAATTCACCCATTCCGCCGGTGAACGATGGTTGGAATACGCCGTCCTCTGCGAATACAGCGCCGCGCCAGACATAATTGCTTACGTATGAAAGATCGATCCCGAATTCGGGCTGCGCGAAAGCCGATACAACATTAAATGCGAGTGCAAGTACTGCGACAAGAATAATAGTTCGTTTTCCGAGTTTCATTTGTTACCCTTTCGTTTCAGTGTTTCTGTTTAGGTTCGCTGTACATTTCGAATTTCAAGACTTAGACAAAACCGATATTCTGATACGGTGTGAAAAACTTCTTCATTGTTCCTCCCCTATTAAGGCGGTTCATTGTATCCGACATTTACCACTTGCGTCATTCTTGACGTGTGATGTGAGCGAGTCAGACACTGTGCACGGTGTCATGCACTCGCTGGAATATAGAGCAAATACGATGCCAAATAAAAGCACAAAACTTGCAAAGTGTTGTCGGGCAATGATAAACGCCGATTATGATTGTTCGCACACTGAAATATTATGTCGAATATTCCTACATCTATGTAGATAATGTCAACAAAAAAATACATTTATGTGCGAAATCTGCGATAATTTATCGTGTGTTTTTTTATGCGAAGTCCCATTTGACGTTCGGTAATCCCGAGGGCTTTTGCCGCCTTGCTCATATTGCCGCGGGCGGATTTGAGCGCATCCAGGATAAACTCCCGCTCGACTTTGTCGAGGGTCGACTGCAGGCTCCCCTCGAAGTTGGTGCCGCTCGATTCAGCGGTCTGGAGGGTCGGGGGAAGGTGATGGCTGTGTATGACGTTGTCGTTGGAGACGAGGACCGCACGCTCGATGCAGTTCTCGAGTTCCCGTACATTACCGGGCCAGTGATAGCTCATGAGCATGTCAATGGCCGGCGTCGAGATACGGGTAATGTTCTTGTAGTTATCGATGCTGTATTTTTCAACAAAATGATCCGCAAGCAAGGGGATATCCGTTTTACGTTCGCTCAGCGGCGGCATGTAGATGGGAAAGACGTTGAGACGGTAGAACAGATCTTGTCTGAATTCGCCACGCTCGATAAGTTCCTCGAGGTTTTTATGAGTAGCGGCGATTATGCGGACATCGGCTTTCAGCGTTTCAGTGCCGCCGACTCGCTCAAACTCTTTTTCCTGCAGGAACCTGAGCAGTTTCACCTGGATCATAGGTGACAGATCGCCGATCTCGTCCAGAAAAAGCGTTCCGCCAATAGCGAGTTCGAACCGCCCTTTCCTCGTTGATACCGCACCAGTAAACGCTCCTCTTTCATGACCGAAAAGCTCGCTTTCGATGATGTTCTCCGGAAGTGCGGCGCAATTGACTTTGATAAACGGCATATTTTTACGGTTCGAATTGTAATGGATGGCGTGGGCGACCAGCTCCTTGCCTGTCCCGCTCTCACCGTTGATGAGTACAGTGGCATTGCTTGTAGAGACCTGCGCGATCTGGCCGTAGAGGATACGCATGACTTTCGAATTGCCGATAATATTTGAGGGATGAAACCGGTCACCAAGTTCCTCTTTGAGCCGGATATTTTCCTCGAGAAGTTTTTTCCGCTCACGCTGAAGTTCCTGCCGGAGATTGACCGCCCGTGCGATCATCGAGGCGATGATTGAAAGAATGCGGGCATCCTCTTTGAGCGGCTCATGTTCGTCGTAAGGCTTATCGGCGCTCAGTGTGCCGATGATCTCATTTTCAAGGATGATCGGGACACAGATGAATGAGATATCCTCCTTTCGGAGATTCTTGCGGGCACCGGTTTTATCGAGAAATAGAGGCTCTTCGGAGATTTTTGGAATAACAGACATCTCGCCCGTTTTGGCAACCTTACCGATAATGCCCTCGCCAAATTTGTATTTTCCGCGCTCGAACTGCTGCAAGGTCAGCCCGATTGCCTCGTCCATAACGATGTCGCCGGTATCGCTGTCG
>CAZCDQ010000226.1:0-3065 GCA_964497605.1 uncultured bacterium
CAATATACCGTGCGCCAATGAGAAATCAGTTAAATGCAATGTCGCGGAATTGAAATTTACACGTGCCAGCGACGCATCAATAAAAGAAGTATCGGTCAGATCGGCTTCTGTGAAATATGTTTTCTTAATCCTTGCATTACTGAAAAGCGAAAACTTGACACGCGCAGAATCAAATACCGAATTATAAATCCACGAATCTGAAAAGTCACTCACCTTTATGTTACTTTCGGAAAATATCACATGATTTATTATCGCTTTTTTAAATGAGGATGTCGCGATTTCGGCATTCTTAAAGGTCACATTTTCGAATAACGCTCCATCGAATGACACCAGATACATTTTCGTCTTCGAAAAATCAACATTGCGAAAAACCGCACCATTAAAACTGGATTCGCGGAAATTGATACCGGTACAATCAGTATTTTCGAAAATTTCACCATTGAAATCCTGGCGCTGAATCTGCTTACGGCCGAGAATTTTTCTAAGACTCTTGTTACCAGCCAGTTTTTCGAAAAAACCTTTATTCGATTCCGGCTCCTTGAATTCCGGAAGATCGTCAAGCGACGCCTTTTGTTGTTCGTTTTCCAATATCCCATCGATCTGTGAGAGAAGGCCTTGTGCCTCTTTTTTCAATCCGCCGTATGAACCGTTGGCAAACGACTCCAGAAAAAATCTCAGTTTATCCGGATTATTCTGAAGAATATGCATGATTCGTTTCTTCCGGACAGCATGAGCCTGCTTCAAAGGTAATGCGTTTATAACGGTTTCCAACTGTGGCCATTTTAGAAGATGAAGAAGTTCATCGTCGCCGCAGATGATTTTAAGCGCAGCCGGATTAATGAAATACGATGCATTTTGCAAATGATTATTTTCCAGAAGGAGTTTTGCTTTCAATGCAGCAGCGGCAATACCGGAATTATTATCTTGAACCAGCGAGGAAATTTTTTTTACCAGAGAAGAATTAATTTCAAAATTGGATTTCGACAACATTTCAAGACATTCGATGACAACCTCTGGCTGTTCTCCGCTCGCGAGCAGCTTTTCGCATGCCTCGTATCCCCTTTTATCGGCAAGCGCACCTATTGCTTTTATACCGCAGATTTTTGCCGCTGGATCGGGACTACTTAATTCAGTATGAATAACCGTTTCGAGCATTTCCATATTGCCGTAAAGTTCGTCGAACACATAATCGATCACATCGTCCCGATCGTAAAGATAGACAAGAAAATCGAACACTGTGTCACGGTCTTTCATATCTTTTAGAAGCGACCTGACCAGTAAACCGAATTTTCGCCGAATCGATATTGTATCGAGCGTATAGTGATATACCAGAAGTAATCTTAGTTGTTCGGGAAATTGACGAATACTGTCGATGATAAAATTATGATGAATATCGCCGTGTGCAAAGTATTTCCATGCAAATGAAGGGCCATGGCCGCCAATGGAAAGCAGTATTTTCAGAAACATTTTGTTGCGGTCGATATCTTTTGACTGTCTCATTTCATTATAAAGGGCAAAAGAGAACCGTATCGAGTTCTGCACCGCTTCAGCCGAAATATCTTGCGAATCCAAATACGGAATTGTGTAGTCGTTTGTGAGTCGAATCAGCGCCTCTTTCGCTTCCATTCTGACATTTCTCACATGACTTTTCAATCCCTGTATCGTGGATTGTAATTCATTGTCTACCATAACAATACAATTCATTTCAATGTGTATGTACGACAAATAAGATATTCAGTATTGAAAACTATTTTATTTTTTACTAAAAGTCAAGTTAAACAATGTTTTGGTTGCTTTTTGCGGGTTCTGTTCATTGCGAAAAAGACATATTGTTTCGGCGGGATAATTGAATTTCATATATCATCGTTTATTTCGATTGTAAATTGAATTCTATGTGCCGAGATTGAAAAGGGCGCGGATTTTTTCGGGAAACTACCGAAAGAATTCCCCCTGAAACCGGTGAATATCGGAAACCTTTCCGCCGAATGGATGATGCATCCGGGTGCGGAACATGATAAAGCCATACTCTATTTCCACGGCGGCGGGCTGGTTATCGCATCGGTGAAAGCGCACCGCGGTATCGTATCGGCACTTAAAAAATTCTCTTTGCATATATCTTTATATTTCATACTTTATCATATATATAGGCAGTTACGCAATCCAACGGCGACGGCATTCACGGGAGACATGCTGTGTTCAGACATGGCCATACATACGCGGCACGGGCAGCCGTTATTACCGCGGTTTTTTTCTGTATCGCACTCACTAACGCATATACCCAAAATACGGCATCGTATCGTCTTGTCAGCGCGCCAACAGCGGGAGCGGTGAGTTCGCGGACATTTGCGATTGAGACGCACCTGTTCGACGGCGGCGGCGTTACCGAGCGGGTACGGTTCGGGCTGACCGATTATGTGACTATCGGGGTGTCGTACAGCGGCTCGAACATCATCGGATCGCAGCGTGTGGTCTGGCAGCCCCATGCGGGCGCGCAGATTCAGATCAGAATTGTCGAGGAGTCGATGGTAAGCCCGGCGTTTGCGCTCGGTTTCGATTCACAGGGTACCGGCGCATATATTCCGGGAGAGAATCTCGACCGGTTTCGTTCAAAGTCCAAGGGGGCATATATTGTCATGTCGCGGAACTACAGCCTTCTCGGCGACCTCGGGCTCCATGCCGGTGCGAATTATTCGTTCGAGACTGCTGACGGTGATAAGGATCCGTCATTCTGGGTCGGGCTCAACAAATCGATCACCGGCGCCATAGAACTCTGCTGCGAATACGATTTCGCCACAAACGACAACGAGGATGACAGTATTACTGCCGGGAGGGGCTATCTGAACGGCGCGGTTAAAATCAATCTCGGCGGGTCGTTTACCCTTGAATTCGACATGCAGAATCTGCTTCGGAACGAAAAAATCGATCTCACCGGACGATCCGACGAACAACCGGAACCCTCCCGGGAGATACGCATACTGTATTATTATTAAAACCGCAGAGGACACAGAAGTTACAGGCAACAACCGATAAAAATGAAAAAAATATTATCCTAAATTGAGCGATAT
>CAZCDQ010000227.1:0-3055 GCA_964497605.1 uncultured bacterium
GGCTTCAAACCGACCATGTGGACCTTCTGTTCTTTCACAAAACCGATGAACGCGCGCAGATTCTCGATGACAGCATTATTAAATACTTCGATGACGCACGCCGCAGGGGCCAGACACGGTTTGTCGGATTTTCGACCCACAATTTCGGGACAGACGTATTCGAAGCCGCGATTGAAAGTGGTTTCTGGGAGGTCATCCTCACCGGTTACAACTATTTCTCGCCGCCGACAGTGACCGAGGGTATCAGAAAAGCCCGTGAGGCGGGTATCGGCATCGTGGGCATGAAAAATCTCATAACCATGACCTGGCCGCCCAGCACACGGGTTGAGCTCGACGACATCCGTGACGAATCGATGCAGTCGATGACCCCCCAGCAGGCGCTCATCAAGTGGGTGCTTGACAATCCGTATGTCGACACCACCATCCCGGGGATGACCACGTTCGAACATCTCGCCGACGACACCGGGGTGATGGGCATGAAAATGACATTCGAGGACCGGGCGGTGATTCGCAAGTACGCCGACGCAGTCAACGGGAGCTACTGCAGGGGTGTTGCGGGCTGCGACGGCTGCCGTGAACAATGTCCGCACGGTGTCCAGGTGAGCGATTTCAACAGGTGCCTCGGATATGCGTACGGATACGGAAGCATGGAGCTTGCCCGTGAGAACTATGACGCGCTGCCGTCCTCAAACCGCACAGATATCTGCGACGGGTGTGACGAGTGCGTGGTGAAATGCGTCCACGGCCTCGATATAGCCGGCCGGATTCGTGAGACTGCCAGACTGTTCGGGTAAACGCGTTCCCGCCCCGGAGAGCATGACGGCACAGCAACAGAAAAAGCCCCTTGAAAACAAGGGGCTTTTCTATCAGGACAACCGCGGAAATACCGGTTTACCGCGATTGTTATATTCTTTGGTAGCCCATAGGGGAATCGAACCCCTGTTTCCGGCGTGAGAGGCCAGCGTCCTAGGCCACTAGACGAATGAGCCATTCAATTGCATTAATATAAAAAAATATCATATAAAGCACAAGTTTATATTAATTGCAAAGCATCCAGGTCAAAAAAAACGGGGAATATGGATATTCCCCGTTTATCATATAGTATGTTTAACTTTTACCAGGGAGCCTCACCGGAATCAAGATTACGGACTACTCTGAAACCGATTGCGGAGTTAAAAGCGTCTTTATTTTTCAGTCTGCTATCCATCGGCAGGTACATTTGACGAACCGTAACCTGAGCCGCGGCGCCAGGTTGCGACCACGCCCCGCCTTTCGCCAGGTTGTTAACCGGGTCGGCTTCTGTGTCTCCGACAGGATCGACACCGGAGGGGAGAATACTCATAAACGGCGGATCTTCGGCAGGCGCAAAATCGCTGCAGAGTTCAGCGACATTGCCCCCAAGATCATATATTCCGAATCCGTTAGGGGCATAGGAATTAACAGGTGTAATACCTCTTCCCACTGCTATTACAACCATGTTGGAAGGGCTGTTATCCGCAAGTGTGTTTGCTCTCGATCCGGGGGGATGATTGCCCCATGGGTATTTCTGGCCGCCGCTCCCTGCATTTGCCGCAACTTCCCATTCAGCTTCTGTCGGTAGACGCCAGCCTTTTGAATCGTCGATAATGATGGCTTTTGCATAATCTCTTGGCCGGTCTTCTTCGGTTAATACAATATTTTTTTTGTCCCAAAACTCGTATGCCACGTCTAATCCGTCGAATTTGCTGAGCGCCTGGATATATTCGAATATTTCAATTGCGCCGATAAAACAGACAGGATAATTGCGGTATTTATCTGCATCGGAAAATAAATCGGTTGGATAAAGCGGATTACCATTATTATCAACCAAATCTTCCATTCTGTCGACAAATTCATCGATTTCCGTATCTGACCTATCGTGGAAAGTTGCGGTAAACGTGTCATTATTCATATTGTCGACAAAATCGCCGATTGTATATTCGGTTTTCGAAATAAGGAACGGCCGGTCAAACAAAACTGTCCGCGCCTCGAATGCCGGCGGTCCGATCGTATATGAACCTTCCTGAATATAGGCAAAGTCTTGGTCGTTCTCGGTAACTTTCAAATTGAAACTCTGTTTTACGGTGTTGCCGTTTGAATCGGTCGCGGTCATGGTAATCACATGATCGCCGATGACAAAACCGCGGTATTCGATATTTTTTCCTTCTTTAAGCGAGCCCTGAAGACTGGATGACCAGGCAATATCAGCATCCTCAAGCACACCGTCCTCTGCATCAGTTGCATCGCCCGACAAATTCACCAAATATCCCTGCATGACTTCGCTTACATCGGCAGTAGCGGAACTGATGACCGGAGCGGTACCGCCTTTGGTAATAGTTATGGTGTTTGTCGACGCAGTTTTTCCGGCTATATCGATTGCTTTCGCATAGATTGAAACGGTGTCGCCCGCCGAACTCATGTCATATTCGAAACTGTAGGGTTTTTCCGTGTCTGTCGTATAAAGCGTTCCGCCTACATAAAACTCGACCGCATCGATACCGTCATCATCCGACGCCTCAACCATAACATCGACTACGCCGGCACGGGTTGCTCCATCAGCGGGTTGAGCGATAGAGACCTCAGGAGCGGTATTTTTCGGCCCAGAACTGTCCTCGGAGCAGGATACAGCCATAAGAGCAAGCGCTATCAATAAGCCAAGAAGTGCGGCTTTTCGAACCATTGTTTTCCCTCCATGTCCAACAAATAAATTAATAGAAATTATTTACATAAGCTATAACGTCAACGGAAGAATCCCTAACGCTAATTCAATAAAATACAATAAAATTGAATATAGTATAAGCCTATTCTCTTGTCAAGCATAGTCTTAAAATATTTTTTATAATTTCATATTCCATTACATTATCAAAAATATAATAAAAACAGTTCAGACCGCAATATATTTGTTTATTTTTTATTACAAAAATAAAAAGAAAAACAAATTTATTCTTTAAATGAACATAATAATTAGTAAAATAAGAAATTAGGTGATGTCCCCATATAATTGTCATAATAGTCTATAGCCGATAAGTTCTTTTAT
>CAZCDQ010000228.1:0-2711 GCA_964497605.1 uncultured bacterium
CACCACGGGCGCCCATGACGGCCACTACAAACTCCTCTCGGAATTCCGCCTGAACCCCGACGCTGCCATCCTGCTCGGCACACAGATGGTCGCCAAGGGACACGATATCCACGAGGTCACCCTGGTCGGCATCATATCCGCCGATCTCTCCCTGTTCATTCCCGATTTCCGGGCATTCGAACGCACGTTTCAGCTTGTCACACAGGTCGCGGGGCGCGCGGGACGGGGCGAACATCCCGGGACGGTTATACTTCAGACCTACGACCCCGGCAATCACGCCATCGCCGCCGCCGCGAAACAGGACTTCGAGGCCTTCGCCGAAACCGAACTCGACGCCCGCCGCGAGTTGGGATTTCCGCCGTTCTCACGTCTCATCCTGATCGAGCTTCAGGGGGAATCGCTCCCCGAACTGCGCGCCGCGGCAGAACGTATCGCCGGTTATCTCGCCGAACACCTTCCCGAAACGACCGAGCTTCTCGGCCCCGAGGAGGCGCCCATCGCGCGCCGCAAGGGACGGCACCGTCAGCACATTTTAATCAAAACAAAAAATCCCGCGTACATGAAACCGCTTATCGATTCGGCCATCGAGGCGTTCGCGCGGGGCAAAGAGGATGTGTTTACTGATGTCGATCCGGTGGATTTGGTGTAGAAGATATTCAACGCAGAGTGCGTATAGGAAAGAAAGGCACAAAGTTTAAAAACAGGCACAAAGGCACAAAGGATTGATTGCAGGGGCGAAACTGGATTCGCCTTCCTTTAATACCTCTCACCCCCCTTAACTCTCCCGAAACATAAAAATAACTTATAGACAGAATTTACAGAATTTACATATTTATATTGAAAATAATCTTGTTCATTTTGTAAATTCTGTCTCATTGAACTACCCCGGATTTCAATCCGGGATTGTTGATTTCAAAAGAATCGGCCTGAAAATTCGCCGAGACTGCCAATACCGTTTCGACCAGAATTGATCTGAAAGGTTTGAGAGGGTGATGCCATTACTTTTCGATGCGTGCATAAATATGTTGTTTTCCATATATATACCGACATGTTTTTGAAATATACCGGTTTTGAAAAGGATAATATCGCCCGATTTCAAATTTTTCAATAATACGGATTCTCCGATTTTCGATTGTTCTTTCGTCGTCCGCGGAATGTGCATGCCGAATACATCCCGATATGTCATATAAACGAATCCCGAGCAGTCGATGCCGTCCCTGGAAAGCCCGCCTCTTACATATCGGACATTCTCCCATTCACGGTATATGCGGTATAACCCATCCCGAACAGACACACTGTCGAACGGGGTTACGTCGTGCATGGGTATCGCCGTATCCTGCACGTATCCCGTGTACTTGGGCTTAACAGCGCATCCGGACATAATGCATGCCCCCAGAATTACTGCGGAGAGATTTTTCAGGGTATTCGACATGTCAAACATACAGGTTATTCCATTTCGCAAAGGTTTTGTTGTGTAAGAAAATAATCCCGATTTACATCTTTAAACAAGTACATTTTACTATGAAATTTCTAATATGACGTGTACTCATCGAGGCTGCCATCGAGGCTGCCATCGAGGCGTCCGCGCGGGGAAAGAGATGTGTTTACTGATGTTGGGCTGGTGGATTTGTTTTAGAGAGGTGGATTAATAAATCGAACTTCCTCTCGCTGTTTCAATTGCAGAACGTAATATATGAAAAGCACAAGATTGATATCTAAATAAATCACAAGTCTTTATTTTACGGTTTTTTGTGCTTCCATGCGCAGACTTTTTATCTCTCATATAGTTAATTTCTCGGATATCTTCATGAAGTGGTTTTTTCTCAGTATACCCCACTTCTTCAAAGGGATTTAAACCAATTTCTTTTAATTTTCTAAAAAATTTTCTATTATTGCTTGGAGGGTCTCCGATTATAGCTTCAATTGCTTTAAATGCATTTTGGAGTGCGTCTTCATAACGTGTTTTGTCTGAGCCAGAAATTGGTGTTGAATCATCGTCTATTACTTCTCTTCTTTGTCCAGGCATAACATAAAAGCTTTCATAACTCCTCTTAATATATCTTGTCGCTTCAAATAGATTATTATTTTTAAACAAAACTGATACAATACGCCATGCTGCTTCATAAATACTTACAGAAGTTGTGTAATATGAACCAATTGTGCTATGTGGGAAATCAAGAGTACGATCTTCAAAATCTCTAGATTCTTCAAATTCAATTAATTCAGAATTTGATATTTCATTTCTTCCCCGAATAATATTATCTGGAATACATAGTATTAACGAATCATGATCTGAATCAATTATTGGTCCGTGTAAATAGGTTAGACCATATAAAAACGATTCCGCAAATTTTACTGCACTCATATCATTTTTTTTATAATATGGAAATCTGAAAAGATATCTTCCGTAGTTTTCTCCATGATTTATAAGAATAGCGCGAATAAAAACTTTAAGATTTTTACATTCCTTTCGTACAATCCTTAAATGACGTTTTATTGATTTATCATTAAAAGGTACTGGAACACCTAATTGTAAAAGGAGATACCACACTTTATTTTTTTTGATATTGTTATACATTATTCGATGTTTTTCCTCCGCATACTTTTTTTTAAATTATACTATTATCTCCCTCTCTGTACAAGTAAAACTTTATGCTCCTCTTGTCATATAAATGTGTATCTTATTCATCCATCCCAACCTCACCCCCCCC
>CAZCDQ010000229.1:0-2664 GCA_964497605.1 uncultured bacterium
CTCTATTTTATATTGATTGAAACTCATTTGGGAATAACCGTTTTGTTATAGCATCCACGGAGAAATCGAAGCATGAAATACCGGCTCAACAACATTTCTGAAAAACAGGCAAAAGACACCGGTATGGCAATGGTGCTCATCTGCTTGCTTTTGGGGAGTTATTTCGACAACCGGCTGTATTTCACCATTGCTATTCCGGTTTTGCTTATTAATATGACCGTGCCGAAGATTTTTAAACCGGCGGCGGTCGTCTGGTTCGGATTTTCGCATATTCTCGGCTCGGTTGTGTCACGGATTCTCCTTTCGATTGTATACTATGCCGTTGTGACGCCGACCGGACTTATTCGAAAAATGCTGGGACATGATCCTCTTCTGCTCAAAAAATGGAAAAAAAACGATTCGACTGTTTTTATATCCCGCGATCATAAATTTCAGCCTGAAGATATCGTAAAACCATATTAATAAACATATTTAGGAATACAATATGGAACTATTAAAAGACCTCTGGGGGTTTTTAAAAGTTAGAAAAAAATTCTGGCTTCTTCCAATAATTATCATTCTCCTTGTTTTCGGCGTATTAATAGTATTAACAAGCGGTTCCGCCATTGCGCCTTTCATATATACGATTTTCTAAGAAGGTGTATTATGTCTGACGCAATACTTGGTATTTCTGCTTTTTATCACGACAGCGCGGCCGCGCTTATTGTGAACGGCGAAATTTTTGCTGCGGCGCAGGAAGAGCGGTTTACCCGCATTAAGCACGATTCGTCGTTTCCCTCCAACGCCATCGGCTACGTGCTCGATGAAGCGGGATTGAGCCTTGATGATCTCTCCGGGGTGGCATTCTATGAAAAACCGTTCGTTAAATTTGAGCGGTTATTGGAAACATATCATGCGTTTGCACCAAAAGGCCTTAAAAGTTTTTTTATGGCCGTTCCGATATGGATAAAAGAAAAACTTTTCATGAAAAAAATGCTTCATGATGAATTATCGAAGTTCGGTGCAGCCATACCGTCGCTTTATTTTCCTGAACACCATCTATCTCATGCCGCAAGTGCATTTTATCCGTCACCGTATCAGGAGTCGGCAATCCTTACTATCGACGGTGTCGGAGAATGGGCAACTGCGACAATCGGACACGGAATCGGAAACAAAATTGAAATTCTCCGTGAGTTGACCTTCCCCCATTCTCTCGGGCTTTTGTATTCAGCATTTACATATTATTGCGGCTTCAGGGTGAACAGCGGCGAATACAAACTCATGGGACTGGCCCCGTATGGCAATCCCGAATCAGAACAGTTAAGGGAATTCATTGATAAAATTCGATCAGAGCTAGTCGATATTAAACCTGACGGTTCTATACTTTTAAATATGGAATATTTCAATTATGCGACAGGCCTTACGATGTGTAACGATAAAAAATGGGAAGCATTGTTTGGAATACCCAAACGCGATTTCGAAAGCGAATTGACACAATCGTATATGAATCTTGCGCTTGCCATTCAGGATGTCACCGAAGACATTGTGTTCCGTTTGTCAGAAACCGCAAAAGAGATCACCGGCTGCCGCAATCTCGTTCTGTCCGGAGGCGTCGCGCTGAACTGTGTCGCAAACGGTAAACTGCTGAGGAAAGATGTGTTCGATGACATCTGGATTCAGCCTGCGGCGGGTGATGCGGGCGGTTCGCTGGGGGCCGCGCTCGCGGTATGGCATATTCTGAAGGGCAAAGAGCGCTCTTTGAACGGAGCTTCGGACCTTATGAAAGGATCGTATCTTGGACCCTTATATTCGGAAAACGATGTCAGGAAAACAGCGAGAAAATTCGACGCTCCCTACACTTTTTACGAGCAATACTCCGATTTGTGCCGCGATGTTGCGGATATTATTTCACAGGGCAAGATTGTCGGCTGGTTCCAGGGACGGATGGAATTCGGCCCGCGGGCGCTCGGCAATAGAAGTATTCTGGGCGACACACGATTCCCTGAGATGCAGAAAAAACTGAATCTGAAAATCAAATACCGCGAAAGCTTCCGCCCCTTTGCCCCCTCGGTAATTGAGGAAGATATTGGGGACTATTTCGAATTGGATAAAAGTTCGCCCTATATGCTACTCGTTGCTCCTGTCAAAAAAGTGCGGATTAATCCTTATCCTGACGGCTATCTCGATAAACCATTATACGACCGTTTGTATTTTCAGCGTTCTGATGTTCCTGCAATTACACATATTGATTATTCCGCCCGAATTCAAAGCGTTTCAAAAAAAACGAATCCTCGGTATTGGGAATTAATCAATTTCTACAAAGAAAAAACCGGCTATGGCCTTCTCGTAAATACTAGCTTTAATGTCCGCGGCGAACCGATTGTATGCTCACCCACCGACGCCTATCTCTGTTTCATGCGCACCGAAATGGACTATCTTGTGCTTAATAACTTCCTGTTCAAAAAAGAAGATCAGCCGGAACTGATCGAGAAAGATAACTGGCGGACGAAATACAAACTCGATTGAAAACCATTTTGAAATTACCAGGTATTACTAACATCGTAACAGTCCAAACAATAAGTGCAGCTCATACAGATTTTTATTTTTTGGAGCTGTTTTTTCTAGGTGAAGTCCCCATATAATTGTCATAATAGTCTATAGCCGATAAGTTCTTTTATTGTCCAG
>CAZCDQ010000230.1:0-2632 GCA_964497605.1 uncultured bacterium
CTGTCCCGACATTATATTTGAATATCATTTTCATATAATCGTTGTCGGTACGGGTATCGAGACCGATTCCTCGCTGTTGCATCGATCCGAGAACAAAATTTAGATTTCTTTGTGGTGTATATCTGAAATTTACATGATAACCTTTTCTGTCGAGATTATAAGGGGTATCATACTTAAGATCGTTTTCACGAAAATCGGGGACGGTATTATGATTAAAATCGTTGCCGAACACGAAATTGTTCGGGTCCGCATCCATCATAAGAAACGGCTCTCTATAGTCGGGCTGTCCGTTGTAATTCTTGTCGGTATCAGGTATACCGTCCTTATCCAGATCGTTCCCCGGGAAAACGCCGTCGGGATCCTCAAGCGTTAAAAATATATTTCCAAACGCCTGGTTGAACGGCATCGCATCTGGATATTGGTCGTTGTCATCGTTATCTGCGATAAGCGACATTTTCAGGTTGTTATTGCGGGTATTCGACATCCTTCCGGCATACAGGCTGGGATTAAAATAATTCATTTCCGGACGATAGAATTTTCCCATTTTAAAATATTCACCGACAAAACCGAATCTGTCCCAATCTTTTTTTAGAACTATATAATACGCATTATCGGTATGTGAATATCTTTTACCGGTTCGTTTCCGAATGTCGGTTGAACTCAACGGAGGAATACCCGATCCGGCATACCCATCTGAAAACATGTAATGATGAGTATTGAAAACGATTTCACCGTCAAGCTTGTATCCGAGGTAATTATAATGAGCATCGACACCGTAAATAACATTTGAAACCTCATACCCAAAATCGACATTGACCGTGCGAAGGTTGGCCCCATCTTTTACATTACCTTCAGCCTGCGCTTTGGTTTCCCAGAATGTTGCATTATAGTAATTCTGGTAGGCATCGCCACTCTTATCCTGTCTCCCTT
The DNA here is from genome assembly GCA_964497605.1 of uncultured bacterium. Classification (GTDB taxonomy): domain Bacteria; phylum Latescibacterota; class Latescibacteria; order Latescibacterales; family Latescibacteraceae; genus Latescibacter. The sequence goes on from CAZCDQ010000230.1 coordinate 931, forward strand.
GAGAATTAATCTCAAAAACCGTCGCAGTCTGAATGCGATAGTCATTTGAAACGGTAATATCGGCTGTGACACTTCGCACTTTTTCCCAAACGGAAGATATATCGAAAATTATTGAAGCATATTCGGTCCCGTTCACCTGATATGGAAGTTCGCCAAGATCGAGTAATGTGTAAAAATCTCTGGCTTTATCAACATCAAAGTTTTTTTCTATATTGTCCGAATTCCATCCGTTTATATAGTCGTACATATATAAATAATCGATATATTTCGGTATTCTATCAATCACGTTCGAACGACTGAATTTCACACCTTCACCGTATGTTAAAGGGTCGAACATCATATACGACATCTGGGATCTATTGTATACTGCCGTCGTCTGCTCACGTTCGATATCGTCAAGGACGATTTGGGGTATGATGTCGGGACGGTATTGTCCATTTATCTTGATTCGAATATCATGCAATATAGGGCCGTCGCCTTCCTGAGGCGAATCGTCTACAATTCTGATAAGATATTTCATCGGCGTGGGGCTGTGATCGCTTACGGTTCCTTTCAATGAGGCCCCATCCTCTCGGTTATTTTGAACCGAATACATATTCACGTACGTGGCGCCGATTGTCAGTGCACCGAATTTCCTTCGGAGCTGCCCGCCTCTCAACATAAGATTGTTCGTAACCCGAGGCGCCAGCGTCTGCCTGTGGGTATAAATGTGAGCGTCCTTTCCCGCAAGCACCGCTGTTAAAAAACTCGCCTCATAGTTCGCCGACTGAAAATCGCCTTTCACACCGGTCAGATTCGGATAGGTGAGCGTTAGCGGAGTAAACTTAACTCTGAGTGCATCTGCACCGACAATAGATACCGCCCAATCATCGGTCGATTCTCTTGCAACCCAGACACCATCCACTTCAGTAACTTTATTTATATATTTGTTTGTCCGCTGAACATCAAACGTCCCGTCATCTTTATGTGTTTCATGCCAAATGGTTGCCGTATTACTCATTTTCGTCAGTCTGTCGCCGAATTGATTGTAATACCATTTATTGCGGCGGTCATTAATATCTTTATAATTCTCGAAACCCCGGAACGCATAATTCTCATAACCGTCGTTCATTTCATAAAAGTCGTATCCCCATCGGGGGTAAATATCTTCTGCAAGATTAAAATCACCGAGAAATGTTTGATTTTGGGCATGATTGTTCGCGGAATTGAGGGACTGAAGCCGCTCTTCTGTCGACATTTCTAACCAGTCGCTCTCAGAAAGATTTCTAAGGTCATTGATAATTTGAGGATACAATGTACTGGACATGAGGAACGCGACGGCACAAACGATTGATGCGATGAGTTTTTTGAGCATACTGTCCCTTTAAAAAGTATAGGTTCAAATACCTCTAATGAAACTAACGTAATCAATTATATCATCGCATAATAATCATTTTGCGAATAAATTAAGTATAAATACAAAATAACAAAATGCAATTATTTTTTTTAAAATGTTAATAAAATATTTGTTTTTCCTCCTCTTCATCGAGCTAAATAAACTTGATGTATACAATAACTACCTGATTTACGAATAAAATGGATTTTACACATCAATTTAAAAAAATATTTTTATTTTTTTTGTGAGATAATTCATACTATATTTTTTTATTCGTTTATAATATTAATTTCGATTACAAACAGGAATATTGTATTGGATGATTTC
>CAZCDQ010000231.1:0-2604 GCA_964497605.1 uncultured bacterium
GTTCTTGGGCAACCGCAAGGGTTGCCCCTACACAAGAATCGCTCAATTTAGGTGATATGTATGTATTTAAACCTTTTGCATGCTTAATGTGTCAATATAGCATTGCACTGTAAGACAATCACATTTCAAAATTTTAACAATGGAGGATGGTGTGAAATCATCGAAACTTACCGTATTCTGCATCGCGGTTTCCCTGTTTGTCCTTGTTACGGGGACAGCGTTCACGCAGGATGAGGCTGTCACGGTCGGCAGTATTATGAAAGCGGCTGATGTTTCACTGAACGATGAACAGGTTGAGAAACTCAAAGCCTTTAAACTCGGCGGCGACATGCAGATGTTTAGAGAACTTGGCGCCATGTTCTCTGATGAGCAAACAAAAGCGCTCAAAGAAACGCTCGGCGTTATGCAGGGGTTCGGCGGCGGCGAGCAGGTTGCGCACCTTTTCACGGTTGTGCTCTTCGAAAACGAGGGATGCCCGTTTACTGAAAGTCAGATTGCTGAACTAAAGAAAATCGATTTTTCTGCCGGGCCCGGGACGTTCGAGGAAATGCAGGAAATCTACAATGACAAACAGAACGCGGTCATGGAGGAAATGTTCAGCAGTTTCCAGTAATACCGGTGGTGCGTGCGTAACTATACGCAAAATATCGCCGATGTATATCAAATTGAGAGGGCGACAGTTAAATGACTGCTGCCTTTTTTATTGAAATACTATTTATATTTTGTAAATCAGCTCAAAATTGCAGATTCTCGCTTCCGGAATGTTCTCGCTGTCGAGTACGATTCTGCCGTCCGGATCGATTGAAATGATGATGTCGTTTTGTTCGAGAAGGGTGCCGTCATATCCGAGATTTTTAAGACGTGCGCGGGTGATTCCCAAAAGCTCTTCTGCGCGGGAGGGATCGATGATGCTGTGTTGGGCGGCGTTGACCAGATCGTGAGACATGTAAAACGATTCGTTATGCGAGGCGATCCACGAGTCAGGGCCATTATAGAATCCCCTGATGGTAATATAGTTACGGTTCTCGCGGAGGATAGGCTCGTAATCGATGCAGTGTAACGGTTCATGGAATGGATAATGACGTGGATCGGTCATCGATTCGATACGGGTGTTGCCGGTCATGTATATCGCCCGGATGTAGACGGTTGGAATGCCGTTATCGGAAAGGTGCTGGGCGATACCGAATTCCTCGAAAGGACTGTTGTAGCCACGTTCGTTTATATATCCCGAGCGAAAATCGGTTTCATCTTCAGGCGCTTTCTCGCCGATCCGCGAGGTTTTCCACACAATATGTATGTTGTCTTTGGTGATTGTGTAATATACCTCCTTGTTATCGGAGAGCTGACGGCATGGTGTTTTCCGCCAGCGCTCCGGCAGGAAAAAATCGAAAAGGCGGGGGTTTCGTCCCACTACCCATAACATTCCGCCGGTGCTTTCGGCGTGCCCGTGAATGTAAGGGACACCGAATATTTCTGAAACGCAGAGAAATTTCGGAACGGTAATTTTGCGAAACCGGTCACGCTGCTCGTCGAGATAGATATGACGTCGAATTTTTTTGACCTCGGTTTCGTGATCAGAGGTTCGCTGCAAAAGTTCGTAATCGACAATCGAATATTGATTTGATTTTACGAGGGAACAGATATAATCGGTACATACTTTTGTGCGTTTTGAGGATTCTGTTTTCTTTGCCGTTTTATTCATTTCCCTGATTTGAGGAGCGCGGATGATGATGTGTGAGGGTTTCATGTCCGCGACAATGTAACCTTTCTTTCGCATGTCGTCGATTGCCTTGGCATTCAGCTCCTCGATCAGCGGCCGCATCATGTCGCGGCTGACCCCGATATCGGTGAATGCCTCGATGATATTAAGGCCGTCGATCCATTGATATACAAGTTTGTACTGTTTTAATATGTCGAGGTTAATGCCGGGATGACGGGTAGTAATTTTATTAATTTTTTCACGGGATCGTCCGGTCTGCCAAGCCTGAAAGCTCTCGGGCGGGACATAGATGGCAAGCGGATATTGTGTGTAAATGCTAAGGTCTTTCGGGCCGAAAATTCCCTCGCGCATTTCCATCACTAACGAGAATTCCTCCCAGGGGCTGTTGAATTCCGCGTTAATGAATTCATAAAGCGTGTGAGTATCGAGCGGGACCTCCTCGCCGACACGGCAGTTTTTAACAACAAGATTTATTTGCTTTCCGCGAATTTCTTTTGTCGGCACCCTGAACACGGAACTTGTCCCGGTCAGCCGGAATTTGTGTTTGTCGAACCATACTTTTTCATACCAGTTTTCGATCTCGAGCCAGTCGGAGTGTTTGAGACCGTAGCGCGTCAGATACAGATCGCCGCCGTTGCCCGTTTTTTTGTGTGCATATACTACGCCGAGAATATTGATAATTTGTTTTTCATGTGCGAGTACAAGGTCGCTTTTTTTCATGCTTATATTTTTCCTGTGAGATGTTCCAGAATATCTTGTAGACTGTTTAGACCATGTTCCCACACATAATAAGTGGATACATAATGATTAGCAAGGTGAAAAGTATGTGATCTGGCGACCCCCCATTTTTTAGCCTCCCTGTAAAGCAAGAGATAACTGCACGT
>CAZCDQ010000232.1:0-2549 GCA_964497605.1 uncultured bacterium
ACAACAACTTACGTCAATTTTGTCCCAAATTTTAAAAATAACTGTTAAAGATCAGTCAAACGCGGTCACCGGCTTGTCACGCACACTATCTACCGGTTCGTCCGTCATCCGATCTATGCCGGATACAGCTTAGTCATGTGGGGCATTGCGCTGTATGCCGGGAGCCTGTACGGTTTTCTCGTCATGTCGGCGAATATCCCGCTTGTCCTGAACCGGATACGGATGGAGGAGAATCTGCTGGCCGGGGCGTTCGGGGAGGATTACCGCGCTTACCGGAAACGGGTGAAGAAACTGATCCCGTTTGTGTATTGAGCGTCTTGGTCGTACACCCTCACGCCCTGCTCTTCCACTCCGCCATTTTTTCCTGCATATACTGATTGAGTTCTTTCCGCCAGACGCCGGATGCGTTTTCCTCAAGGATCGCCTGATCAAGCTCGTCCGAGGCGCCGTAATATTCGCGGATGTCGGCGAGCCGCGTTTTGAGTCCGGCGATGACATCGGCGTACGCGGGATCGCCCGCGGCGTTGTGAAGTTCGGTCGGATCGTTTTCAAGATCATAAAACTCCCACTCGTCCATGTCGGCATAGTAATGAATGAGTTTGTGCTGTGCGGTGCGGATGCCGTAATAGGCGTAATGACGGCCGGTGTGATAATGGAAATAGACCGTGTCGCGCCATTCCGGCGGGGTGCGTTCCTCGAGCAGCGGACGGAAGCTCTGCGCCTGCATCTTTGGAGGTGTGGCGACTCCGGCGTAATCGAGCAGTGTCGGCCCGATGTCTAAGTTGAGTACGAAATCGCTGTTGACTGTGCCGGGACGGATATGCCTCGGATAGCGCACAACGAGCGGGATCCGCAGGGATTCGTCATAGGGTGATTTCTTGTCGATCCAGCCGTGCTCGCCCATGTAATAGCCATTGTCGGAGGCGTAGATCACGATAGTGTTATCAGCGAGACCGTGCGCATCGAGATAATCGAGCAGACGGCCGATATTATCGTCCAGCGAGGCAATGGTGGCGAGAATGTCGCGCATGAGACGCTGATAATTGTCCTTCTTCCGTTCCTCGGGAGAGAGCCCCTCGGGCACATCCTGCCAGCGGGGATTGTCCTTGTAGCGCTCGTGGATGGTGGCGATGTCCCAGTCCTGCTCCTCGTTGTAGATGCGCGGCCGCTCGTCGTCGAACGTCTCGGGATATGGGAATTCCACATCGTCGTACATGTGTTCGTGCTTTTCGTCCGGCATGGAAATCCAGTGCGGCGCCTTATGGTTGCAGAGCAGGCAGAATGGTTTCGAGGTATCGCGGGAATCGAGCCATTTGATGGATTTGTCGGTGATAATGTCGGTGGTATAGCCCTTGTGCTCGCGGTAGATGCCGTTCTCGATCATCGGGGGATTGAAATAGGGGCCCTGGCCGATAAGAATGTTCCAGTAATCGAAACCGGTGGGTTCGGTGTGAAGGTGCCATTTGCCCACAATAGCGGTCTGATAGCCTGCATGCTGAAGCAGTTTCGGAAATGTGGTCTGACTCCCGTCGAACATCCGTCCGATGGTGACCTGGCCGTTGATATGCGGGTATGTCCCGGTGAGGATGCTCGCCCGGCTCGGCGAACAGAGCGACATGGTGATGTAGGCCTGATCGAACCGCATGCCCTCGTTGGCGATACGGTCGAGATGCGGCGTTTTGTTGAGGACACTGCCGTAGCAACTCATTGCGCGGTCGGCGTGGTCGTCGCTGAAAATGAACACGATGTTCGGCTGCTGCTCGGCGGTCATGTTCGATTCGCCGCATCCGGCGGCAGCCAGACCGAGCGCGCCGGTGCCGGTTTTTTTGAGAAATTCACGGCGGTGAGGATTTCGGAGATTGCTGGAATCGGATGAATGGTCGGTTATGGGCATCGCAGGCTCCTTTAGAAAATATGAAAAAGTGTACTATTCGATTCATACAATTTATACATATAATATCGAAATTAAGGGAGAGGACACAAGCGGGATTTTGGAACTGGAAACAACTGAAAAGATGAATCTTCGTTTGACGGTCAGTTCGTGTAAAATGAGAAGAAAAGGAAATGCCTCAGATGTATTGCATGCAAACAAGCAAAAAATTCTGTGGCGGAAACTTAAAAAAATTAAGTTTTCAAGGTAAAAATGTGACACATATCACATATAAAAACATGTCGTAATTTGTATATTATATTTTTGAGTATCAATATTCGCTGAAGCATACAATTGTATTTCAATCTGGGAGTGAAGGCTATATGAACACAATCATGCTGAGTCAAATTGTCAAAGAGTCGATCCTGCTTGAACACAATATAGCGGAATTATACAGGGGTTTCAACAGACTCTTTCCGCAGGATGCCTATTTATGGTGGCAATTGTCCGAGGAGGAAGAACATCATGCCGAGCTTATCGAGCTAGTCGCGAAAGATGGAATAATCCCCGGAGAAGAATTTGCGAAACTCTTTGAGTCTTCATTGGAAGTCATTGAAAATATGAATAATGAACTACCCCGGACTGAAGTCCGGGGTATCAAATCGTGCTTAAATCAAGC
>CAZCDQ010000233.1:0-2483 GCA_964497605.1 uncultured bacterium
GTCGTAGACCTCGATTTTACCGCGCTGGGTGAGCGAGGTCGCACAGTCGATGACGAACGGAAAATCCTCGTCGGTGGGAATGCCAAACGTGAGAGGGTTCGTCCCGAGCATGTTCTCAACGCCGAATGTGGGCGCGGCAGAAGGCCGTGCATTGGTGCCGGTAATGCCGATCATTCCGGCATTCGTGGCCATGAGGCTGTAGTATCCCGCAATGCCGTAATGGGTGGAGTTTCGTACCGCGACCATGCCGAGCCCGAGCGCTTCTGCCTTGTCGATCGCCATCTGCATCGACCGTTTCGCGATAACATGCCCCATGCCGTCGTGACCGTCCACAACCGCAGTTGCGGGGCTTTCGGTTACGATCTCAAATTCGGTGACCGGCGATTGTATGCCGATATTTATACGGTCGTAATAGATGGTTTTCAGGCGCGAAATTCCATGCGAATCGATGCCCCGTTTGTCGGAGGTGATAAGCACCTCGGCGCAGATTTTTGCGTCTTCTTCCGGAACGCCGACGCCTTTAAGCACGTCGACCATGAACTGTTCCATGGTTTCGAAGTCTATCCAGACGTAATCCTCATACATACTCGGTCCTTTATCGTAAATGAAAACGGTTTCCGGAATGAGGCAGTGCAGATACCCTGTCGATTCGGTTTTCCGGAAAGAAAATGGTGGTTATTCTATCGATTTATTTCTATTTTATCTATATAATGATAGAGACAGACAGTATATTTTTCAAGTGAAAAATAGTATCGACCGGCACGCGGAGCCATGGAAAAAAAAGCGAATGAAAATAAATCGGGATATGTAACCCGAAGCGCTGAGGAAGATATTCTCGTCATCTCGACTACGCCAAATCCACAGATGCTCACATTGGGCCGAAATATTGTCATCATCCTTATGTCTGTTGTCATTCTCTGCGTCTATCTGACCATGAACCGCATGTTTTACCCCAATTATCCGGTCATAAACACCTTTGCCGAAAAAAACGCCATTTTTACTGAAAATTATCCGCCGTTCAGAATGAACGAACATATCAGTGAAGAAGTTACCCGTGATATAGTCGCGGGAAATATGCGTAGCGGCAACAGTCTGGCCCGCGATCACGCTATCGGGTATCCGCTCATTGCGGCGCTGCTGACATCCGCGTTCGGCGATATCGGACTGTATTATACAAACGCGTTTATCATGTGGATATGCGCTGTAGTCTTTTTCTTGTTTATGATACAGATTGTCAAATTCCATGTCGCATTGATATTTACTTTTATATTCGCGTTCGCAACGCCGAACCTATTTTTTGCGTCCTCCGCATATTGCGAACCGTTGAGCCAGCTTTTGACTATACTGTCGTTTATGTTTCTTTTAAAAGGGCTTCTCTCGCACCGGGAATTCTTCTATTACTCGCTCTGCGGACTCAGCGTTGGGCTGAACATGTTTGTACAGCCGTTCATGGCGCTAGCCGTTGTAATGTTCGCGGGCGTGATTTTTGCCGAACGCAGCAGACGGTCGTGGAAAGACCGGGGCGTCCTTTTTCTCCTTGCAGGTTATGCCGCCGCGATTCTGGTGTTTCTCCTGTCCGTAAAACTGCTGTTCGGCGAGTTGCCCGATAACATCTTTTTCAATTTTACCTATCTTCACTATCATGAGGCGGAGGTATCTGCCGGAGAGCCGGGAAACATACTTGTCGGCATCTGGAAAATTTTGTTTGACAGTCCGCACGGTCTCATGTTCATTATGCCGATCACAATGGTTTTCCCGATGGGATTGCTTCTAATGTGTCGGAATAAACTGCGGTCGCTTGCGGCGGTTGTCGGTGCGGTTGTGCTGTATAACATTTTATTTACGGCGTTGAGTTGCTGTCCAATCTCAGGCGAATCTGTGGGATCACGGCTTCTGCTCCCAATCGTACCACTTCTGATAGTTCCTGCGGCGTTTTTGTGGGACGAGGAGCTCGGTGAGAAAATCTGGCTTATCGCGACATTGGTTCTAACCATTTATATGTGCAGTTTCGGCTGGTGGACTGGCACTGTGCGAGAAAGGGGATTTCTGATCGGCGTTCTGCATGATCGAGACGCCCAGTATATCATATTGGCGCGAAAAAACATACTTGAACGGCCGGTATTCCGTTCAAACGACGAAATCCGGAGCGAGTTTTTTGCTGCCCTCGAAAATGGCGATATAAAACAGTGGCTTCAAACGCTCGACCGCACCTCGGTCAATGAAATCAGGGACTTTGAGCGGTCAGTATTCAACACACTCATGCAAAACGTTCAGTCCGGCGTATATGTGGAGGATGATGTTATCGAATCTGTCGATCCGGAAAACGGTATCCGGCTTTCAATCCCGGAACTTGGGGCAGTTCCGGATTAGCTTCCGATAATAATGTGTTAAAACAAATGGCGCCGGCATCAAGTTAATAAATGGAAATCCGGTTATCCAGTTAAATAAGCTTGATATCCGGGAAACCACAGAAATACAAAACG
>CAZCDQ010000234.1:0-2470 GCA_964497605.1 uncultured bacterium
TTATTTATCAATCTGTTATATCTTGGCTCATCTGGGTTTTTGGGGGGTCGCCAGACATAACATTGTTTAACTAAAAATAACGTAGATTCGCTACCTTGTGTTTTGCATTATATTGTAAATGTTGGAAAATATAGAAATATGTGTATATTTAATTGTATTATTTCCTCATACTTTCTTATTACGAAAGGAGCTGAACGATGAACAATCCTATGCGCAAACTCACCATCGTTTGCACAGCAGCCTTTCTTGCTTTTACGGTATCGCTTAACATTTCCACACAGTCCCCGCCCTATGAAGAGCTTGACAGCGCACCCTGGACTGCCGGTGTCCAAGCCGATCTTGAAATCACGGGCGTGACAGGTAATTGGACGCACATTTTCCGCTACTTATTTAAGGAAGAGGACGGCCTTGCGACACTTGTGGGCATAAGTCCGTGCCGATTTTCCCTTATGACTATGGGGCAGCCGCACAGCCATGTCGCCGGTGTCGAGGAAATCTGGTTCGCCGTCGACCGTGAAACAGACATCCTCCTCGGCAAACAACTCAGAAAACCGCCACCCAGTATGGCATATATGATTCCCTCCAACGGAATGACGCCTCACTCGAATATAAATACAACCAAGCAGACAATTATGCTATTCTGGTTAATGCATATTCCGTCAAACGAGATTATGAACAGCGAGGGCTTCCCAATCCGCCGCTTGGAAAAGGATTGACCACTTTATAGAAAATAAGGATTTCGATATGCGAAGACACATTGCGATGTTGGTTATTTTGTCATTTACCGTGCTATTTCCCATACATGCGCTGTCCGATCTGTACACGCGGTCCCCCGACGTGCTTCCCGGAACCATCTCGGAAATGCGGGAACAATCATGGTGGATCAACCAAATGAAAAATCCCGATGAAATTATTCTTTCTTTATCCGAAATACAAATGCGGAATCGGGAATACCGTGAAAAAATGGCACAACCCGATCCTTTTGCAGATGTCCATCCCGGAAGGATTCCTCTCGACTGGCAGCTCGACCGCTGGCCGGGACGGTTTGCGGTTAAACCAGAGATCGATCAAATGGCAGATTCCGAACTGAAGGAAATGATTAGAACACAGATAAATGCTCTCGCAACATACATTATTAAAGAAAAATACGGCAACTACCTTGGAACCGAATACTCTCCGGAAGAACTTGACTTGTTCATTGCCGAGACTGCAACCCGCGACATCGTTTCCCCGATTGCGGTCAGTCACGGAATCGTTGTCCGTCCGTCGCGGCTTAGAGTCATCCCCGCTCCTTTCCCGGATGTTGTCGGTATAACAAACATCGATGGCACAAACTACACTGTCGATCGGTGGACACTGACAAGAATCGGTACCGGCAGCCTCGTTATCGTGCTTCACCGCTCACAATCGGGATCGCATTTGTTTGTCATGTCTGATAACAATTTCGGCTGGATCGAAACAGAGGATATCGCGTTCGGCAGCAAGGACGTTCTTTCGGCATACACCCAGAAATCTGGATTTATGATCTGCACCGGCAACAGGGTACCGTATTATTCAGAGAAATCCTGCCGTTATGTGTCAGGGTGGTACTCCATGAGCGAAAAGATATATCCCGCCGGTAAGGGTGATTCACGGCGCATACTCGTACCGTACCGCAAATCAGACGGAACGTTTTCGCCTGCGGAGGCATGGCTCGCCCAGGATGCCGATGCGCATACCGGCTATATGACTTATACTCGCCGTAACATCGTAGAGCAGGCATTTAAACTGCTTGGGGATCCATACGACTGGACCGGCGCCGCGATGGGACGAAATCATGAAACGACCTACCGCGATATATTCGCTTGTTTTGGATTTATCCTGCCTCATAACGGTGGACTGTTCACTCATTTCGGTAACAAGGATACTGCGGCAATGCCCGGGATCGGCAAAGATGCCGCATATGATCTCATACTCGGCAATGAACCGTTTGTCAGCATCGCAATCGTTCGCGGGCACGCGATGCTGTTTCTCGGTGAATACAAGGAGGTACCGATTTTATTCGATCAGAGCGGTTACAGTTATACCGGTCCGGACGGTGTTCAGCAGCATGTAAAAAGTTTCGCTATCATCACACCAAATGTGGTACCGTACCTGTTGGATTATCCGATAACGTTTCTCGAACTTAAGTGACAGACATACAGGCTGATAAGCCGTATATCTCTATATCGGACTATTTATAACGCGATAATGCGTTTTCACAGACGCAATCAGAGGCTGATTCGTGTGATAATACACGAATTATCAATTATTTCTATTGTATAATTAATAATTGCATGATATATTTTCAACACGGAAACACAGAAATAAAAAAAGTTCGAAACCGTTCCGCTATGCCGAAAGTATAAAGAAAGAAAATTATTTCTTACATATGGATAATATTAAATTAATCGCAAAAAACAAAAAAGCGCGGCATGAGTATTTTATACTT
>CAZCDQ010000235.1:0-2454 GCA_964497605.1 uncultured bacterium
GCAGTATTGCATTGTATTTCAATTAGTTACACCAACTCAGAAAGTTGAGTTATTAATAAATACTCTTAGCGTCAATACGGTAGAAAAAACGCCCGATATTAAAACAATCACTTCACCAGCACCATCTTTCTTGTCTCAAGATATCCGATTGATTTAATCGTACAGAAATATACGCCTGCAGCATATTCTGAACCATCCCACACAAGCGAATGTTTCCCTGCGTCGTATTCACGATCGACAAGTGTCTCAATCTTCTGCCCGGCGATGTTGTAAATGTCGATAGTAACGTGTTCCTGCTCGGGGAGGGAGAATCCGATGGTTGTTAAGGGATTCGCCGGATTCGGAAAGGGGGAATCAACCTTAAACCCAGAAGGCATGTCTTCCTTTACTGAAGTCGGCTCGTTTGTAATAATGCCGTGTGCGGAGTCCATAGCAAGCCAGTTTACAGATTCTCTTGATACATCAGGTTGCACTAAACCATTAAATAATAATGAACCTAAATAAATCCCATCATACATTGTCCCTGAATCGCAAATTTGGCTGGATCCTCTTAACGGTAACGGGTAAGACCATTGGCAAAGTCCATCTTCAGCAACTTTACAGTAAGCTACACCTGAACCATCCTGAGTAAGAACGACAAAAGAAGTTAAACACAAATATTCAACATTGTGTATTACTACACCGTTTGAATCAAACCAGTTTTCGCTATGAAGTCCTCCGTTATAAACGTTTGAAAAATCTCTAGTATTGCATTCCCAGAGTGCGGTCGCATCGGTTGCTTCGGGATCCCAACTGGCATCAAAAAAGAAATCACCGTTGCTGTTCGACCATTTGACATATTCGGCCGTGTTTCCCGCTACGAGTCTATCGGTGTTAATCATCATTAACAGACAGCTAATCTCACCGCCGACAAGCGCCTGACCGGGTATAATCTGTGATGCATACAACCGATTGACCCTGCCGTTATGGTAGGCTTCGTTCGGATTTGACGGTGTGTAGAAATCGTCGAGAGAGATATCCGCAAAAGCAATTCCATCAAGATCCACCATTGCAAACCGGTCGCGCGATACAGCAGATTCGAGACCGGGCGAGGCGAGATAGATATACTGGCCGTCGGTGGAGGTCCCCACTTTCGGGGCTTGGGCGCTATCTTTTAACGCCGTTGCAAACGTGAGTTCCCCTACATCGCTCCAATTCTCGTCAATTGTCGCATTTCCACCCTCGACAAAATACCATTTAAATAAGGTGCCGTTATCCTGAGTCACCCGGTCGTGGAAACAGTAGAATGTATTGTCATTGTTCGGATCGAACACCACCGGAGAGGCAACCAGCGAGTCGGAAAATCCTTGCATATAGGTCATCTTCATCGCGGCCATATCATCTGTATCGCTTCCGATGGGAAACTTAAACACAGTATTAATCGATGGACCGTAAGACTCCCATCCCTCAGCGGGACCGGTGACTATACCTTCATCGTTTTTCGCTCCATGAAGGTCAGCGGAATAGTCATTCGTATTGCCCCATAGAAACGGTTGCGGACGCGGAAGACCGAACTCGTCGTAGTCACTGATGCGCGTATACTGCGGATTCCAGTAAAAAGATATGCAGATGAAATTGCAGACATTCACCCGGGCGCTTTTATCATCGTAAGCAAATACGTAATAGTCGTAGGTTCCGGAAGTGACCAATTGTCCGGTTTGTTCAATATTACCGCCATATTCCCGGGCATAGTTCTCAGCCCCCATACCATCCCAAGTGAAACCCTGACCAGGCCGATGGTAAATTCTTTCGCACGTGAGATATAGACCGTCGTATCGATCCCATCCACATAATGCCAGCCGCGGTGACCGTTACGGAGGTCGGACGGTTTATCCTCATCGTCCAGTCTCGTATTTATCCACAGCCAAGCCCGTGCAGGTTTTCCGGCGACATTGACCGGTATGTCGACCTCGGTACCGTCAAAATCATACGCGATATGATCCTGAACCGAAATTTCGAGTGGTGTGGGCACAAACGGCTCGGCGGAGGATAGTGTTGTGAAAAAATATAAAGAAATTAGGAAAGATATTATACTTTTCATAAGAAGTGTTCCTTACAGAATTTATATTCACATCATTATATTGAAGTGTCATCAACTCTTCAACCATACATTGTAATAGCTATATTTTTTTGTTTTTTTAACTCTCCTTTTAAACTATCGTCAACAACTAAATTAACAACTGTATATATTCGTGTTTTATCATTATTCCAGTAGCTTCGAAAAGATTCAACACTAGCCACAATAATATCACTGCTTTCATCGCATAGTTCTTCAAGTGAATAAATTTTCGAATATACAATTGCATATGATGGCGTAATAGTAGACATCATTACAAAAATTGCGATAAATACTATATAATGAGCCAATTTCAAAAGTCGGAATATTGCCCGAAAGAGAGCCTTGACATGCTCCCT
>CAZCDQ010000236.1:0-2402 GCA_964497605.1 uncultured bacterium
ATATTTATTCTCTGACAATATGCTACTTTCTTTTAAGTCGGAAAGTTGAGTTTATAACTGTATGAATTTTAAACATTACGAAAGCAATATTATATAATAGGAGGAGAAACAAATGAATCTGACACGACGCAAAGCAATTCGAAATATGACCGCAATCGGCGCCGGCGCGGCGCTTACATCCTGCGCAACGTCCCGTACACCGACGCGGCCGAACATCCTGTTCATTATGACCGACGATCAGACCGTCGACCAGATGAGCTGTTACGGGCATCCGTTCCTCGAAACACCGAACATGGACCGGATTGCCGGTGAGGGAATCAGGTTCGACAACTGTTTTTGTACAAATTCACTATGTGCTCCGAGCCGGGCGACAGTGCTGAACGGCTGTTATTCAAGTATCAGCGGTGTCAAAACGAATTCTTATCCCATGGCGGGCGATCCCGAGCAGTTGAATCCAAACCTTCCCACATTCCCTGAACTGCTCAGAGAGGCGGGCTATCAGACAGGTCTTGTGGGAAAATTTCATATTCCACAGGACCCCATCGGTTTCGACGAATGGCGAATTCTGCCGGGGCAGGGAAGATATTTCGATCCCGTTTTTATCGAAAACGGCACGGAAAAAAAATATGATGGCTATGTGACCGATATCACTACCGATTTTGCGCTCGATTATCTCAAACGCCGCGATACGGAGCGTCCGTTCTGCCTTGTTTATCAACATAAAGCCCCGCACCGGCCGTTTACACCGGCGCCACGTCACGCCGATCTCTGGGAGGATATCGAAATACCGTATCCGCCCACATTTGACGATGACTATGAAACACGACGTGCAGCGAGGATCGCAACCGATATGCGGCTCGATGTGAATTTGCTTCGTGATTATGCGGACGATGTCAAAGGAATGTCTCCCGAAGAAACGAAAAAATGGATATATCAGCGGTTTGTTAAAGATCATAACCGCACGATTGTTAGTGTAGACGAAAATCTCGGCCGTGTCCTCGATTATCTCGACCGCGAGGGAATCATCGACGATACACTGATCGTGTATACGAGCGATAACGGATTCAATCTCGGCGATCACGGCTGGTATGATAAACGGTTCATGTACGAACCATCGCTGAGACTGCCGCTCGTTATCCGATATCCGCGACTCGGTGTTTCAGGTGAGGTGTGCAATTCGTTTGTGTTGAATACAGATTTCGCGCCGACCATTCTCGATATCGCAGGCGTACCCGTTCCGGAGACGATGCACGGCCGGAGTTTGAAACCAATCCTTTCGGGCGTTACACCCCCGGATTGGCGTAAATCGATCTATTATCATTATTATGAGAACTATTGGCTGAGCGTCGGTCCGGGCAGGGAGGCGATCGTGGATGAGGATTTTGATATAGAATCGTTCCGGAAAAAGGTGCCGGGATTCGGCATGCAAATCCATCGGGTGTTGCCGCACCGCGGAATCAGAAACGATCGTTATAAATTAATCGAATATTATACAGAGAAAGACGGCTATATGGAATTCTTCGATCTCAAATTCGATCCCCATGAACTGAGAAACGTCTATGGAAACCCTGTGTATGCTGATATTATCTCGCAGATGAAACGAGAGCTTGAAACGATGAAAGCACGGTATGACGGCTAATGAATAAGTATAGTCGGCTGTATTTAGGAGTATAAAAATGGACCGGCAGCGGGATACTGCGGCCGGAATCATATATACAATCAGCGTTAATTCACAACATGCTTGGCCATATGCGAGCGCTGGCTGTACCGCCCGATTCCGTTTCACCGTCAGATACAGCAACCGATCCGTATATTAATAATGTATATCGTTTCGGCCGAATACACAAGCGAAATCGAACGGAAAGATTCATTACTCCTCACCTTAAAAAATGCATGTGAACTTTCTTTTAAGATTCATGCTTGAAAACCTTTTAGTAAAGCTTTTACACATCGCTTGCATTAGTTATTCAGCGTTTTCGAGAATCTGTTTCAAATCCTCGGCAACTAGCGCCTTGTTGATATCGAGCATGGTCCGTACCGTATTTTCGCTCTTTGCCATGCCGAGTATGAACGCCGTATCGAGATCGGCACCGAATTTCGGAGTCGGTTCGAGGTCCTCCGCAGAGACATTCAATACTTCGGATACAGAATCGACGATGACACCGATCTGCATATTTTTTGAAAATCCGCCGATTTCAACAACGATGATACTCGTTTTTTTGTCATACTCCTTTTCCGCCATGCCGAATTTCAACCTGAGATCAAGCACCGGGATGACTTTGCCTCGAAGATTGATTACGCCCCTGATGTAGTCGGGTGTACGCGGAAGTTTGGTTATGTCCATCAAACCGATTATCTCTTTGACTTTCAGAATTTCAACACCGTATTCTTCATCATTCAAC
>CAZCDQ010000237.1:0-2378 GCA_964497605.1 uncultured bacterium
TCCAGATTTGTGTTTTGACAGCGTTTTTGTCGGTTCCGAAGAACTTTTTTATATGGAGATGTTGTTTTATCCACTTGAAAAAAGTTTCGACACGCCAACGAGAGCGGTACAGCTCTGCAACAGAGACTGCTGACAGTTTGAAATTGTTTGTTAAAAAGACGAATTCCCGTTTTTGATCAATATCATAATATTTTATCCAACGAAGTTTTGTCTTGTAGCTTTTACGTTGATTAAAGCCGGTTAGAACACCGCTCTGGTCATATTTAACACCAGTATCTTTCTCAATGGTATGTGAGTACTGACGACGGAATTCAAGATTTTTCTTGGCACGAACAATAAAATAAGCATGTGCATCTTCAAAACGGTAAAGCCGTGCATAATCGATGTATCCGCAATCCATTATGATGAGGGATCCTGGCTTGAGCGGTATGTAATCAAGTGCTTCCATATCCGAGAGCGTGCCTTTCGAAATGTAAATAAATTCGGGTATATCGCCTTGAAGATCAAGCAATGTATGTAATTTTATCGCACTTTTCGTGCTTCTGAACTCGGCCCATGGGAAAACGTTCATACAGAGATCAATGATCGTGGAATCGAGCGCATAAATCGAATTATCAAAGTTCACCGGCAACGGTTCGTCAGCATAGAGCGGTTTGGCTTGTTTAAGTAATACTTGAGCGTAGTCACGATAAATACGCCAATTGCGTTTGCTGTTTGCATCAGCAAAAGTACTTTTTGACAGTTTATTATTAAAACCAAGATGGTAAAGCTGAGATTTCACTGCATTAAGGCACGAAACAGTATCGCGCAGACTTTCACGTGATGTGAGTTGGGCAAACACCATCGCTCGAAATTGTTCCGAACATAAAAACGACTTTGTGTATTTATCGCCATTGTATCGATCAACGCAATCCTTGAATTTACGTCGTGGTGCAAAGTCTATGACTTGCGAAAATATCATTTTTCCGGTATACATCAGCCAATCCTTGATGAGGGTTGACTAAAAATACCAAATTCAAGTCGCGTACGCTTTATTTATTTTGTTACTTTATAATATATAACATGTTATAACTTGCTGCATTGATTTTAACCGGACACTACTGATGTGAAATAGGTATATATAATCATTTCACGTCAACATTTCATGCCGTCACAGCCATTTCTTATTTTTAAAGTATAAGAAGAGCGATATCCCGACCGCAGCCATTACAGTCAGAAGAGCGGGATAGGCCCAGCGGAATGTAAGCTCAGGCATGTATTCGAAATTCATACCGTATATTCCCGCGAGAAATGTGAGCGGGATGAATATGGCGGCGAAAATCGTCAGCGTTTTCATGACATCGTTCATACGGTTGCTGATACTCGAAAGATAAATGTCGAGCATACCGGAAATCATATCGCGCAGCGTCTCGACCGTATCGACAATCTGAATGGTATGATCGTACAGGTCGCGCAGAAAAATACTCGTCGATTCGTAAATCAGCGCGGATTCGCCCCGTTCGAGCGACCGGAAGATTTCTCTTAGCGGTGATACCATTTTGCGGAGATAGAGCGTCTCCCGTTTCAAATCATGAATGGACTGGAGCGTAATCGAGGTAGGATTGGATATAAGCTCTTCCTCGATCGCCTCGATTTTTTCGTTGATGGTTTCGAGTATGATATAATAATTATCAACAACCGCGTCGATGAGCGTATACACGAGATAATCGGCGCCGCGGTTACGGATTCTGCCGCTGAATTTTCTGATGCGGTTTCGCACCGGTTCGAACACGTCTTTTTCACGTTCCTGAAAGGAGATGACATAGTTTTTCCCAACGACAAAACTGACCTGCTCCGACCGGATGTTGTCCTGCTCCGGTTCCTGATACAGCATTTTCAGCACGATATAGAGATAATTGTCGAAATCCTCGCTTTTGGGGCGGTGACCGGTGTTCAGAATATCCTCGAGCGTCAGCGGATGAATTTCGAAAAGATTCCCGATTTTTCCGATGACCTCGGGATCGTGAACGCCATAAACATTGACCCAGGTAACCGTCGGCTTGTCTTTATAAGATGCGCATTCCTCGATGTCGGAAATCTCAATTTCCTTGAAATCGGATTCGTCGTAGTTCATAATTGTCATCGTAATCTGGGTTTTTTCGGTTTTCCGGTCTCCGATATGTGTGAGCGTGCCGGGAGCCTGCCCGGTTTTCGAGGATATCCGCTTTATGAATTTCGCCATTCCCGTATCCTTTCTTTATATGATATGTCAGTCCGAATCGAAAGAATAGACTATAACATTGAGCCAATTTCAAAAGTCTCTATGACATTATCATAAACTAATATTGATGCTCCGGCAAAAAGTCTTGGTAATAAAAAAGTCATAACTATTTGTTAAT
>CAZCDQ010000238.1:0-413 GCA_964497605.1 uncultured bacterium
GATATAATAATTAACACTATAAAACAAGCTCTTCTGTGCTAAAACGATAGGCATTATAAATAATAAAAAATGTTTAAATAGCACCTAAAAATTGCTTATCCTAAAGCATATGCCCCTAACAGGGGAGATGTCACGAATATTCGGGACAGAAGGGTCAGCAGAAACTTTCTATTTCATGACATATCGCGTCAAATTTCTGATTTCATAATTAGAATACCGAAGTATTTTCAATCCGTGTGAGGCAAGCACCGCATCTCGCTCTTCATCATACGCTCTACCACCTTTCGTATAGTGATGTTCTCCGTCCAACTCGATCACGAGTTTTAAATCAGCGCAGTAAAAATCCACAATATAATTGTCAATCACATGCTGACGGCGAAAGTGTCTCTCATGTGTTTTGAGAAAATCATACC
>CAZCDQ010000238.1:423-2328 GCA_964497605.1 uncultured bacterium
AGCTTCTTTTCCTCTGCTGTCATGTTTTTTCGCATATCCCTCGCCCGATCCACGAGTTTGGGATTGTACGGCACATGACATCCGGTGAACATGAGACCCCGGGATTTTATGTCTTCTTCGTTCATCTGTCGTTCCATGTGACCCCCCTCCGCTTCGCGGTATCTCCCCTATCAGGAGGGATGCAAGGCGTGGCAGCATCTTTTCGTCTCCCCTTGACAGGGGAGATGTCCCGAATATTCGGGACAGAGGGGTCTTTTCTCGGGCAGACACAAGGGGCAGTCCCTGCTTTGTGCCTTTGTGCCTGCTTCTCAGCTTAGTGCCTCGTTTTCAAGCCTCTCTCTCAGCGAGGTATACCGCTCGCTCACCTGATCGTTCTTGACCGCGATGGCGAGCGCTTTCGTGTCGCCCACCAGGATTGCGAGGTCGCGGGCACGGGTGACCGCAGTATAAAGCAGGTTCCGTTTCAGCATAATGAAATGCTGGGTCGAGACCGGGATGATCACACATCTGAATTCGCTGCCCTGACTTTTATGCACACTGATTGCGTACGCCGGCACAAGATCGTCCAACTCGGAGAATTCGTATTCCACCGTCATGTCGAACCGCACAGTCAGCCGTTCGTTTTTCGGATCGATCATCGTTATGCGGCCGATATCGCCATTATAGACCAGTTTGTCGTAATTGTTGCGTATCTGCATGACCTTATCCCCGGCGCGGAATGTCCAGTCGCGGCGACTGACCTCGGGCATAGCCGGATTGAACGGGTTGAGACGGTTCTGAAGCAGTGTGTTGAGATTCGCAACGCCCGTTTCGCTTTTATGCATGGGAGATAATATCTGAATATCCGCAACCGGATCGAAACCGTAGCGCTCGGGCAGACGGCGCGCGGCCATGTCGACAATTTTTTCGGTGATTTTCGCGGGATTGTTTTCGCGAACAAAGAAAAAATTGCCGTCATTGTCGTTGTCGGTGAACGGCATTTTTCCCCGATTGATAAGATGGGCGCTTTTCACAATTCTGCTCGACTGTGCCTGTCGGAATATCTCTGTCAGCCGGATGGTCGGGACGCTTCCGGATTCGATAATGTCGCGGAGCACATTCCCCGGGCCGATGGAGGGAAGCTGATCGACATCGCCGACAATGATCAGCGAAGTATACGGACTCACTGCGGCAAGAAAATCGTTCATGAGCGCTGTATCAACCATCGAAACCTCGTCCACAATCACCACATGCGCACTCAGCGGATCGCCCTCGTTTTTGGAGAATTTCCCCCGGTGCGGATCATATTCAAGCAGCCGGTGGATGGTTTTCGCCTCCATGCCTGTCGCCTCGGAAAGTCGTTTCGCCGCCCTGCCGGTTGGTGCGCAGAGCATGACCGATTTTTTCATGAGCCGGAACAGTTTGATAATACCAAGCACCGTCGTCGTCTTGCCGGTGCCCGGCCCGCCGGTAAACACCAGCATGTTCGATCCCGCCGCCTCTGTCAGCGCCTGACGCTGCAGCGGTGCGAGGGACAGATGCTGACTATGTTCGACCTCGGCGACCATGCGTTCGATATCGTTTTCGTTTGGACTGCCCCCCAGCATGGGTGTCGATGATACCAATCGGAGCCGTTGTGCAAGCCGATCCTCGCACTGAAAAAGGTCGGCGCGGTAGACACGTTCCTCGTTCGCAACAACCTCGCCGCATGTATGAAGGTATTCGACCGTTTTAAGGATAAATGCGGCATCGATATCGAGTGTGGCGGCCGCCTCCTCTACAAGCGGTGTCAGCGGCGCGTATACATGGCCGGAGTCGATCATGGTATCGAGACAGTAAAGTATCCCGGCGCGGATACGGTCGGGTGCATTTTTTGCAATACCAAGCTTGGTCGCCACCTGATCTGCTTTAATGAATCCGATACCG
>CAZCDQ010000239.1:0-2310 GCA_964497605.1 uncultured bacterium
GGATTCTTGAAATCAAACTGTTAAAGATCAGTTTGATGATTAGTGTGGCGGAATACGACCGCCGGAGGGTGATTCGAGAAACGGCCATGAGAGCAAAGCCAAGCGCAATGACCGCAATGCCGAGGTAGTTGTGCGTGTGGCCGGTGAACAGCGTCTCCTGATTGCGGATGATATCCCGTGCGCAGACGGCCATCCCCGCCGACATGACAAGAAACCACGGAATGCCGAAATACAGAATATCACGTTTGATATCGCTCCGGACAATGCCGCGGCGCTCGAGAAACCGTCCAAGTGTCATACGCGCTCGTATCCCTGTAAAAAAAGACTTGGAACGTGTGTATTCCAAGCCTTTTTGGTTGTTTATATCAATTCCTGCGCTCAGCAGAACAGTGTGCGGGCGCGACCGATATTCTCTGTGAGATTCAGCCCGTTCACACATGTCACTTCGCATTCGTCGCAGTCCGCGCATACATCAGCGCTGCGGCCGCTCGGAATGTCTGCGTAATTCTCATGCGCCAGCCGGATATCGCCGTAACCGTATGCATATCCGAGACAGCGGTTGATATCGTGCACCGCAACACCCTTGGGGCATTTCTCGCGGCAGCCGTCGCAGCCGAGCACACCGAGGCAGTAATTACCTTTGAGCGCCTCGCCGTACCGCCGGAGTTCACGGCTCTCGCGGGAGGTCAATTTCATGCCCATGACTTTGAGGTTCTCGGCAAGCATCTCGAATGTGGTGACACCGGGAATGGCGGTATCCACGTACTGATTCTCGAGCACCCATTTGAGCGCGGCCTGATTGGGGGTTTGTATGCTGTTCGCGGCGTCCGGATTTCCCTTGCCCCCGGCCTGCGTTTTCATGGCGATAATTGCCATTCCGTTCTTGCGGGCGCGTTCGATGTTACGGGCGACCTCGGGCGGCGAAAGATAATTGTACGACACCAAAATCGCCTCATAAATCTCGGCTTTCTCGGTCGCATCCATGTATTCGTCCGGCAGCTTGTGGGTCGAATAACCGACAAACCGCGCCTTGCCGGACTTTTTGGCGTTTTCCATGTGACGGAGAATTTCCTCGTTGTTGATAAGCTCGACCTCGTTCAGGCTGTGGGCGAGCACAAGGTCGACATGGTCGGTGTTAAGCCGTTTCAGTGAGATATCAAGATTCTTGGTCATGGTCGAGATATCGTCATCCGCGACTTTTGTGGTGAGGAACACCTTATCGCGCTTGGTTTTCATCACCTGCCCGATGACTTCCTCGTTGATGCCGTTCATGTATTTGTGGGCGGTGTCGATGTAGTTGACACCGGCGTCGATAGCTGCGTGCACCAGTTCCGGGTCGCGCATGTTCATCGCGCCGAATCCGATCTCGCTGACTTTATAGCCGGTCGACCCGAACTCACGGTGCCGGACAGGACTCTCAGCGGCGGCGGCCATGACCGTATCGCGGCCGATTGCGGCTGCTGCGGTGCCGGCTGCGGCGCCGGTTTGGATAAACGAACGTCTCGATATGAATTTCATACAGTTTTTCCTTTGTTGTGTTGAGATTTATAACGACTTTATTTGTGTATATTGTATATTATAATATTATCAAAATTGTAGGAAATAGCAAGGGATTTTTCTTATACGTATTTCTCTAAAAATGAATAGACATGATTAATAGAATGCCCAATCATCTAAATCTTGTAAATCCTGTCCATTTTATGTCCTCTTAACAAGGGGAGATGTCCGAATGACAGGGGGACATATGAATTAATGACTTACCAAGATACCCCCTTTTATCGAAGGAGGGACGTCAAAGCTTTCTTTCGGGCAATATCCCGTCTTTTGCAATTGGCTTTGCCGATCGAGTTTAAACAGCAAACAACAATATGCCGTATAATAATCTTTCAGAATAAGGCTTATATCGAGTACTTGAGGAGTTAACAGATAGGCACTAATAATTATAAAGCAGAATTTACTCTTGCTCTCCTCCCCCGTTCATCGTACCATACAACCACAGACGAAATCACCTGCACCCGCTCACAAAGGACATCCGTATGAAAAACACTCAGCGAATACTTACCGTTCTGTTCATCCTGTTCATATTCATCGCTGCACCAGCCGCGTCGCAGATCACACTCGACGACATCACATCCGGCGCCGAACCCGATTCGGTTGTTTACAAGCACGTTGATGGCTACGAGCTGAAAATGTACATATTTAAACCCGTGGGCGGCGGCAGCGAAAGGACCTGCGTGGTGTGGATTCACGGCGGCGGCTGGCGGGGCGGGAATCCGCAGATGTTCTTCCCCCACTGCCGGTATTACGCCT
>CAZCDQ010000240.1:0-2250 GCA_964497605.1 uncultured bacterium
ACCCTGTAAACCCCTGTCGTCAAAGGATTCTTGAAATCAAACTGTTAAAGATCAGCCTTACAAATAATCTGCGAAATTCCAAAATCAACGTCAATCTGCGGTTCAGACATTTTTATGCGCTTTCTTTTCCATCACGGAACGTCTTGTGCGGGCGCGCGAATCTTCGTATATTCTTATCGATGTCATATATCTGTCCCTCTGCGGCGGCTTGAGGGTGTATAACCGTAAAGTAACCTCGTACATTTACCATAAAAAGGATAAAGCATGAGCAGTTCCCCGGACTTTTTTCAGGACCACCGGATCGAAAAGAGAAAAAACCTGCTGGAAAGTGGCGTGAATCCCTATCCGTATTCGTTTTCCGCTACTCACACTATCGAGCAGATGATTGGAGATTTTGAAAATCTCGAGGCCACGGAGGCGACTGTCGCATTTGCGGGCCGTCTGCTGTCAACACGGAAGATGGGGAAATCGTGGTTCCTCGATGCCATCGACCGCGGGCATCGGTTCCAGATGTATGTTCGCAAGGGGGAGGCCGACGAGCCAACGGTGAATCTTGTGCCCGATCTCGATATCGGCGACTGGATTGGCGCGAAAGGGAGAATGTTCTCAACCCGTACCGGCGAACCGACTGTGCTTATCGAGACCATCGAAATTCTCGGTAAATCGGTTGCGGATGTGCCGTTTGGCAAGATTCACGACGGCACCACAAGCTATACGCTGTCGAATATTGAGATACGCCGCCAGAAACGCTATCTCGACTGGATCACCGACCCTGAATCGTTAAAACGGTTCGAGCTGCGATCGAACATCATCTCGTTTGTCCGGCGGTTTATGGAGGACAAGGGATTCATGGAGGTCGACACGCCCGAACTCGAGATGGTGTACGGCGGCGCCGAGGCACGGCCGTTCAAAACAAGCGTTTGGGCGCTCGGCGGCAAGGAGGTTTTCCTTCGGGTATCGCTTGAGCTGCCGCTGAAACGGTACATCATCGGCGGATTCCCAAAAGTGTTCGCCATCGGCAAATGTTTCCGTAACGAGGGCATAGACGCGACCCATAATCCTGAGTTTACTCTGATGGAATGGTACGAGGCATTCACCGATTACGAGGATCAGATGTCACGGTTCGAGGAGCTGACCTGCCATGTCATAAAAGAATGCACCGGCTCGATTAAGGTGACATTCCAGGGTAAGGATGTCGATTTCACACCGCCGTGGAAACGTATCAGGATACCTGACATCATCAGTGAAATTTTCGGTTGCGGAATAGAGGATATCCACCGCGGAGAGCTTGAGAAAAAGATCAACGATGAGATGACCGACGAAAAGCTGTCGTTCATCGGCATGTCCCGCGATGAGTACCGCGCGATGCTTTCGAAAGAAAAGCTCGGCGCGTTAGTGATGGAGGTCGTCGAGGATGAACTGCTCAGGTCCGGCAGGCTCTGGCAGCCGTGTTTTCTCTGCGATCATCCCCGCGATATTTCACCGCTCACGAAAGTCAAACGGGGGGACGAACATTTTGTCGAGCGGTTCGAGCCGCACGCCGCCGGGTATGAGCTGGGAAATGCCTACAGCGAGCTGACCGATCCGATCGAGCAGCTCGAGCGGTTTGAGGAGCAGCGATCCGCCGACGGGAAAGGTGACGGCAAGGGTTACGAGGAGCATCCGGTTGACATGGATTTCGTGCACGCGATATCCTGCGGAATGCCGCCGACAGGGGGTGTCGGTTACGGCCTCGACCGGCTGGTAATGATTATCACCGGCACGGAGTCGATCCGCGATATCATACCGTTCCCGATGAGGATGGATAAAGGCGATTAACATTCGTGCTTTCCTGTCCGGAAACGGTGCGCAAGGTGACCAGAATCACATACGGACCGTTGATATGGACATATATTCATACGTAGACCTGTTGCCGGAAAGGACTTATGTGTGCGGCACATAACGATATTCATTCCTTTTGCTTAGTATGAAACGCAGAAAGAAAAAGTATGTAAAAATTGTGAAAAATAATTGCGGAATTAATACTCATTTGATATAATTTGAAATATTTTCAATATTTAAATATTCAGCTTCCGATGATCAGATTACCCGGAACACCGACATGAATAACAACGAACAAAAACCAAAAGTATTCATCATCGACAACGAGATAGAAATCTGTAACCTTATGAAAGATTATTTCGATTTTGTCGGGTTTGAGACATCGTATGAAACAAACGGTGCGAAAGCATTAAAAGAACTCGAACAGTA
>CAZCDQ010000241.1:0-2235 GCA_964497605.1 uncultured bacterium
ATTTCGACCTCGGTTATTATGGTTGAGCACTACAGGTTTTTTCCGGGTGTGACGCTCGAAAGGCTGGAGACAGAATTCAGACACTGTTTGTTTACCGTTATATCCCTTATCACAACGACCGGATACGGCACAACAGATATCAACAATCCATATTTTCCGTTCATGGCAAAACAAATATTTCTCCTTTTAATGCTGATCGGCGGATGTGTCGGATCGACCGGAGGAGGTATTAAAATTATGAGAATCCTAATATTATTCAAAGCGTTTACCGGCCAGATAAAACGGCTTTGGCTTCCGCGAAAAGCATTTTCAGAAGTCGTCATCCATAAAAAAATTGTTCCGGACTGGGAGCTGAAACGGGTAACAGGATTGTTTTTCGGATGGCTGCTGCTTATCCTGATCGGCGGATTCATCACCGCGTTTTTTGCGAGGCTTGGAAGTTGGGAATCTCTTTCGGGTATGTTCTCAGCAATGGGAAATATCGGGCCGTGTTATATTACCGTGCAGCAGATGTCGGAACTGCCGGTAATCATAAAATTGACTTATATATTCGGTATGCTTGCAGGCCGTCTTGAGATACTGCCGGTGCTGCTCATTTTCAGTGGTAGAGCATGGCGGTAAAAACAGGACGGTCGCGAATGTAATCGTTGTGCAATGTTTTAATTCTGAAAAAATACGTACAATATATTAACTTAATACTGGAGTGATTACATGTATGTTATAATCGGCGGCGGCGGTTTAATCGGAACCGGCCTGGTACAGCAATTAACAGAGCAGAAACATGATGTTGTACTTATCGATCGTGACCACAGCATTTGCGAGGAAATCTATGCGAAATACGGGGCAATTGCCATCGAGGGTAACGCTACAGACCTCGAAACACTCGAAAACGCAGGTATCAACCGGTGCGATGTCGCAGTTGCAACTATGAAAAACGACGCGGACAATCTTGCTTTCGCGATACTTGCCAAGCATAATGACGTATCTCAAGTTATCGTACGGATGAACGATCCGAAATACGAAAACATATATAAAACCGTCGGGGTAAAAAACATTTCACGTGGCGCTGAACTTCTAATCGGGCAAATTATGTTCTCTATAGAAAATCCCGAGCTTCGAACAATCATAAGTTTCGGCGAAATCGAGATCGACATTTTTATGATACCTGAAAAATCACAATGTAACGAGAAAACAATCAACACTATTGTAACACAAAAAGGTTTCCCGAAAGGTATTATTTTCTCATGTGTTTTTTTGAATTCCAATCATTCGTTTATTATTCCGAACGGCAATACTGTTTTGGGAGAAAAAGATAAGGTATTCATCTGCGGAACGCGTGAAAATATCAAGGAAGCTGTAAAATTCCTTCACTGACGCGCTCTTTATTTACGAAATATACGCTTGGCTGGGAAACGGAATAATTGTGAAACGTATCGGTATTACAACAACTGTTCCATCTGAAACGATATGGGCATCGGGAGCAATTCCGGTCGATTTGAACAACGTGTTCATCACCTCCAACCGCCGCACGGAACTGATTCAAATCGCAGAACGGGACGGTTATCCTCGCAATGTATGCGGATGGATAAAGGGTATGTACGGCGCACTCGTTGTCGAGAAAGATATCGAAACAATTATCGCGGTGACACAAGGAGACTGTTCCAATACCCATGCGCTCATGGAAACGCTGCAGCTTCAAGGGAAACGGACAATTCCGTTCGCCTATCCGTACGACAGGAACCCCAATACGCTTGCCTGTGAAATTGCCCATCTCGCCGCCCAACTTGGCACAACTATGGAGGCTGCGGAGAGTATGCGTGAAAAACTCGAACCAGTTCGGGCTCTTCTCGACCGCATCGACAAAATGACCTGGCTGGAAAACCTCATAACCGGCTATGAAAACCATTTTCAACTTGTGTCCTCAAGCGACTGCAATGGCGACATCGAAACGTTTACAAACGACCTGCGAAATATCATCGCTAAGGCGGAAACGCGGGAACCGTTTCAAGAACATGTCCGTCTGGCGTATATCGGCGTTCCGCCCGTTTTCGAAGATATCTACCAAACTGCCGAAGAATTCGGCGCCCGATTTGTATTCAATGAGGTCCAACGTCAGTTTTCGCTCCCAGACCGGTCGGGCAGCATGGTCGATAATTATCTTGCATATACATATCCGTACAATATTTTCCACCGCCTTGATTATATCCGTCCGGAGTTGGAACGGAGGAATGTTCA
>CAZCDQ010000242.1:0-2149 GCA_964497605.1 uncultured bacterium
CTGAAAGAGAGAATCATTTTCCGCAACATCGTTTGTATTTCTTGCCGCTCCCGCACGGGCATGGCTCGTTCCGGCCGATCTTCGGCTCGGATCGTACGATTGAAGACGATGATTGTTTCAGTGGTAATTCATTGAATGTTTCAGTCTCTGTATGACTTGATGACTGATCTGGTTCAAAACATGCCCATGACTGTAGCTCACTGATCGTATCGTCAATCAAGCCGCTATGCCATTTTCTGGATCTTTCAATAACTGATTCCTCGTTCATTGCAAATACCCGATCGACCTCATCCGGGTGCATGTCTCCCGGCCAGACCAAATCCCGTTCATATGCATTATGGATATCGTTCGCCAGCGTTGTGGCATGCAGGTTGACAGCTTCGGAGGCCAGTGAATCCCAAATATATGAATACTCTTCCTCGAGTTTCCCGCGGAACAGCTCCGCAAAATAGGCAATGACCTCTGTACGCTCGAGTATCCCCTCGTAAAACAATATTGTGAGGGAACGGAGCGCCGAACTCCGCACATATTCGTCAGCTGATGTATTTTCGATGACCGATTTTATCGGTTGAGTATCGCCGTCAAACACCGATGCAATGATATGCGGCAATCCCTCAGTTACTACATCACCGAGCATGAGATCGAGTTTCTCAATGGGGAATGTGCATATCTGCATTACAAGCGGGTAGGCTCGCTTATCACGGAATTGAGCAAGCAGGTACATGGCGTAAATGTGCAGAAAATACGCCTCATCTTCATCCGGTTTAACATGACCCGCACAAACTTCCTCAAGAGAACGTAAGAGGTATGGTGTTATTTCCTCTTTTTGCCTAATCGCTTCTTCGACGGCGTCGCGGGGGAAATATCCGCAATTTTGTTCGAGTTCACTGAGAATGATATCGATTTCCATTACGTTTTGTTTCCTCCTATTTATTCGATTATTGGCGGTGTATCAGTCAATACATAATATGTTCGTTGCGAAGGGAATGTGCAGTTTCCGGAACCACGCAACAGACGCTTATTCCTTTTCAAGCGCAACCCTCACTTTATCGCTCAGTTCCTGCATGGAAAACGGTTTCTGAATGAAATTGACCCCTTCATCCAGCACACCATGATGAGCGATAACATTAGCAGTGTACCCCGACATGAAAAGCCGTTTAATATTCGGATACAACGAAAGCAGATTTTTGGCGAGGTCGCGCCCGTTCATTTCCGGCATAATAACATCAGTCATGAGCAGGTCGATTCTCCCATTGTGTTCCTCTGCCAGCCGTATTGCTTCACCCGGTGTGGATGCGGCTAAAACCTGATATCCCAATCTCTCAAGAATTTTTCTTCCGAGATTGAGAATGGACGGTTCATCCTCCACCAGCAGGATTGTTTCGTGACCGGGGGTAACAGGTTTAGCCTGGTGTTTTTTCGTTTCGTCTGTCACCCGTCGGCGGTGAGCGGGCAAGTACACTTTGAATGTCGTGCCTTGGCCGGGCTCGCTGTATACATTGATAAAGCCGTGGTTCTGTTTGACAATACCGTATACGGTGGCCAATCCCAAACCGGTACCTTCTCCTTGATTCTTCGTGGTGAAAAACGGTTCGAATACTTGCGCTTTTGTTTCCGCGTCCATGCCGCAGCCATCGTCGCTCACGGCAAGCATAATATATAGGCCTGGAATAAATCCGGTATGTTGTGTACAGTATTCCTCATCGAAATCGACGTTGTCGGTTTCGATAGTGATTTTGCCAACATTTTGACCAATTGCATCCCGGGCGTTCACGGCCAAATTGGCAAGTAATTGATCGATCTGTGCCGGATCTATATAAACAGTGTCAAGTTTTTTGCCGGGCATCCATAACAAATCGATGTCCTCGCCAATCAGCCGTCCAAGCATCTTAAGCATCGATTTAATGGTGTCATTCAGATTGAGAGCTTTGGGCATTACCGTTTGTTTGCGGGCGAAAGCTAGTAATTGCCGTGTCAGGTCGGCAGACCGTTCTGCCGCGCTCATGATTTCATTGATTTCTCCATAATGCGAATCAGTGTCTTCAAGGGCATTTAATACCAGTTCCGCATTGCCGATGATAACGCTGAGCATGTTATTGAAATCATGGGCGACGCCTCCCGCCAAACGGCCGACCGCTTCCATTTTCTG
>CAZCDQ010000243.1:0-2036 GCA_964497605.1 uncultured bacterium
GCCGGGAACCGGCGCCGCTTTCATATCGCCCTGATCGGGGATGCCGTTCTCATAGTACCAATCGATCGATTTCGGATCGAGGGGAGCTCCGCCGAGTCCACAGAGCACTTTTACCGCTCCGGTTTCGGCATTGTAAAACATGAACGGAATTTCGGCGCCGATGGCGCAGGCCCCGTAATCGGTGATGGTAAGCGCGAGGAGTGTCGCAGCGGCGGCATCTGCCGCGTTGCCTCCTTTTTCAAGCATTATCATACCCGCGTTTACCGCACCGCAACAGCGCCGCCTTTCCCCGAGGCTTTCCAGCCCATTTCCTGACCTCCTGCGAATGTACAGAGTACAAACATTGAAATAAAGACTGTTACAAGAAACAATATCTGTCTCAAAACATTCTCCAAATATACGATTCGTTATCAGTTTATATAAACCATCGTTTATACGACGGCGCCAGGATAATCGCGGCGCAGTTTCCGCTCATCTTCACGGATCATGCTCCACAGCCGGTCGTTGAGCCTGAGTTCCTCGCCGTCCCATTCCGGTGTCGGCAGGAAATACTCTTTCGGATCAGGCATTTGTTCTTTCACCGCGTCCTCGACCCATTCGAACCCGAGTCCCGGATTTTTCGGTACGGGAATATAGCCGTCCTGAACGATCGGTTTCGGTACGCCTGTAATCATCTCATCGTACCAGTCCTCGTTTGGATGGGTAAATTCCTGACAAAGGAAGTTTTCTGTCGCGGCGACTGAATGGATGCTTGCATACATTCTCGGATGATAATTGCACCCGTGGATAACCATTGAAATACCGTGCTCCTGCGCGAGGTCGCCGAGTTTCTTGTTTTCTAGAATACCGCCCGAGGAGCCGAGATCGGGATGGATGATCGCGCATGCCTTACTCTCGATGAGCGGTCTGAAACCTTCGACAAGATATATATCCTCGCCGGTGAGAATTGGTGTCGTGCAGGAATTTTTCAGCCGGACATACTGATCGGTCAGCTGCCAGGGGATCATATCCTCGTACCACGCGAAATTGAATTTGTCCAACCGGCGAGCGATTTTGATACAGTCTTCAATACCCATGTGGCCGAAATGGTCGGTTCCTATGGGAATTTCCCAGCCGACGATGTCGCGGACTGTTGCACAGTATTCTTCGAGAACATCAAGACCCTTTTCGGTGACACGGATGCCGGTGAACGGGTGCATGATATTGTTTGTTTTCGACATGCCGGGTGGTTCGGTCAGTGTGCCCTCGATTCCTTCGAGAAGCCTGATACCGATGTCCATTTTCAGAAATTTATAGCCTTTTTCCATGATTCCTTTCATCCGGTTGCCCATTACGACGGGATCGTGTGAGAACGGATTTGCCTCGGAATACATAAGGATTTTGTCGCGGAATTGTCCGCCAAGCATCTGCCAAATAGGAACGCCCCATGCTTTTCCGGCGAGGTCCCAGAGCGCCATCTCAACCGAGAACACACCTGCGCCCTGACGGGCATGGTTTCCAAACTGTTTAATCTTTCTAAAAATCTTATCCACATTGCAGGGATTTTCGCCAAGAATATGCCGTTTCAGCATGAGCGCGTAGACTTTCGACGCGCCGCCTTTGAGTTCACCGATACCGGAGATACCCTGGTTTGTGTCGATGCGGATAATATAGTCCATTTTAAGCCGTGCAACGCGTAAATCGGTGATTCGGAGTTCAGAGGGTTCCGAACTCCGTCTGACTTGCGCACTGACAACGCCGTTTTCAGCAATACTCGAAAAACCGCCCGCAGCGGCGGTAGCGGCTGATGCTTTCATGAATGAACGGCGTGAAAAACGAGATTTTTTTACAGACATAACATTCTCTCCTTTTAATTGAATTTATGAGATTGTGGAAAAGTAATTAATGATTAATTGCACAATGTGCGGAATAAAGCCACAGATATTTTTTTAGAAGCATTTACAATTATCTTAAGATATCGCAAAAAACACAAGTATTTTTTCTGCTATGAACAAAGTCAAGTTGAAAGTATTTTTTGGAGCGTGTGCCCAGTCTGC
>CAZCDQ010000244.1:0-1908 GCA_964497605.1 uncultured bacterium
CTGATCTTTAACAGTTATTTTTAAAATTTGGGACAAAATTGACGTAAGTTGTTGTAAATATTGAATACGATTTTACGGCACCCCAAAATGGTAGTGCCACAGAACTGCAATATAATGCTTGACAGAATAACTATTATAGTCTTAATTGGGAGTGTCCTTTCAAAAGGAGGCTCCTGTGTTTGCTCGTATCAAGAAATCCGGCAACTACCAGTATCTGCAAATCGTCGAGAACAGAAAAGAGCATGGCAAAGTCAAACAGCGGGTTATCGCCACCATCGGCCGGATGGTTCACCTGCATCCCAAGGACCGGATCGAAACACTGATACGCTCGTTGTCACGGTTTTCCGAGCGGACGCTCATGATTCTTTCCGGTAAAAGTGATGTCGCCGCTGATGCTCGATCAATTGGTCCTGCGCTCATCTTCGAACGGCTGTGGATAGAGACCGGTATCCGGGACGCCTTGCGAGGCGTACTGAAGAACCGCCGGTTCGGGTTCGATGTGGAACGGGCAGTCTTTCTCACCGTACTGCACCGGCTGATCCTGTCCGGCTCCGACCGTTCATGCGACAAATGGCGTCGTGATTACCGGATAGACGGTACCGATACACTGAGCCTGCATCACCTGTACCGCGCAATGGCATTTCTGGGAGAAGAACTCGACGATCAGACGGATGCCATCCCGTTCGCACCGCGATGCACAAAAGATATGATCGAGGAAGCGATATTTTTCAACAACCGTGATATGTTTACGCGTCTTGATATGGTATTTTTCGATACCACCTCCATCTATTTCGAAGGCCGGGGAGGAGAAGCTCTCGGCCGGAAAGGTTACAGTAAAGACCATCGTCCGGATCTGAACCAGATGCTTGTGGGCGCGGTCATCGACGATAACGGGAGACCGCTCTGCTGTGAAATGTGGCCCGGCAACACCGCCGATGTGACCACCCTCGTACCCGTGGTAGGTAAGATGCAGCAGCGATTTGGAATCGGCGGATTCTGCATTGTTGCTGACCGCGGCATGATCAGCGCCGGTACCACAGCCGACCTCGACGAACGGCGGATACCCTACATTTTGGGATTCCGGATGCGCCGTGTCAGGGACATCGCGACGAACGTGCTCCCCCGGGCGGAACAGTATAACGACGTGTACCCCGAGGGCGTGTCAAAGAACGGTCCCTCGCCCTTGAAAGTCACCGAGGTGTACCATAACGGACAACGTTACATCGTCTGTCTGAACGAACGACAAGCCCGCAAGGATGCGCAGGACCGCGAAGCGATCATTGCCTCATTGGAGGAGCGCATCGCCTCTGGCGCTAAGCAGCTTATCGGCAACAAAGGTTATCGTAAATATCTGAAAATTGAAAAAAACAGCGTCCGTATCGATTCGGACAAGGTTCGCGACGATTCACGGTTCGACGGGAAATGGGTGCTGCAAACCAGTACCGATATGCCCGCCGCGCAGGTGGCGCTCAAATACAAGGAACTCTGGCAGGTTGAACGGATTTTCCGTGATGTGAAGTCCCTCCTCGAAACACGCCCAGTGTTCCATCAGTGCGATACGACTATCAGAGGTCATGTATTTTGCAGCTTCTTGGCGCTGATACTCAAAAAAGAACTCGATCGGCGGCTGAATAGCGCCGGTTATCAGTTCGAATGGGCTGATGTTATTCATGACCTCATCGCACTTCAAGAAGTCCATGTAACCGACAATGAACAATGTCTTGTCATCCGAACCGAATGCAAAGGGTCGTGCGGGTCGGTATTCAAGGCGGTTGGTGTGTCTGTACCGCCGACTATTCGCGAATTATCATGATTATCACAGAGGCATCCGGTAGTGCCAAGAGAAATTTATGACCCTGTAAACCCCTGTCGTCAAAGGATTCTTGAAATCAAACTGTTAAAGATCAG
>CAZCDQ010000245.1:0-1848 GCA_964497605.1 uncultured bacterium
TAGAATTCAAACAATTAAACATTCAAATTTTTCGAGTGGGGTGATGATAATGAAATGCAATGAATATAGATCGTTTTCGAGACGTTCTTTTATGAAAGCAGGTTCGGCTGTTGCAATAGCGACACCTTTTGTAAGATGCAGCGGAGCAGATGTCACACAGCTTATGAAACGGCCGTTCGGACGAATTAATTTCCCGGTCACTACATTTGGTCTCGGTGGACAGTCGTCCCTTCAATGGACACCTGACGATGTCGATCCGGTAAAAATTATTCTGAAATCGTTCGCGTCCGGAGTCAATTACTATGACACATCCAATGTGTATGGCCCGAGCCAGATGAATTACGGTAAAGCGTTCAGGGAACTACATTTGGTTCCCGGAGAGCCCGGTTACGACGAATATCTACGAAATTCGATTTTCCTGACCAGCAAATCACTGATCCGCTGGGCGAAAGGCGGATGGGAAAATCCGAATGTAAGGAATTCGACGAACGGTCCTGCCGGATCGAAAACGCTTGACGATGTCAGGCGCACGCTCTCGCAGATTTACGGTGACGGTAACGGTAATTATCCCGAGGGTTCCTTTATAAATATGGTGCTCATTCATACGTTGTCGACAATGGAGGAGGTTGATGCGGTCTATGAAGGACTCGATAATCCCGATCCGAAAGCCGAGAATATCGGCGCTCTCGCCGCTCTCAGAGATGTCCGAGACGGGACGAACCATACAGGCCTCAACCCGAAAGAAGAAAAACTGATTAGACACATCGGATTTTCCGGTCATTATTCCTCGCCGGTCATGATGGAAATGATTCAGCGTGATACGAATAACATTCTCGACGGTATGCTTGTCGCGATTAATGCCAACGACCGGCTCAACCGAAATATGCAGTACAATGTCATTCCGGTAGCGCATGCGAAAAATATTGGCATTATCGCAATGAAAGCGTTTGCGGACGGAGCCATGTACACGAAAGCCGCCGAATGGTCGCGCGAGCCCCGTCATGTGGTCAGAACAATTGGAAGTCCGTCGCTGCCGAGCAGTCCCCTTATTCAATACTCCCTGACTACACCCGGTATTCATACGGCGATTATTGGTATCGGCCAGGTCAGTGAAGACGTTTCACAATGCCAGTTGACACACAATATCGCCGCCGCTCAAGTTGCACCGGACGATCTCTCGGTAACCGACAGACGCGATATCGAGGCGATGACCCGACCGGTTAAGGACGGTAAAACCAATTATTTCCAGATTGCCGAGGGAGAACTGACTCCCCCGCGCGAACCGGCTTCAGCTCAGGAAATGAGAAACGGCGCCCGTGTCAAAAGAGCCGTTCTTATTCGTGGACAGTGTCACTGACAGCGCCGCACATACTTACACGGTCACGGCGGTCGATGCGGCCGGACGGCGTGCGGCAACGCAGGACATGGTGGTTGAAAGGCAATAATATCGCTGAGAACCCATATTGAAAGGTCGGCAAAAAAAAGACGCCCGAAACCTGAGCGTCTTTTTAAAATATATGTTTTAACCATATTTATTTTGCGAGCGCATTCATAACTTTATATGAAGCTATATAAAGCGCCGAATACGCTAAGAAATAATATGTTAAAATGCCAAACATCATTGATATCTCTTTATACATAGCCGTGACCTCCTCAATAAAAATGTACTTTTTCAAAATACGTTTATCCACGTGCAAAGCAATATTATAGAATAATTGCTTTATAACTATGATGAATTGGGTGAAAATAAGTTTCATTTTATTTTGTTTTTTTGTTTTATTTCATAATATTAAGAGCCAATTGCAAAAGTCAAACTTCGACTGATTTCTAAATATATTCCCCTTTACT
>CAZCDQ010000246.1:0-1792 GCA_964497605.1 uncultured bacterium
TGCGGCGGACATCCGCGAAATGCTGAATTCACTCGGCATTTGTGCGGTCAACCTGATAAGCTCGCCCGGAAGCGGGAAAACGACTCTGCTTGAACAGACACTGCCGATTTTGTCCCAGTACCTCCGTCTTTCTGTTATCGAGGCAGACAATGCCACCCGAAACGACGCCGACCGCTTAGAGGAAGCCGGGCTTACGGTGGAAATGATAGCCAATGCGATTACCGGATGTCATATATCGGTCGCTGCGGCAAAAACTGCGTTCGATGCGCTTGATATTGAGAACCTCGATCTGGTGGTAATAGAAAATGTCGGCAACCTTGTCTGCCCCTCCGGTGTCGATCTCGGCGAGGATCACAAGATCGCAATGGTGAGCGTGACCGAGGGCGAGGATAAACCGCTTAAATACCCACAGGTTTTTCAGAATGCAAGCCTTGCACTAATTAACAAGATCGATGCCGCCGAGGTGCTCGGCGCCGATGTCGACCTGCTCGAACAGAATATCCGTGCGACACATCCGGGTATCGATATCATCCGCCTTTCGGCCCGCACCGGACAGAATATCGAGCAATTCACCGATTGGATAAACGCGCGGACGTCCGAGAAAAAACGCGGATAATATTTCAGCACAGATGCCGCAATGTATAAAATAACTCAGAGTTTGCAGAGAAAGATATTATCTCCAGACTAAGGCTATTGAGATTCTTATATTTTATATTCTGCAAATATGTTTTAGAATTTTTATCGGGTACACGATTCAGGGAGACGGCTATGTTAACGATGATAAGATATTGTTTCATAAGAGTTAGTATTCTTCTTACAATGGCAGTTGTAATGTTACATTGTACTGCCGCCGCCGATCCCGCTCCGAATATAGCGCCCAATACAACCGAGGAAATGCAGCATCCCGAATTCTGGATTTCGCGTCTCGATAATCCCGACATGGTTATACTTTCGTCCGCGCAGATACGTGAACTTAATGCGAAAAACCGTGAGATGAAGTTCGAGACAACCGACATCGACGGCAATCCGTTCTCGATACGCAGCGTAGTGGAGAATAAGGATGTTATCGGCGTTCAGTTCCTGTTCGAGAATCCGCTGGAAATTATGACATTCTCCGGCGATAGTCTCCGCGCACGATTCGACCGTGAACGGGAATACCTCGAAAACCGCACGTTCTACGACAGGCGGCTCCTGAAATTCGATAAACCGATGAAAAACGAACTTCTCGATATGACCGATTACACCTCCATTCCCGATACAATCTCGCCCCGATATGGGATCATTATAACAAACACTCAGAATCGTGTCATGCCCACTGAACTTCCCGGCTGGGGCAGCGCGAACGGGTGGCTCGACCTATTGCAATCAACCGCGGTGGATTTCGGTACACCGGTTGCTATTTTTCACACCTCGAAAGACAAAGACTGGTACTATGTTCGGAGCGAGATTTCTTTCGGCTGGATTCCCGCGCAAAATGTTGCGGTTGGATCGGCTGCAGAGATCGAGCGGGCAGTCAATCCGAACGATTTCATTGTCGCGGTCGTTCATAAGGTGCCCATATACGTCAACCGCGAATGCACAATGCTCGCGGCGGAAATGTATATGGGTTCCCGGCTTGAACTGGTCGGTGAAACCACGGCTGGTTACGAGGTCAGGGTGCCGCACCGCGGCCCAGATGGCAGGCTTGTGATGTCTCGTGGATGGGTAAAAAATGACGCCGGCGTTCATGTTGGATATCAGAAATTCACGCAGCGGAACATCCTGAATACGATGTTTTCGCTTATTTACCGCC